>CAWBXL010000142.1:0-16027 GCA_963792305.1 uncultured Acidobacteriaceae bacterium | reverse complement strand
AAAAGACGGGTCAGCCGCCGTTGCTGTGAGGGAGAAAAGAAAGAGCGAAACAACTCGTGGCCGGCACAGACAATGACGGTAGGGCGCGACATGCGTCGCCAGTTTAACATTGCTTTGGCAACATTTTCTTTCTTTTATTATCTATTAGCTTCTCTTTTTGATGAAAACAAAGTATAAAAAGGGGTCGCCGTTATGGAAATCACCCACGCCAATCTCACCGACTACATAGTAATAGGTCTTTATGGCCTGCTCATGGTCGTGGTTGGGATCTATGTTATGCGCTTTAATCGCGGCGCCTCGGAGTATTTTCGTGGAGGAAGCCGCATCCCCTGGCTGGTCGCCGGTCTCAGTTGTTTCATGTCCGGATTCAGCGCGTGGACTTTCACCGGCGCAGCTGGAGTTGCGTATCGCGCTGGATTTGCGGCGACCGGCTTATATATCGGCAACGCTTTAAGTTTTTTGCTTGGCTATTTTGTTTTCGCTGATCGATGGCGGCGCAGCCGGATCACCACTGTGATGGAGTATTTATCCGCGCGCTTCAACTTCGTTACTCACCAAACTTTTTCCTGGTCCACCATCCTGTTTCAGTTATTCATGAGCGCCAGCATGCTTTACGGACTCAGCGTCTTTGTGTCGTCTGCGTGTGGACTTCCGGTGGCGTGGACCATCCTGATTGCAGGCTCTCTCATAATTTTTTATTGCATGATCGGTGGACTCTGGGCAGTAGTCGTTACAGATTTTCTACAAGCGTCAATCTTGATGCCATTTTGTTTGGTTCTTGTCATCACTTCGCTGGCACGCGTCGGAGGCGTCGCGGCTTTTATTCATTCTCTCCCGCTCGAGATGAAAACTATCCATTTCTCGGGAGAGTTCGGTTGGGTTTACCTGGTGTCGTGGACCATCATGGTTTCATTTGGCTACAACACCAGTGCAATGGCACAGCGCTATTTCAGCGTGGATGATGAGCGCTCCGCGCGCAAAGTGGCATTGCTCTGCTGCGGACTATTCGCACTCGGCGCATTCTTATGGTTCATTCCGCCAATGGTAATGCGGATCATCTATCCCGATCTGCATGCTGTGTGGCCCTCTTTGGCGAATCCCAGTGAAGCCTCTTACGCAGTTGCGAGTCTTACGCTTCTCCCGCACGGGCTGATCGGCGTCATGCTGGCCGCGATGTTTAGCGCCACAATGGCAACTCTCTCAGGCATGTTCAACCTGAAAGCGGCCATTCTTACGAAAGATGTGTATCAAGTGCTGTTCCGTAAAAATGCCGGCGACCAGGAATTGTTACGCGTGGGTTGGATCACAACTTTTCTGTTAGGCGGAGTGACAACGGCAATCGCCATCGTAATGGCTTTGAGCGGACAAAGCGTCTTCGGAGTGATGTTGAAATTCAACACGCTCATCTCACTTGCTTATGGCCCTCCTGCATTGCTCGGTTTGGTTGTGCGCCGCACGCCGCCATGGTCCGGCCTGGCCTCATTCGCAACTGGATTGATTCTCGGGATGCTGGGAGCCTTTGTGTATAACTGGTCGTTGATCCAGCAAGTAGAAATCATTATTCCTGCATCTTTCGGGATCTTTTTCGTGAGCGCGTTGTTCGATCGCGGAGATACGCCAGGCCGTGCACAGTTATTCAAAAATCTAAATACGCCTGTGGATATCAAAAGTGAGCTAAAGGATTCGCCGGACTTTACTGTTCCCGTATTCCGGTTTCTCAGCCGGACTATTTTTTTCATAGGGATTTTGAGTCTCAGCTTGTTACTCACCGCTCCGCCTGACAAGAAATTCACTGTTTTGTGGTTTGCCCTGCTCACTATTGGAGTCGGGCTGTCACTTGGACTCATCCGCGGTGATAGGGCACAAGTTCAGGCAAACGAACACAATTTGGCTATCGCTTCCAACAGCAAATCATGATTCGACTTGGACTTATCGGCTGCGGAGAGCATGCAGAAACCGGGCACGCGGTCCCGCTTGCGCGTTATTTGGCAACACACCCGGATCACATCGAATTGACGGCGGCGTGCGACGTACAGTTGTGCCGGGCGCAGAATTTTTGCAGCAAATATGGGTTTAAGAGTGCCTACAGTTCTGCCAATGAAATGCTTCGCCAGGTAAAGCTTGATGGCTGCATCGCAGTTGTACCACCGGAGAATATCGCTGAAGTGGGAGCCATGCTTTTGCGGACAGGTATTGCTTGTGTGGTGGAAAAACCTCTTGGGACATCTCTGGATGAAGTCGCTTCTTTGCTTGATACCGTAAAAACAACACGCACAAGAAACATGGTTTCCGTAAACCGGCGTTTTATGCCATTCCTGAAACGTGCCGTAGATTGGACCCGATCATCAGGAGCGCTGCGTTATGTGCGTTGTACTATGACCCGGCACATGCGAAGTGAGTCCGACTTTATTTGGACAACCACGGTCCATGCAGTGGACACTTTGCGGCACATCGCAGGCGAGGTTTCAGAATCCAGTGTGCGGTCGATAAAAAGCGCAGGCCTTTCGTCGTGGCATGCAATTGATCTTCGGTTCGAGAGCGGGACTTATGGACATATTGATGTCCTGCCGACGAGCGGGACGGTGGAAGAAACTTACGATCTGTTTGGCGAAGGCTTCCGCGCATCAGTCACCAGCCCCTTCGGCCCGCAACGGTCGGTCCGCTGCTTTGCTGACAATAAATTGGTGCTCGAAGAAATAGCGGGGGATGACATGCCGGAAGACGTGTTGAACGGTGGCTATGCGGAAGCAGGAGAGTTTATTCGGGCACTTAGTCATGGGGATGCTCCGCACCCCTCAATCGACGAAGTTGCACCGTCGGTTATGTTGTGCTTGACGATGGCCAAAAGTTTGGAGGGAACCAGGTAAGTTTCATGGAAATTAAAACGTTCAATGACAAACACATTCTGGGTGCCAGCGCGGCGGAACAAGCTGCCGCCTCCATCCGCCAAGCGATCAATCAAGGGGGCAAAGCCCGCATCATTGCGGCCACAGGAGCAGCTCAATTTGAGTTCCTGGAGGTACTCACCAGCCTGCCCAATATCGATTGGTCGCGCGTAGAAATGTTTCATCTTGATGAGTATGTCGGGATTTCCGAATCTCATCCTGCCAGTTTCTGCCGTTTTCTGCGCGAGCGGCTTATTGATAAAAGTGGAATCACCAACTTCCACTTGCTCAATGGCGACGACAATCCAGCAGAGGTCATTCGCATCACAGGCCAGGCCCTGAAGGCCGCGCCAGTTGACGTTGCGTTCGTTGGCATCGGAGAAAACGGACACCTCGCCTTCAATGATCCTCCGGCCAATTTCGAAACTGAAGTGCCGTACTTGTTAGTGAAGTTGGATGAAGCCTGCCGCCGCCAGCAAATGGGCGAAGGATGGTTCTCTACTTTTAAGGAAGTCCCAGAACACGCAATCTCCATGAGCGTGAAGCAGATATTGAAAGCTAAAGAGATCATCTGCATTGTGCCGGATGCTCGCAAAGCCAATGCAGTCAAGGCATGCCTTGAAGGTGAGATCAGCCCGATGGCACCGGCTTCAATTTTACGGACACATCCCAACACCACCCTATATCTCGATCAACATTCGGCCGCGTTGTTGAGCGCGGATACCTTAACTACAATTTCCTAGACGCTAGCCGCCAATGACCGGCTGTTCGAGGCGTGCTTGTTTCAATTTGGCTGGGGGATGGACATCGAAGGCTACAACCTGTGCTACGAAAGTTAGCAAAAGTAGACTGCACAGGGACATGTTTCTCAAGTTACACTCCCTTTCGCCAGCCACGATCATTTTCGGATTTCAGCTCAATCGTGATAGATCCGTCGTCGTTGACTGACTGCTCACAAGCCCAGGCAATCGGCTTCTTCACTCCTGGGCGAATTTCCAGTTGCGCAGACAAATTGATTTTTCCCAGATAGCCCTTGGGCAACAAGAATGAAGCTTCGCGAAGTGCTCCGCCATAAGGATGCCCCGCATCCAGCGCGCCTTGCATGCTGAACTTTTTGTCGGGACTATCGATTTGCAACCACAACACACCCGGAACTCCGGCGACGCCACGGTTCGATATGCAAATCACCAGTTCGTTCGTGCCATATCTTTTCCGTTGCCATACCCACGCTGGACGCAGGCGGTAACCCAGGTTGGTCCGCAGGCGCTCAAACCCTCGCGGATATTTTTCGTTGTAGTGAGCGAGATTGTCAGACTCCGTCCACAATCCCCAGTAATTCGCTTTTGTATCCAGCGCATGCAACATGTAGTTTTCGAGCACATTAATGCCAGCTGCATCTTCCTTTATCTTCGCCGTATCGTAGTACCGTAAATATCCATCTTCGATAATGGTCGCGAGCCAGGGTGGACGATTGGTCAACTCTTCAATCTGAATCGGCTCTTCCACAATGATGCTGTCGGAGCGTAACCATGCTCCCGCCCGCACGGCCATGTCGATTACTGTGCGATTCCCAACATTGCTTATGTCTGGTTGAGTATTTACGGCAAGCGGAGTTTTCTTCCAGGTATCGAGCTGGCGCGCCGTCATATTGACGAAAGTTTTCTCTGCGGTCAGATAATCCGGAAAAGGGTTGGGATAATTGCTGGTATGCCCTTCACCCCAGAAGCCGTACTGCATCAGATCCATCCATTCGATCAGGGGATTGCCTTCGAATTGCGCGGCCAACAGCTCATTCAGCTCAGCAAAGGCTTTTTGAAATTCCGGATGATCGTAGCGCGGCTCGCGGAATTCGCCGCCTTCTTTGGGAATGCGTCCTATTTTGACTAAGGGAATTCGATCACGCAGGAACTCCGGCAGCGCAACTTCCTTTGGCTGGAAGGAGTAATTGGAGAGCTGAATGCGAAATGCGACTCGCAGTCCTTTGCGCTTCGCAGCATCCAGCGCCAACTGGAAAACTGGATTCAGATCCAATCGACCCGGCTGTGTCTGGACATTGCGCCAGTCGCAACGGATGTAGAGAATGTCCACAAACGAAAGACCGGACATTTTCTCCACGTGTTGTTCGAGCGTTTCTCGTCCGGCCCGCGCGGCCAGAGATGGCCCATTCTCCTCCCATGCGTAGCCGACCAACCCGAGCCCAGGGTTGCGCAAGGGCTTATCGGAAGGAGTGGTGAACAAGATGGTTTGCCATCCCTCATCCTGATCGATGTCGAACGGTCCTTGATTCAACCGTTCACGGATGGGAGGGCCGGAAGAAAAGTCATACCCTTGCCAAAGATGTGCCGGGATGTCTGCGGCCGCCACCGCAGGTAAAAGAAGTGCACCCTTTAAGAGGCTTCTGCGATGCATAGTTTGCTCGAATCCAGCGAGATTTAAAAACGAAGTATACAAAGGCAAAAGAAGATAATCAACAAAGGATCGGGATTCTGCAAGCTAGTATTACAAGTATAGTGATGGTGCTTAAATACTTTGTTTATAATAAAATGCAACTCAACTAAAATATCCCCAAATAAACCTTCTTTCACTTTCTTATGATTTCTGCTATTTTCCTCCAGAAAGGTGTCCGGCGGAATGTCTCTTGTATTGTTACCCGAATCGGAATGGCTGCGAGCGCTGGCACAACGCCAGTCAAAAATGGCTGCGTTGCTCGCGAAAAGCCTCGAAGAGCAGCACCGCCTGGGATACTTCCACACGCTGCGTGAGATCTGCCAGCAGCCCTCCACCTGGATGCAGACTTGTGAGTTGATGCAGCGATGGACTCCCACCCTGCGCACCACCATGAAAGGAATTCTTTCACTGATCCTGACTGGCTCCGGCAGTTCGGAATATGCCGGCGACTGTGTGCGGCTGCCGCTGCAGCGAGAACTTGAAATCGTAGTCCAAGCCTTCGGCGGCGGGGCTATTTTGTCCCACGGGAACACAGGGCTTCCTCCCCGCAGGCCGGGGCTGATGGTCTCGTTGGCACGCTCGGGCAACAGCCCTGAAAGCGTAGGCGCGCTTTCCTACATTTTGAAGACTGAACCGGAAATTCGGCATCTTGTGTTGACTTGCAATTCTGAAGGCAGTTTAGCCACGACATTCGTAGACGATCCTCGCGTCACTGTGATCACACTGAACGAAACCACCAACGACCAAAGCCTGGTAATGACCAGCAGCTTCACCAATCTGGTGCTGGGTGCGCGTTTTCTTGGATTGTTCGAGGAACCCGCACGATATCGGGCGATATGCGAGAAATCGAGCGCAATTGCTTGCCAAATTCTCGAAGAGAATTTCGACATTTTGGCACAAGTGGCGAAAGCAGCCTTTCAGCGAGCAGTTTTTCTCGGTAGTGGCGCTCGCTTTGCTGCTGCGCGCGAAGCTGCATTGAAAATGTTGGAAATGACCGCAGGCCGTGTGACCACGTTATGCGAAACCTATCTCGGACTTCGCCACGGCCCTATGAGTTATGTGCATGATGACTGCATCGTTGTAGGTTTTCTGTCCTCCGACCCGTCCCTGCGGGCATATGAATCAGATCTGCTGCGTGAACTGGACCGTAAAAACTTGGGTCTTCTAAAAATCATCATAGGTGAGGAAATCCCGCGCGACCTGATTCGAAAAGATGACGTGGCGATCGAATGCGCCGGGATGAAAGATCTGGGAGACGAAAACTCGGCAATTATTGATGTGCTGGTCGGTCAATTGTTGGCCTTTTTTTGCTGCCTGGAAGCAGGATTTCGCCCTGATTCGCCTTCCGAAAATGGGATTATCAGTCGCGTAGTGCAAAGTTTTACCTTACATCTTCCCAGCACTCCTTAACGCGAAAGTTGAACTGCTGAAAGAACTTGTAATTATCATGCCTGATTTCTTTTCCATTTATTAATTTCTGTATGCTTTCGTTTAATTTCTCATAATTGCCTTTTTGTCATTCTTTTCTTGCTTTTGCTTTCGAAGCATGATAAAACGCTCCCCATCAATTCTGTGTGCTTTGGGAGACTTCTATGAAGACTGCAATGCGAATCGTTTTTGTGCTGATGTTTCTCAGTCTTGTCAGTCAGTTTTTGTTGGCTCAAGGCACTGACCTCGGCACCATCCGCGGCACCGTCACGGATTCGAGCGGCGCAGTCGTTCCTGGCGCCAAGGTGACCATCACGGATCTCGGAACCGGCTCAACGCGCGAAACTACCACCAACGCGGAAGGCGGCTATCAGGTTTTTGGCCTGAGCTCCGGCAGTTACAAGGTCTCCGTCGCGAACGCTGGAATGACAACGGTTCAAGTCAACGGGATTGTTGTTAACGGAAGCGCAGTGGTTATCGCCAACGCGGTTATGAAAGTCGCGTCTGCGTCAGAGACGGTTGATGTTACTACTGAAGCGCCGACGATCAACACCGCCGACCAAACGATCTCCGACACAATCACTAGCCGCGAAGTGATTGACCTGCCGCGTGACAGTCGCAATATTTATTCATTTCTTTATCTGAACCCGAACATCACGCAAAGCAACGATGATGGGAATTTCAAGTTTCTAGGATTTCAGAGCTATGGTGCGAACTTCACCCTCGACGGGCAGCGCTCTACCAGCACCCTCGACGGCAGCCCCTCTGCGAGTGAGCCGTCCCTAGAGGCGGTTGGCGAACTGAATATTCTTTCCAACGATTTCAGTGCTGAGTATGCCGGCATTTCCAGCATCCGTGTGACCACTAAGCGGGGAACAAACCAATTTCATGGCTCGGTTTTTTATGACAATAAAAATTCAGCTCTAGCGGGTCTGACTATTCAGGATCAGCAGGGTATACAGGACACGCAGGGCTCTCAGTTTCCATATCCAACACCTTATTTCAATTTTAATGACATTGCAGGTTCGCTCGGAGGGCCGGTCCCGGGCTTGAAGAAGACGTGGTTTTTTACGACTTACGAACGCAATTACAACCGGAACTCAATTCAGATCTCAGATAATAAGCTGCCCCATCCATCCTTCTGGACTGGAGATTTTTCGCCCTTGATCTCCGATCCAGCTAACATGAAAGCGTCCACGCTTCCTGCTGTTCCATCCGGCGTAACATTGACTCCGGCCGAGATCGCTGCCGATACGTACTGCACTGGTTGGCCGAATTGCGTAGGAACTGGCGCCCAATTCGTCATTATTCCGTCGCGGCTGTTGAACTCGAATGTACAGCAACTTATCAGCAAATATTTCCCAAAAATCGATCCCTCGATTCCAGTCAATGTTAACAACGGCCGGATCGGGGAAGTATTTCGGACGCTAATGCCGGGCAACACGACGCACGATGTGGGAATAGTCCGCATTGACCACGATTTCTCCGACAGAGACCATATCTATGGTGTCTACAACACATCGGCATTCAGCGGCGGTAGCAACGCGGTCAGAACACCTTTTACCGGGCTTGGGCTTACGCAGCAAGACCAGCGTACACATACTCTTTCAATTTCTTATTTGCGGACGATTCGCGACAACATCGTCAATGAAGCGCGCGGTGGTGTGAATCGCGAGTTCGTTTTCCGGCACAGCAATACAACCTTAGAGGGCTTCTTGTCGAGCATTGGTTTCGATCAGAACGCGATTGATGCCTACGGCGCCGTTGTGGGGACAGATCAACTCCAAACATTCGGCCACACCGTAATCAACTACGGCACAAACTACACAACTTTCGACAAGAGCGGAAACCGGAACACGGACCGTCAGGAAAGCCAGTACCTGGCAACCTTTGGTGACACCCTCACATGGGTAGTCAAAAATCACAACCTTAAAATGGGCGCCGACTTCGTGCACAACGAAGGACTGGACGGCTTTTCTACTGCTCGTGGAAACCCACGCGGTACCATGACCTACACGGGTCCTTCACAACTCCTTCGCCCATGTTTCTGCTCGGCCAACCGCCCATCAAGTTACGTTTGTTCCCTCAAGGCCGCCCCGATATGGATGTAACGAACTGGGAGCAGGGGTACTTCTTCCAGGACGATTGGAAAATCAAGCCCAACCTTACATTGAATCTTGGAATCCGCTATGAACTGGTCTCACCTTGGATCGACAAGCATGACATCATGCTGAACTTCGATCCCACCTTCGACAACAACACAGGACGGTTCATCGTCTCTTCTGAGAAGACTCTTTCGTTTCTGGATCCGAGAATTCCCGCTACTCTGCCCACGGTCACCGCCGCACAGTCGGGGCTCGGGATTGGCCGAGGCCTGATCCGGACCGACAAAAACAATTTTGCTCCGCGCGTCGGGTTCGCCTGGGCGATCGGAGACAAATCGGTCATCCGAGGAGGCTACGGAATCTACTTCCCAACCTCGGCAGCCCAGGGAATTCGCGATCCCATTTCAACCAACGGATTCAACCAGGCATTGACAAAGCAGACCGGGACCGTGAATCCACCGCTGCAACCATGGCCGACTCCGCTGACTGGTGGAGATGTTGTTCTCGATTCCAGCGCGTTCTCGATCAATGCCGTGCCGGTCGCGCTGCATGCACCTCTAGTCCAGCAGTACAACGCTACCTTTGAGCGTCAACTGGGCCTCAAGACATCGGTGCGATTTTCCTACATCGGGGTTCATTCAGGGGGACTCGTTGGAGGCATCGATCTCAATGAGATCGCACCCAGCAACAACCCTTGGGGTACTACGACCGGTGACGGAGTGAGCCCTTGCACTCCAGATGATGGAGATTGCGTCCCGACCGCCGCGGACTATGCCCGTTTAGCATATCCAACGTTGGGCGATTTTCTTCTGACTTATGGGAACTATGGGTACAGCCGGTCCAACACCTTCCAGACCCAGGTCGAACGACGGTTTGACAGGGGATTGATGTTCAACGCTTCATATACCTATCCGACCAGAAGTCCACAGGTATCGACCAGGGCAATTCCAGCCTAGGAGGTGTTCCTTACAATCCATTTCAGCCCAACCTCGATTACACGCAGGACGCCTGGGTCTCACACCATCGCTTCGTCCTCTATGGCGTGTACGATCTGCCTTTTGGACACGACAAGAAGTTTGGCCAGCGAAATATCGAAGTGGGCGGAGCCGGATAGTCAGGTGGATGGCAGACGACTTTCCAGATGTTTGCCAAGAGTGGTACTGCATTTACCCCGTACTGGACCTGTGACAACTGCGGTAACGGTTTACGCATGGTGGGCCCAGGCAATATTGCTTCCGAATCGATCGACGCGCTTGGCGATTTCAACGATTTCATTGGTTATCGGCCGATGGTAGTTGGGGACTTCAAACAAACATGTCGGCGACCAAGTCTTTAATCCCGACGCTTTTGCGCCACCAACCATGGGAGCCGATGTTTTCACAAATCAAGGCGGTGGCGCAGAAAAAATCTGCTGTGGGGTCCCGGCGCTTGGGGAGTCAATTTGGGCTTGCATAAGGACCTCAAATTGGATGAGCGAATTGTCACTTCCTTTGGGGCTGATTTAACAACGTTTTCAATCACCCGATAAGCATGCCGAACCAGGATTTCGGAGATAGAAGCTTCTCCTATCTCGGCGGATTCCTTATCAAAATCGACCCTGCCACACTGCGTCCGGCCTTCGACGAATCTCGATTGTGGTGCTGACCCGAGTGATCCTAATGCTAATAAACCATGCCTCAATCCAAACTCTGCGTTCGGCCGTCTGACTTCTCTTTCCACAGGAAGGTGTCGACAGCCGCCGGACTATCCGGTTGCGGATTAGGGTCACTTTCTAAGGTTGGTAATCGAGCAGTCAACAGAGCGACCGCCCGAAATGAACAAGCAACGGGCAGTCGCTTTCGCCGGAGAATCCATGAAATTTAAAATGGCCATTGGCCTCGCCTTAGTTTTCTTCTTGGCCACAGCATGGGCGGAGCGCCCCGGTAATTTTCAGGTGATCGGTCCCGGTGGCGGCGGGGCCATGTTCAACCCCACAGTTAGTCCCCACGACCTAATACCGTCCTTATTTCCTGCGATATGACCGGCTCCTACATTACACACGATGGGGGAAATCATGGCGGATGTTTAACCTTCGTGGAGTGTAAACTTCTTCGCTCTTGATCCCAATGATCCGAAGACGATGTATGCCCATGCAACTGGATTGTGGCGCAGTACGGATGACGGCGAACGATGGAACTGGTCTATCCCAATCCGTCCTCAGTCAAAGGCGTGAAAATGAATTCCGATCACTCGGATGAAGACATTCTTGCTGATCCCGATCCGTTGGGAACTATATCCAGCCCTGCGGTCGATCCGAAAAATTCAAAGATTCTGTACGCGGCAGCTGGGTCGAAAGACAGCCCTGCACTTTTTATTTCGCGCAATGCAGGAAGCAGCTGGCAAAGCAGGTCGATCTGTCCGACGCACCACGCCGGGTTTGGGTGGACCCAAAATCCCCAGATGACTCACGAACCATATTTTTGGGCAGCGTTCGCGCGCTTGCAGTTTATCGCGGCGGAAGCCTGACAAAGCTCTCCGTCCCTGAGGACAACGATATTTCCATGGGCTTTGGGACCGAGCCACAGCCGACAGTCTATGTAACCTCCAAGCAGGGAGTTTTGGTTTCCACTGACGGCGAGCAACATGGAGCAAGTCAGATTTGCCAGGTGAAGGCAGCCATGTTCGCGCGGTAGCAACCAGCCTGCATCATCCCGAGGTAGCGTATGTGTCCTACAACCGCCTACTCCTCGACGGAAAGCATTGGATGGGAGTTGCAAAAACAACCGACTCCGGAAAAACCTGGACCCTGGGGTGGAAGGAAAGCTGGGCAGGCGAAGAAGAAGGCTCGGGAATTGGAGGAAACGCCGGCGTTGCACCCAAGAATGTTCAGGACGCCTGGATCACCGAACGCTTTGGCTCGTCATGGGGAGAAAATCCTTTAGTCATTACTGTGGCTGACCAAGACGCTAATCTTGCCTATGGAACAGACCTCGGGCGCACCATGGTCACGCGCGACGGAGGCAAGACCTGGGCTGCGCAGTACGCACACAAAGTCAGC
Organism: uncultured Acidobacteriaceae bacterium; assembly: GCA_963792305.1. Taxonomy (GTDB): domain Bacteria; phylum Acidobacteriota; class Terriglobia; order Terriglobales; family Acidobacteriaceae; genus CAWBXL01. Next base: position 4,124 of record CAWBXL010000142.1, on the reverse strand, counting down.
AAAAACGGATGGGCCAGCACTCGGCCTCGACGTGACCACCAGTTACGGTTATCACTTCGACCCGTTCGACATGAAACGCCAGTTCATCACCTACACGGACATTGGGCTGTTTCGCAGCGAAGATGGCGGGGCTTCGTGGATGACATCCACAGACGGAGTCCCCCGCGAGTGGCGCAACACCACCTATTGGATGGTATTCGATCCCAAAGTGCGCGGAAAAATGTGGAGCGTGAACAGCGGCACGCATGACCTGCCGCGGCCCAAGATGTGGAGACATACCTCAGTCACGCGCTATAAAGGTGGCGTTTGCGTCAGTACGGATGGCGGCAAGACCTGGACCAAATCAAATTCCGGAATGGACGAGACGGGTGCGACACATATTGTGCTTGATCCCACCAGCCCGGTTGATGCGCGCATACTGTATGTTTCCGGATTCGGCGACGGAGTTTTCAAGAGTTCGGACAGCGGCAAAACCTGGAGCCTGAAGAACAACGGCATCACGCAGAAGGAACCTTTCGCCTGGCGTCTGGCTCGTGCTGCGAATGGCACTTTATATGTGTTGATTGCGCGTCGCTCAGAGGATGGAAGCATCGGCAATGCAGACGATGGTGCTCTATACAGCTCAGCTGATGGTGCGGAGCACTGGCAGCCCGTCACTCTACCGTCTGGGAACAATGCACCGAATGGCATGGCAATTGATCCTAACGATTCGAATCGTCTCTACCTAACAACTTGGGCACGGGCCGCGGGACAACACGGCGATGGCGGAGGAATTTTCCTATCGGAAGATGCCGGTAAAACATGGAAGCAGGTATTGGAAAAAGACCGGCATATTTATGACGTCACCATCGATCCGAAAGATCCCAACATTCTTTACGCTGCCGGGTTTGAATCGTCTGCGTGGCGATCGGCTGATCGCGGATTAAACTGGGAACGAATCCCGGCTTCAACTTCAAGTGGGGACAGCGTGTGATTCCCGATCCAATGGATCACAATAAGATTTACATCACCACGTTCGGCGGCAGCGTGTGGCATGGTTCCGTAAACGGAAAAGATGTGCCGCTGGATATAGCAACGCCAGAGTTGGCACAGGGAAAAAACTAGGAGGATGGATGAATCGTCGCGAATGGCTGTACGGAGTTGGATTAGCTGCTGGTGCAAGCGCTGTCTCGCATATTGGAGTTGCTGATGCTGCCGCTGCGAAAAACCCTCCAAAAGCCAAACCGCTCGATCTTTCTCAGTTTGAACCCAAGAGCATGTTGCAGGTCCACGAAACACAAGTGGACAAAGCCAAATTCCCGGTGATCGACTTCCACACACATATCTCTGTTGCGGCAAAGTCGAAAAATGGCGTGGAACTTGTCTCGGAGCGTCAGTATTTGGGAACTCCTAAAGAATGTCTCGATGTCATGGACGCAAAAAATATGCGCGCCATGGTGAATCTTACAGGCGGCTATGGCAAAGGACTGGCGGATACGGTCAATAAATACGACCGCACCTATCCCGGACGTTTCTACACTTTCACCGAGCCATCGTACGAATTTTTAAAAGATCCGAATTATCCCAAGCTCCAGGGCGATGCCATTGAACAGGCGCATAAAGATGGGGCTCGGGGTTTGAAGATTCTTAAAACTCTCGGGCTTTATCTGAGGGAAAACATTACATCAGGCAAGTTAATCAAAATCGACGATCCGCGTTTCGATCCCATGTGGGAAGCTTGTGGCGCGTTGAATATGCCGGTGGCAATCCACATCTCTGACCCAGTTGCTTTTTTTACACCCATCGACCGCTTCAACGAACGTTTTGAAGAGTTAAACAATCATCCCGATTGGTCTTTCTATGGCGCGGACTTCCCTTCCAACGCAGAATTGATTGAAGCCCGTAACCGCGTGATCGCACGTCATCCGAAAACCACGTTCGTTACACTTCACTGCGGAAACTTCTCCGAGAACTTGCAAAATGTTTCAGAAAACCTCGACCGCTTCCCCAATATGCACGTGGACATCGCCGCCCGCATCGGCGAGCTGGGACGCCAGCCGTTCACCTCGAAGAAGTTCTTCGATAAATATCAGGACCGCATCGTGTTTGCCACCGACGCGACCCCGCACGGCGACGAGTTCCCGCAGCAGGTCTTCAACACCAAGCTTTACGAAATTTACTATCGCTTCCTGGAAACCGAAGACGAATACTTCGACTACGCTCCGGCGAAAATTCCTCCGCAGGGCCGCTGGCGCATCTATGGAATCAATTTGCCTGACCAGATTTTGCGTAAGGTCTACAACGAAAACGCAGCACGACTGCTGCAAATTACGGTCTAAATGCGAATTAATTGGCGAGTCCTCTCATTAGCGCTGGCGATCTTCGTATCGTCAGCGCACGCAGAGGTTCGTGTCTGGCAAGGAACACTCACCCTTCCCACTTATGAAGAGGGTGCGCCCGACCCGAATCCTCCGTTTGATCAGTTCGCGGCCAATCGCTTTAATTATCCCTATACCCTCCGCACAAATCTCACCAGCCGCAGGGTGAATCACGGCTGGCGAGCGGTCTATTTGGAGAACGAGTATTTGAAATGCTCGGTGCTGCCGGATATTGGCGGACACGTCTACACCTGCATCGACAAGCTCTCCGGCAAGTCCATGTTCTATGCCAATCCCTCGATCAAGAAAGCTGCGATCTCCTACCGTGGCGCATGGGCGGCATTTGGGATCGAATTCAATTTTCCGGTTTCCCACAATTGGGTGAGCATGTCTCCGGTAAATTACGCATTCGCTAAGCATGACGATGGCAGCGCATCGGTGACCGTCGGCAATATTGATCGAGTGTATGGAATGGAGTGGACGGTCGAGTTGGTTTTGCGGCCGAAGTCCACCGTGCTCGAAGAACGCATCACGCTGAACAACCGCAGTGATGCGCGGCATCGTTTCTACTGGTGGAACAACGCCGGCATTCAGGCATGGGATGACACGCAGATCGTTTATCCCATGCGCTTCGCGGCATCACATGGTTTCACTGAAATTCGACCCTGGCCGGTTGATGACGGCCTGGACCTCAGCGTCTTAAAAAACCACACTCGCGGGCCGGTGTCTGAGTTTGTCTATGGCAGCCGCGAGAATTTCATGGGCGTATGGAACCCCCATACCAATACTGGAACTGTCCACTTCGCTGACTATGCATCCCTCCCCGCAAAAAAAATCTGGTCCTGGGGCGCCGACGCAGACGGTTTAGAATGGCGCAAAGCGCTTTCGGATGACAACAGCGCTTACCTGGAAGTCCAAGGTGGTCTGTTTCGCAATCAGGAAACGTACGCTTTCCTCGAACCACGACAGACTCTCCAGTTCAGCGAATACTGGATGCCGGGTGACTCAGGGGTTAAAAGTCTGCCAAATGGGGTTGCGATTCGGTGGCAATGATGTTGGCTCAGTCATGCTGGAAGAAAATGTTGTACGTGCGGCGGATCTAACTTCAGCTTACCGCCACGAGGAAGAACTGCGACGGATCATCCGTGATGCCGGCTTCAAACCAGCCCAACGGGACACCCTGTATCGGACCTATTTTTTAAACTAAAATCCGCACTTCAACAATTGTAACTAGTTGAAATCAAAACCTTTTATCGGTTACAAGCATATACCTGCCCGATCAGGTAGAATGTTCGTCTTCTTAAGTTGCTGCGATCCGCAGAAAGGGCTCCTCTGTTAAGCGCGTTCAATTCGTTTTCCATTCTGGCAATATTTCTTGCCAATCATGGCATCGGGCAGTACATTCGTGCGCATTTTTTTGACAAGACTTTTTAAAGGGTTTCCAGGTCAATGGCTTTGACTTGATGTTGCTGATCCCCTATTTCCTGGTCCTTATCCTGCTCGCGTCGTACGGAGTTCATCGTTACGTTCTGGTCTACCTTTATTACAAGCACAAAAAGAACCACAGCACCGAACCGCCAACCCGGGGGCCTCCCCGGTGCCATGTTTTTTTTTTTTTTTTTTTTTTTTTTTTTTTTTTTTTTTTTTTTTTTTTTTTTTTTTTTTTTTTTTTTTTTTTTTTTTTTTTTTTTTTTTTTTTTTTTTTTTTTTTTTTTTTTTTTTTTTTTTTTTTTTTTTTTTTTTTTTTTTTTTTTTTTTTTTTTTTTT
>CAWBXL010000141.1:0-8113 GCA_963792305.1 uncultured Acidobacteriaceae bacterium | reverse complement strand
TATTTCCCTGGGCTGCCCAATTTGTTCCCTTTTTGTCCGCCTGCCCAATCCGGAGCATGCGGCCCGGTATAGGTCACAACGTTTCCTTTTGAGTCCACAATTGCGAACTGCCTGCCGTCTTTGCCGGGGAAGGTGTCTTCGGCCAGCAACTTGTCGGCTACTTGCTGGGCTGTCAGTCCCTGACGCAGGAGCGTTAGAGCTTTGGGGCCGTATCCGACGTTAACGTCCGCCTGAGTGGCGACCGCTCCAACTTCCGCTTCGGCCCAAGGGACTACTGATCCGACCGAAAAATAGCGCGAGGCTACGGCAATCCCCATCTGTCCGGTTGTGGGATCGCGGGCAACAATTGAAAACGTCGAAACAGTGTTATGCGCCACCACCGGCTGTTTTGCCGCACACACTGCACAGCTCAGAAAAATTACCGCCACGGTCGTCCAATGTTTCTGCATCGTTACCCTCATACGGCACATTCGCCGTTATGATATACGCTAACCAATTTCATGAGCACGATGGAACAATTCCCCGACCGGCAGGCGCCTGACTCGCAGTGGCTGTATGGCTTCTGGTATCGGGCCATGCCTGGCGAGCAAGTTGGGCCCGAGTGAACTACTGAAAGCGGCGCACGTGCTGGGCACGCCACTGGTTGTTGGGCGCGATTTGCAGGGACGAGTCTTCGCCATGAATGATGCTTGTCCGCATCGGGGGATGCCGTTGTCCTACGGATGGTTCGATGGCGAGCAAGTTGAGTGCAGCTATCACGGGTGGAAGTTTGATGCTCGCACAGGTCAGTGTCAGACGATTCCGTCACTGACTGCTGATCAAAAACTGAAAGTAGATCGCATTTACGCAGGCAGTTATCCCTGCGAAGAGCACGATCGCTACATTTGGGTCTATTTGCCGGAACCTCCAGCGCCGGGCGCTGGATTCTCTCAGGACTGAAACTACGGTTCCCGTGCCGCAGGTGGAAAAATTCGGCAAGCACTTCAAGACGGCGTACCTCAAAGCCGATATGCCGGTCAGTGTGGACCACGGAATTATCGGGCTGATGGATCCGGCGCACGGGCCGTTTGTTCATCAGGCCTGGTGGTGGCGCAGCCGGCACAGCATCCACGAAAAAAAGAAGGACTTCGAGCCGATTCCTAATGGCTTTCGTATGAGCGCGCATACTCCCAGTTCGAACAGCGCGCCCTACAAATTGTTGCGCATGTATGCGGATGCCGATTCGATCACTACGACAATTGATTTTGTTTTGCCGAACATGCGGACGGAGACGATCCGCGCGGGAAAATACTGGTTTTCGTCCCTTACCACTGTGACTCCGATCACTCATGATCATTGCCGCATTGACGTGGTTGCCTGCTGGAATATTTTCAATTGGGTGCCGTTTGGGCCGTCGTTGCTGAAATTTGTTTTTGCGAAGTTTGTGGAGCAAGACCGGCACACCATGGAGTTGCAGGCGGAGGGCTTGAAATACAATCCGCACTTGATGTTGATTGATGACGCCGACCGTCCGGCGAAATGGTACTTCTCATTGAAATCGGCGCATCTAGAAGCCAAGCGAACTGGTGGCGAGATGAAACATCCACTGAGTGGGCCAGTCACGCTTAAGTGGAGAAGTTAAGTTTTCTCTGCGCACTCCGCGCAGCCTTTCTCCTCTCGCGGTTTAAAGTTTTTCTTTTAGCTGGTGAAAATCTTAAAACGCAGAGTTCGCAGAGAAACCGCGCGGAGAACGCGGAGAAAATCTGTTGAATTCACTCGCAAATATGCGTGAATTGTGATATTTCATTTGTCTGTGAATTTGTATTTCCAGTCCGTCTTTACTCCACATCTCCAGCCGTGGACCATGTTTCGTCTGTTGAGTTACACAGCGAGCTATTTTTAAATAATCATTCACACTTATTTGCCACTCAGCCGTTACGGGTGTGTCCGAAATTTCACATTGCAGGAGAAAACAATGCCGAGCAAAAAAGCCAGCAAGCACAGCAGCATTTCCGCCTTCATCAAACATCACTACCGGCACTTCAACGCCGCGACCGTGATCGATGCCAGCGAGGCTTACGTGAAGTTGCTCAAGGCCAGCAACAAAATGCTGGTCACCATTGCCGGGGCCATGAGCACGGCAGAGCTTGGCTTGTCTCTTGCGGAGATGATTCGCCAAGGAAAAATTCACGGCATTTGCTGCACCGGCGCGAACCTGGAAGAAGATGTTTTTAATCTGGTCGCGCACGACCACTACAAGCGCGTGCCGCACTATCGTCAGCTAAGCCCCAATGACGAAGTTGATCTGTTGAACCATCACCTGAACCGCGTGACCGACACCTGCATTCCTGAAGAAGAAGCCATGCGCCGGATCGAACGCGCGGTCGGCAAGGAGTGGATGGCCGCCGATAAGGCTGGCAAGCGCTTGTTCCCGCATGAATTTCTTTTCAAGCTACTGCGTGAGGGAACGCTGAAAAAGCATTATCAGATTGACCCCAAAGACAGCTGGATGATTGCCGCCGCGGAAAAAAATCTGCCCATGTTTGTGCCGGGGTGGGAGGATTCGACTCTGGGCAACATGTTTGCCGCCGCTGTGATTTCCGGGCGAGTGAAGAGCGCGACCACCATGCGCGGAGGCATTGAGTACATGATGCAGTTGGCGGAGTGGTACACGAAGACTGCTCCGAAAACTCCAATTGGCTTTTTCCAGATTGGCGGCGGCATTGCTGGGGATTTCCCGATCTGCGTAGTGCCTATGCTGCATCAGGATTTGAAGCGTGATCATGTACCGCTGTGGGCTTACTTCTGCCAGATCAGCGACTCGACTACCAGCTACGGATCTTATTCCGGTGCGGTGCCGAACGAGAAGATCACTTGGGGAAAATTAGGGAAGGACACCCCGCGGTTCATTATTGAATCCGATGCGACGATCGTCGCGCCTTTGATGTTTGCTTACGTACTGGGTTGGTAAGTTTACGAAGGGCCCATCCTTTATCAGGGATGGACTTTTTTCTTTTGTTCCAACATTTCAATAAATTGCTTAATTTTTCTGGCGCGGGTTTCCGCCTTCTTCACAGTTTGAACCCGCCATAAGATCGCATAGCGATTGGCGCGGTCCAGCGTTTCGAAGAACGCCTTTGCTCGCGGACTTGCATCGAGTGCGGCTTGCAGATCATCCGGCACGGTAGATTTGCTTGGCGGATCGTAGGCTGATTTCCAACGGCCATCTTTCTTCGCACTCTCGATTGCTTCGTGCCCGGCGGCCTTCATCGCTCCGCTTGCCATGAGTCTTTCTGCGCTTTCACGGTTAATTTTTGACCAGATGCTTTTCGCTGAACGCGGCGTAAATTTTTGCAGCCAGGTATTTTCGTTTTCCGGACGCTTTTGTCCATCGATCCATCCGTGGCAGAGAGCAACTTCGATAGCTTCCTGATAAGTTACAGATCGCAAGCGGGAATCTTTCTTGGCCAAACGAAGCCACAGGCCTAAGCTCCTACGATGATTTTTCTCCAGCCACTCGGCCCAGTCATCTTTGGTTTTGAACAGGCGAGCGGAAGAGACATCTGGTTGTATAGCTTTACGGCTGCGCGCCATATTACGCTGCTACCAGCCACTCTAGCGCTTCGGACTGCGTTTTAAACATCGGCAAATCACGCCGGGAGAAAGATTTGAAATTCTCGTAAAAAACATTGGGAACTTCTTCGGCACCGACCCATGCGGCCTTCTTCACATATGGGCGGTCGAATACCAACACTTCTTTCACACGCGTGGCAACGTCCTTATCCATTTGTGAACCGGTGAAGTCAGCCAATATGAGCAACGAGTCGCGCGGCTGTTCGGTCACGACGGCTTTGATGCGTGGCAACAGGATGAGCAGGTCCTGCTTGCTGGCATGAGTCATGTCGATGAAGAGGACGTCTTTTTCGTGGTGCTTGATAAACCGTAGACGATCTTCCATATTTCCCCCGGACTGAGAACCCGAGATATGAAGACCCGCCTATCCTAGCAGCGAATCGACGATTGCGTAAGCCTCATTGAGGGCGGAGTCGAGCGCGGCTGCGTCCTTACCGCCCGCCTCGGCAAGATCGGGACGGCCACCGCCTTTGCCACCTACTTTTTGCGCGACCGGACCGATTACTTTGCCGGCTTGCACGCGGCTGGTGAGATCTTTGGTGACGCCTACGATTAATGAGACGTTGCCATCTGTTGCAGAACCTAAGACCACTACGCCTGAGCCGATCTTGTCGCGCAGTTGATCAACCAGCGTTCGCATCTGCCCGCGCTCGAGATTGTCGACGCGATGGGCCAGGACTTTGACACCCTTCACATCTTTAATCTTTTCGCCAATGTTGGAGCTGCTGGCTGAGGCTGACTTCATTTTGGCTTGATCGACCTCGCGGGTGAGGCGTTTGATCTCAGCGTCTTTCTTGTCCAGTTCTGCTTTTAATGCTTCTGCTGGAGATGTTCCGTCTGAATGCGTAGCCAGACTGGCTACAACATTTTCCAGCTGGTGATCTTTGCGGAAGTGCTGAAGCGAGCCTTCTCCGGTTACTGCTTCGACGCGGCGCACGCCCGACGACACGCTGCCTTCTTTCAGGATCTTGATCAGGCCGATTTCTCCCGTCTGCGCGGTGTGCGTGCCACCGCAGAGTTCGGTGGAGAAGTCGCCGATTTTGATGACGCGGACTTTGTCTCCGTACTTTTCGCCGAACAGGGCCATGGCCTTGTATTCGTTGATGGCCACGTCGATGGGGACGTTTTCAATGACTTCGATTTTTTCGTTGCGCAGGACTTCTTTGTTGATCAGGTCTTCGATATCTTGCAGCTCTTCGTCCTGCACTCCGGTGAAATGGGAGAAGTCGAAGCGGAGGTGATTGGGCGCGACCAGTGAGCCTGCTTGCTTCACGTGCTTGCCTAGGACTTCTCTTAGACCGGCTTGGAGAAGATGCGTTGCGGTGTGATTGCGCATGGTGGCTTGACGGGTTTCGGTGCTGACGACTGCATCTACTTTGTCGCCTACATGGATTGGCTGCTTGGCTGTGACTTGATGTGCGCGCACGCCCTGGACTGGGTAGTAGCAGCCCTTTACTTCGGCGACGACTGCGTTTTGTTCGTCGCTATAGAGCGAGCCGCGGTCGCCGACCTGGCCTCCGGACTCGGCGTAGAACGGCGTGTGGTCAAGGATGATCTCGCCTTCGTCTCCGGGCTTGAGTTCTTTTGCGCCTTGGCCGTTGTGGATGATGGCCAAGACTTCACAGTTTTCGGAACGGGTTTGGCGGTAGCCTTCGAAGTCGGATTTTGGCAACTGCTGGTAAGCCGGGTTAGCAGTTTGCTTGGCTGCGCCTTTCCAGGAAGCGCGAGCGCGGGTACGCTGTTCGTTCATTGCCGATTCAAAGCCTGCTTCATCTAAAACCAAGCCTGCGTCCCGCACTGCATCTTCGATAAAGTCGCGAGGAAGGCCGTAAGTGTCATAAAGCATGAAAGCTTGGGCACCTGGATAAACTTTCTCACCACTAGGAAGCAAGGTTTTCCTAATATTAAATTCGAGGTGTTCGAGTCCAACCTCCAAAGTATTCGCGAACCGAGTTTCCTCGGTGCGCACAACTTTTGAAACCTGACTCGATGTTTCTTTTAATTCCGGATATGCATCCTGCATGAGATCGCGGACTGCGAAGATCATTTCGTGCAGGAATGGTTTTGTTTGCCCTAATAATCTTCCGTGAGTAATGGCGCGGCGGATAATTTTTCGCAGGACGTAACCGCGGCCTTCGTTTGAGGGCAGGACTCCGTCTGAGATTAAGAACGTTGCGGCGCGGGAATGGTCTGCTATAACGCGCAAGGATCCTGCTGATTTCGAGGTTTCGCTTGGCGTGGTTGCCGAGCCTTGCTCGGCATGGACAGGCGAAGCGCCCGTCCCTACATGACCACTGGGCTTAGTCAGCTCGGCTGCTCGCTTAATCAGTGGAGTGAATAAATCTGTGTCGTAGTTTGAGACCACTCCTTGTAGTGCAGCAGTTGTGCGCTCCAGTCCCATCCCGGTATCAATCGAGGGTTTAGGCAGGGGATTGAGTTCAAACAATGTTCCGTCGCCTGCTTTTGGCTGGCGGTTGTATTGCATGAAAACCAGGTTCCAAATTTCAACGTAGCGTCCGCAATCACACGGGAATGCACAATCATTGTGTCCCTGGTCAGAGGAAGCGATGCCCATGTCGTAGTAAATTTCACTACACGGACCGCAGGGGCCGGTATCTCCCATCTGCCAGAAGTTGTCCTTCATCCCCATGGCAAAGATGCGTTCCTTTGGAACACCTACATCCAACCAAAATTTTTCTGCCTCGTTGTCGCGAGGAATGCCCTCCGACGTGCCGGATGCCAGCAGCGTACCTTCAAAGATGGTGACGTATAACTTTTCTTTCGCTAGGCCAAACCACTTCGGCGATGTGATCAGCTCCCACGCGTAGGCGATAGCGTCTTTTTTGAAGTAGTCGCCGAAAGAAAAATTTCCCAGCATTTCGAAAAACGTGTGATGGCGGTTGGTGAAGCCAACGTTTTCCAGATCGTTGTGCTTGCCGCCGGCGCGCACGCATTTTTGCGATGTCGTGGCGCGGTTGTAGTCGCGTTTTTCGAGACCTAGGAATACGTCTTTAAACTGGTTCATGCCTGCGTTGGTGAACAGCAGGGTCGGGTCATTGTGCGGGACCAGCGACGACGAGTGGACGCGGCGGTGTCCCTTTTCCTCAAAAAAACGCAGGAATTTTTCGCGGATTTCGGAGCCTGTGAGCATAAGAATCAGTTTGATTTTAGCATCGGAAAAGCGCTGGCCACGGATCAACGCAGATTCTCACGGATCAAACAATCCGTGCTAATCCGTGTTCATCCGTGGCCGATTTTGCAGAGTTTACTTCTGGACAGGCGTGTCCTGATTTTTGTCTTGCGGCTTGTCGGCGGGTTTGTCGTCCTTCTTTTTGAATACGTGACCTACTGAGGTCGCGCCCTTCTTGACGCCTGTGCTTGTTTTCTTGGCGGCGGTTTTCGAGGTGTCCGCAGTTTTGTCGGCGGCTTTTTCTGTGCCTTTGGCGGTTTTATGGGCGGCTGTTTTGGTGGCGCTGCTGGTATCTTTGGCCGCGTCTTTGCTTACGTCTGCGGTTTTGCTGGCTGCTTTTTTGGTGCCGGTTGCAGTTTTGTGGGCAACTTTTTTGGTGGCGTCGCCGGTATCTTTGGCTGCGTCTTTTACGTCGGTACCGACTCCCTGAGCAAATGCCGCCGAACCGGCCAATCCCATGGCTAAAATGATCGCTAATCTGAATTTCATAATCTCTCCGTTTTCAATTTCTATTCTAGTTCCGAATCCAAGGCACTCAGTGTTTCCTCATCCACATCCCATTTTTTTAGAATGGTGAATATTGTTTTAGATGCAAATCCTGCTCGAACCAACTGGCGAAAAATCCGCGCGGTTTCTTTCTGATTGGCAGGCTTCTGCAAACGCTTCTTCTGAAGATATTCGCGGGCTTGCTTTTCATCGTTGATTTCCTCGTACGCAGCATCGACGGCTGTGTCGATGACCTCGCCGTGCACCCCTTTGATTTTAAGTTCGGTGATAACACGTCTGCGCCCGAATTTTTCATTGTTCTTGCGATAGGAGGAATAGGCGGCGGCGTATTTGGCGTCGTTCAGGTATCCCTGATCTTTCAGCTTGCGGACAATAAGTTCAACCAGTGTTTGACCAACTTCGGTGTCGGCTTCTACACGCTGACGCAACAGACGTTTCAACTCGGCCACCGAACGCATGCGCCGGCCTAATGCGCCAACGGCGTATTCGTAGAGCTCGGTCTCGGTGAAGAGTTTTCGTGGACGGGTGAATGCCATCTCTCAAACGTTACTCCAAATTTTCCGGAAAAACACGCCTACCAGTCGACTTGAAAACCAGAGAACTAAGGTCAAAGTGCAGGCCCAGTAAAAATATGAGTTGATATATGGCCTTTGCTAACTAGCCGCCTGAGTGGACTGCCACTAGCGCGCGATCTGTCGCGCTTTTTGGAGTTTTCCAGTCGAGAAACAAACACAGCACAATGACAATAAACGGAATGGATGGCGCCGTGCGCAACGGAAGCATTGTCCACGGAGTGTTCCGAAT
>CAWBXL010000140.1:0-7889 GCA_963792305.1 uncultured Acidobacteriaceae bacterium | reverse complement strand
TTTATGTATGACTTGCTTAAGGGCTCGGTTCCGTATTGCTAACAGCTGGTTATTGCAAGCCTGTGACTACATACATCACGGAAAGAGTCTGATAGTAGCTGTACGCGCATCCGGTTGCGGTCGGGTCACACATGACTGGACCAACTGACACTACGCCTGCCCTCTCGGCTGGTGTGACATCGCGTATGGGAGTGATTTTTCCGCTGGCAATGTCCAGGCGAAAAATAGTTGTAGGCATGTCTCCATACTTGTACAGGTATAGCGCTTTGCCGTCCTGCGACCATTGCATGACAGTATAGGAAGGATTACTTGTCGCCAATTCAATGGGCGCGGAACCATCCAAGGGGAACAATGACAGCTTGCGCGATCCGTCGGACTGTAGTGCACCATTCCCAACTACATATTTACCATCCGGCGAAGGTAAGCCCGCTTCAGTATTTTCTGGTGAAACCGGCCGCGGCGGCTCAGTTCCATCAATGTCCACCAGATATGTTCTTGCCGCTTTGCCAGGTTCTGTTCCATCCACGATAAAATGCCGTCCATCCGGCATAAAGCGCGCAGATCCATTTTCCAAATGGTCTAAATTAGGGAGAGTAATCTGTCGAGGCTGTCCTGGCCCAATTGGATAGAGGCTCACATGCTGAGGTTTTCCAATAAATACGGACAAGGCCCATTTTCCATCCGGTGAAAGTCCGCCCACAGTACCTTCGCCTAATCGGATGGGGGGCGAACCATCCACCTTGCGAATGGCTACTGCATAATTTTTCCCGGCGGGTTCACTGGCCTCTTCAAACAAGACCCACTGCCGGTCGCGTGAGACATCCTTGGCAATACTCCAGTCATACCAGGAAAGGTCTTGCGCTTTCTGGTTTTGAACTTCACTCCATTCCATGGCCAGACGTTCCGTCTCCGCAGTGATCAACACACGTCCGTCACTGGCAATGTCCTGTATGGTGAAACCGCCGGGTATGCTTAAAATTTTGCGAGGTTTTCCAGAAAAATTTACTGCCCACAAGTCTCTGTCACTGTAAGCATTTTCTCCGGCGGTAAACCATATTTCATCTCCCTTGGGCGACCATGCCAATCCGTCCTCGGCGGGAAACTCTTTTGATAAAACATTTTTCTTGCCAAAAAGATCAACCATGCATACCGTGCCGCGATCATCCCATGCGGCAGGATGATCCATAAAGGCTATGCGATCTCCCTTGGGAGAAACACGCATGTGAGAAATTTCGCCTGAAGTCTCGTAAAGAACGTTTCCTATGGGAAACTCCAGCCGCATGTGACCCGGCATGTGACGCACGACAGCCAAGCGGCCATCAGGGCTCCAATCAGCCCAACGCACGTCTTCCAACACCTCGCGGGGTGTGCCACCTGCCAGCGGTGTCCGGGCCAGAACTCCATTCACCACATCAAGCTTGCCCCCATGGATCCAGCGCAATGCCACTGCCAGTTCGTTCTCGTGCGAAATTCCCATCAGATATTGCGATTTCAGTCCCAAAGGTTGTGCCTGCGCGGTATCTCCTACAGTGGAATAAATTTCGAGCGGTTGCCCATTCCAAGCCGCGCTATAGATCTCGCCGGCTCCATCCGGCCTGAAGCGGGCTGCGTATACAGTGCCTCGTTCAAAAGTGACTCGCTTGTATGTCGTAGGATGCGCGGAGTTCAGCACTTTTCCCACGATCATGCTCGCGCCCATCAAAACCAAAAGAGCAACAGCCCATGGCAAGTAGCGGCGAACTCGGACCCAGCTTGTTCTGGTAACGACAATCTGTCTGCTGCTGGTCGTTCCGGACACTGTGCCCAAGGCGAAAGCCAGATCACGTGCCGATTGAAAACGGTTTTCCGGATCTTTTTCCAGGCACCGCTGAACAATCTGCTCGAAAACAACGGGAATGTTTTCTCGGGAGGCGGTCATCTCCTTGGGATCGGCGTTTAACACCGCCATCATGGTGTCTACTTCAGTTTCGCCACTGAACGCCCTGACCCCGGACAGCATTTCGTACAAGATTGCACCCAGACTAAAAATATCGCTGCGGTGGTCCACTGACTTGGCACGCAGCTGCTCGGGAGACATATAGCCGACAGTCCCCAGCACCGTGCCGATCTTGGTCTGGGTCGGCCTGGAAACGAGATCGGGGCCAGAGTCGTCGGGGTCTCGCGAGGTGAGCTTGGCAATTCCGAAGTCCAGGATTTTAGCGTGGCCGTCACGGGTGATGAAAAGATTTTCCGGCTTCAGGTCGCGGTGGATAATGCGCTTTTCGTGGGCAGCCACCAGACCATTGGCGATCTGGCGCCCGTAGTCGGTACACAATCGTACGGAGAGAGGCCCGCCGATCAGCTTTTGCCGGAGAGTTTCTCCCTCCAACATCTCAGAGACAATGTACGGCGAACCCTCATGCGATCCGATGTCGTATATGGCAACGATGTTAGGATGGTTCAGCGCGGCCGCGGCACGCGCTTCCTGCTCGAAACGCCGCAGGCGGTCTGGATCACTGACAAACGAAGGCCGGAGAATTTTGACAGCGACATCGCGGTCGAGACGGCCGTCGCGGGCACGATACACATCTCCCATGCCCCCAGAGCCGATTTTTTGGAGGATTCGGTAGTGACCTAAAACTTGGTCAATCATCACAACGAGCAACTGTAGTGGCGACGGAATGGTAGATGTCCGGCTGCGGCAAAGTCAATGGTACCTTCGCTCTACTTGGCCTGCGCATTGCACACATGTATGCTGCTTCTCCGTGTTGAACTGGTTAGAAAAAATATTTGGCGTTCGCAAAGCGGGCAGTACAACTCGCCGTGAGCTTATAGCTGGACTTACAACATTTGTCACAATGTCCTACATTGTGGCGGTGAATCCGGCAATTTTGAAATCTGCGGGAATTCCTGCCGGACCGTCCATGGTGGCCACTATTGCCACTACCATTTTCGGCACCTTGCTGATGGGACTATACGCTAACCGCCCGTTCGCCATTGCACCCTATATGGGAGAGAATGCATTTATTGCATTCACGGTTGTACACACCTTGGGATATTCCTGGCAGGCCGCTTTAGCGGCAGTATTTTTGGCGGGAACACTGTTTCTACTGTTGAATGTCTTTCGTCTTCGTCAGTGGTTAGTAGGTGCCATCCCAAATGCTTTGCGGCATAGTTTTGCAGTCGGAATAGGACTGTTCCTGACGTTTGTAGGATTGAATGAAACTGGCATCGTCCACTCCTCAAGCGGAGGCGCGCCGCTTCAGGCGGGGAATCTCACTTCCGGTCCAGTGCTGCTGGCAATCGGTGGATTTTTGCTGATGGCCATTCTTATGATCCGGCGCTTCCCTGCTGCGATTCTTACCGGAATTCTGGGGACCACTGTGATCGCTTTTGTCACTGGAATCGCGGCCCATCCTACAAAATGGGTAAGCCTTCCGCCCAGCCTTGGAGCAATTGCTTTCAAACTCGATTTCTCTCACACGTTCAGCTGGAAGTTTTTTCCCATCGTATTGACCATCTTTGTCATGGCATTTGTGGACACCATGGGGACGCTCATTGGTGTATCGGCGCGTGCTGGGTTTCTCGATGAACACGGGAACCTGCCGGAAATAGAACGTCCCATGCTGGCGGATGCGCTCTCTACGATTTTTGCTTCTTTGTGCGGCACGTCAACTTCCGGCGCTTTTATTGAGTCGGCAACCGGGGTGGAAGCGGGTGGACGCACCGGGTTGACGGCGCTTGTGGTGGCACTGTGTTTTGCGGGAACTCTGTTATTTTCGCCATTTATTGCGGCTATCCCTGCCCAAGCGTATGGACCGGCGCTTATCATAGTCGGGCTTCTCATGCTGGCCCCAATCACCAAGATCAGGTTTGACGACTATACGGAGCTGGTTCCGGCGTTCGCTGTGATAGCGTTGATGAGCTTTATCTATAACATTGGGATTGGGATCACCGCCGGTTTTGTCCTGTATCCTTTATGTAAAGTAGCCGGAGGGCGCTGGGCCGAGGTAAAGCCCGGTTTATGGCTATTGGCGGGTTTGTCTCTTTTGTTCTTTGTCTTTTATCCTTATGGATGACCCGATTGGCAGCATCTAAAAAAACAAGCTTTCGCGCGTTTGCAATCTAAATAGATCAACTACTGATGACAAAACAACATAGCGGTATTTCTTCTGCGTGTATCTGGCTGGTTCTGCTGGCGGCATTCGTTGCGCTTACACCCGGCATAGTTTCGGCAGCCGAGGCCCCCCGGATTCAGGTCTTTGGTGGCTACTCCCGGATGCAATTCGACAGCAAGTCGCTGGGCTTCACCAGTGACACCGGGCTTAACGGCGGCACCGCTTCAGCCGCGTATAATCTGGCGCCGTATTTTGGGGTGAAAGGTGAGATCAGCGTTGAAACCGGCCCGAACGTCAGGTCGCGGGATTGGCTGATAGGCCCACAGGGAATGTACAGCAAGTGGGGGCTACTGTTCTTCGGCCACATACTTTTAGGCAAGGCCGAGACTCGTGTCTCTACCTCCGTGGTCGCGGAAGATAATGCACGCGCCACCGTGTTCGGCGGAGGTTTTGATATTCCCATTCTCCGTCGCGTTTCCATACGCGCCATTCAGGTTGACTACATGAGAACCAAACAGCTGAACGTCGAGCAAAATGATGTGAAATTTTCCACCGGCGTGGTGTTTCACCTGGGAAAACTTTCCACTCGGCCCAAGCACAAACTGTAATCGTATTTTGGTTATCGAGTCTGATTCTTTGAAGAGGTCGTGATAATGCCCATGAGAGGGTTCAGGTTAGCCGCGATTAGTTCTGTACTGGCAATGTTGGCGGCATGCGGCGGTGGCAGTAATTCTGGCGGTGGTGGAAAGACCAACCCTTCCACGACTGCTTATGTGACCTTGCCTTCGTCCGATCAGGTGGCGGTATACCGGGTGGATAGTTCGAACCACTTCACCAATATCATCGGCTCGCCTTTTACTGCCGGGACCGCTCCGACAGAGGTTTTAGTCCATCCCAGCAACAAATTTATTTACAGCCTGAACCAGGGATCTAGCAACATTTCACTATTCACTCCTGACAATCGCACAGGAGTTTTGACCGAGGTGCTGCCCAGGACTTTGACTGGCCTCAGCCCAGTCTCCATGCTTATGAACAAGGCCGGAAGCATGATCTTTGTACTGAATCAGGCTGACCACGATATTTCAGTGTATTCAGTGAATTCGTCTTCTGGTGCGTTGACGGAAATTTCCGGGTCACCGTTTACGACAGCGACGCATCCGGCTGCAATGACATTGTCGCGGATGGAGAATTTTCTTTACGTGGCGAATGTAAATTTGAACTCTGTGTCCGCCTTTTCTGTTGCCGCCGATGGAGGCTTGCAGCCGGTGCCGAACTCACCGTTTCCTGTCGCCGGAAGCGGACCTACTGCGGTAGCCACCGGCGCCTCGGACCACTTTTTATATGCAGTCAACCAGAACAGCTCGAACGTTTCCATAATGACGATTAACAGCACGACCGGCGCGCTCAGCGAGATCCTGGGATCGCCTTTCGCAGTTACTGGCGCAGGCACCACTCCTGCGACAGGCACAGGGCCAAATTCCGTAATCTTGGATTCGACCGGCAGCTTTTTATACGTAACGTGCACAAGCACCAATAATCTGTTTGGATTTTCCGTAGATGCAAACGCCGGCAAACTTAACGCACTGACAAACTCGCCTTACACCGTAGGAACCAACCCGTCACTCAGTGTGATTGACCCGCTTGGAACTACATTGTTCGTGATCAACCCCGGCAGCAAGGATATTTCGCACTTTACGATCAATGCTGATGGCACCCTGACCTCCGTAACCGATACCGTGCCCACATCAACTGGAGCTTCTTCGCTGGCCTTTACCCATTAGAAATCATGATTCGCTTCGGAATTGTTGGATTTGGGTTGCATGCGAAGAAGCGATTGATGCCCGCTTTTTCCCGGGCCAAAAAACTCTAAGGCCGTTGCGCTCTCGCGGCGGACTATGGAGAAAGCGAAAGAATCTTCAACAAATGGAACATTCCACTGGCATTCGATTCCGGCCGCGGAGCTGGCGCGGTCCCCAGAAGTAGATGCGGTATTTGTTACGACTCCAAACTACTGTCACATTTCTGACGTTTTAACGGTAGTTGCTGCGGGAAAACCTGTGCTTTGCGAAAAGCCGCTGGCAATGAATGCCGCGGAGTGTAGACGGATGATTGACGACGGCGAAGAAGGCTGATGTTCCCTTCGGAGTGGCCCACATCTTCCGATTCGAGGACAGCGTCAACAAAATACGAACCGCGTTGCTGCTCTGGGCAGATTGGTAAGCCGATTTTTGCACGATCGGAGTTTTCTTTTCCCGGTGGCCAGACCATCCGCGCAAATGGCTCCATGACATGTCTGTCGCCGGTGGTGGACCGATAGTTGATATAGGCGTCCATTGCATTGATACGCTTCGCTACATTCTTCAGGATGAAGTCGTAAAAGTCAGTGCCCAGCGGTATGTACAATCAGCTTTCCGGGCCGATGGAGCGGGCCTGGCGCTTCTGCTCGAATTTTCCCGCGGAACGCTGGCAACGGTTAACGTTTCTTTTCGTGCAGCCTATCGCAGTCCGCTTGAGATCGTAGGTACAGATGGGGCTTTGTTTGCAATGGATGCTCTGAATGTTGAGCGGCCCATCACACTTCAGTTGATCCGTGAGCGTGAAGTTGTGGACTTGGAGGTGGTTTCCAATACCTCCGCTTACGCGATCATGCTCGATTCATTTGCTGATTCGCTTGAAGGCAACGGTACATTCCGGCGCGCCGGCTGAGCAGGGCTGGCAGAACCAGGAAATCCTTGATGCTGCTTTAACGTCAAGCCTTTTTCGGAGCGGAACAGAAGCCGTTCCTCAAGTAAAGTAACTTAGCCTTTCAGTATCCTGATTTTTCCACTCTTATATCCATTAGTCAATCTTATGAATTAACCAACCTAATGATGTTCATTAAAATTACGAGCTTTGCTTTTGCTTCACTCCGCGATAGTTTCGGCTGGTAGTTTTATTTAATCATCTATGAATGTAAATTTGTGGACACGCCTGAGCACGCACTGGACTATGTAAATACAGCGTCGCGAGAATTCCATTCCTCATCGCGGTGAAGCTGAGCTGCGTCGTTGGAGCACCTTCCCGTGAAAGCCTTGCGCATTCTGGACATTGGGACTGGCGCTGGCCGGCTTATCGGTATCGCTAAACAGCGATGGCCTGAAGTAAAAGCCGTTGGAGTGGATTTCTCCCCGCCGATGCTTGAGCTTTCGCGGGCACGGTTTGGCGGTGATTCGTCGGTCACTATTATCGAGCACAACCTCGATCAGCGACTGCCCGAACTCGGCGCTGTTTGACGTCGTTATGTCCAGCTTCGCCATTCATCATGTGGCGCACGAGCGTAAACGTTCTCTCTACGGCGAGCGCGTTCAAACCTAATGGCACCCGGCCTGGTGCTCTGCAATTTGGAGCATGTAGCTTCGCCAAGCGAGCGATTACACCATGAATTCCTAATACGACCATGGATATCCCTCCAGAAAATGATGATCCTTCCAACAAGTTGTTGGACATGGAAGCACGCAGCTTCGCTGGCTGCGGGAAATTGGCTTTACTGATGTGGATTGCCACTGGAAATGGCGGGAACTGGCGCTGCTGTCGGGACGGCGGGAGGCGTAGACGGATTAGCGGTTGTTGGCGGATCAACTGGCACCCCCTTGGCTCCTACGATCGCCCAATGCCACTCCTGGTCTGGGCCGGGTTCGCTGGTCAAGTCCGCAGTAAATACAGTCGTGCTCTGCGGGGCGGCACTGCCTCTTAAATGGTAGATAGCAATACGTACTCTTACGGAAGCAGACGACAGAACCCAACGATTTGCTC
>CAWBXL010000139.1:0-5404 GCA_963792305.1 uncultured Acidobacteriaceae bacterium | reverse complement strand
ACCACACGGCTGGCCTGACGAGTTTGATGACAGTACAACTCCAGGGATTAGTATCCGCGGATGGAAATGGGAATGTAAGCGTCGCCAATCCACCGGACATGACGCGCTTCAAAACGGTTGTGGACAAGAAAAGTTCGGTTACGGCTACGGCCTTTACTACGATCCCAGATACATCGGATGCGAATGTCTATATGGACGAGTTCCTGTGGGCGCTCGACCAAAAATTCTCAGGCCAGAATATTTTCGCCGCGAATGCGCATCCGACATTTGTCAGTCTGGACAATGAACCGGAACTCTGGAATTCCACGCACCTCGAAGTCCAGGGGCCTAACATTGTTTCCCCAACTGACTACATCACCAAAACCATCAATATGACCCAGGCGCTCAAGGACCAATTTCCCAATGTAGTGATCTTTGGCCCAGCGCATTACGGATTTGCGGGGATCTACAGCTGGCAGGGACAAGTGAATGCGCAGCCCAATTCAGCCGATTGGTTTCCTGACATGTATTTGCAGGCAATAAAATCAGCATCCGACACCTACGGCAAGCCGCTAGTGGATGTGTATGACATTCATTGGTACCCCGAGGTCTATGACGGAAACGGCGTGCGTATCACTTCCATGACGGGAACCACTCTCACTGATAGTCAGGTGCAACAGGTCGTGCAAGCGCCGCGCGATTTGTGGGATCCGACCTGGCACGATCCCAACAACAGCAATCCATGGGTTTACAACATACTCAGCAACAATGGAGCGAACCCGAGCAGCAACATCAGAATCATTCCGCGTCTGCAAGCCAAGATCACCGCTGAGTTCCCAGGGATGAAAGGCTTAGCGATTACGGAATATGAAGGCGGCGGTTTCAACCACATCTCCGGAACCGTTGCAGAAGCGGACATGCTGGGAATTTTCGGGGCCCAAGGCCTGTTCCCCGCCAGCTTCTGGCCACCAAACGGCACCTATGACTACGCGCTCGCAGGTTTCCGCGCCTTCCGTAGTTTCGACGGAGCAAATGCGAATTTCGGAGACACTTCTGTGCAAGCGACATCCAGCGATATTTCCAAAGTCGCACTGTATGCGAGCACCGATACCACTACGCCGGGACGTGTTGTCTTTGTAGCCATCAACCGCACGAAGAATTCGCTGGTGACGGCCATAAACGGTATTTCGCTGTCGGGAACCGCTTCGATCTATCAAATCACTGCTGCTTCGGCATCGGGGCAAAACCCGATCCATCCTTTATTGGTTGGGACGCAGGCGGCAAGTGGAACATCGCTGAAGATCACGTTGCCGGCATTGAGCGTGACTACGATTGATGTCCATTGATAGGTTGCTTTGATTCACCAGTAGTGCAGACTTCCATCGAGGGGCGGGCATTATTGTCCGTCCTCCCTCCATATTGTTCTTTCTTCCCGCCTGCCTCATAATTTCCGCATCAAGAAAGTCGCCACAATCCGTACGCCCCGGGCCGCGTTGAATGCGGTAGAAGGTGTTTCCGCAACTCAAACCGATGCGCGCCTGGGCCGCATCATTCGTTTGTTGAATGATTACGCCACAGTCGTAGTCAGCGGTACAAAAATTGCCGATGAAATCGGGACCACACGTTCGGAGGTTTGGCGGCTGGTGCAGCAGTTGCGTAGCCTGGGTGTCGCCATCGAAGGACATCCAGCTACGGGATACCGTCTCCACGCCATGCCCGACCTGCTGCTGCCGGAAGTCCTGGCGCCGCTGGTCCGCAGCACCGTCTTCAGCCAGCATATTCGTCACTACTTCAAAATAGGCTCCACCAACACTGTCGCTATGCAGGCAGCGAGCGAAGGAGCGCCTGAGGGCACAGTATTTTTGGCTGAACAACAAACTGCCGGCAAAGGCCGCGGCGGGCACGTCTGGCATTCAGCGGACTCAGCTGGAATTTATTGTTCAGTGATTCTGCGGCCTGTATTACCGCCTGCGGAAGTTGTGGTCCTCTCATTGGCCGCGGCGCTTGCGGTGCACTCGGCAGTACAGGCGAACGATTCCAAGCTGGCGGTGGATTTGAAATGGCCGAATGACTTGCTCATTGGAAGCAAGAAATTCTGTGGCATCCTCACCGAGATGAACGCTGAGGCCACCCGTGTGCGGTATATCGTGATTGGGGTGGGAATTAACGTCAATCATGCAAGTTTCCCGGCTGAGCTCCAACCCATTGCCACGTCACTCCGTCTGGCCAGCGGTAAAGAGTGGTCCCGGGTCGAACTGTGCGCGGCTTTGTTAAAATCGCTCGATCGCGAGTACCGGTCGTTGCTGGAAAAACCAGATGCCCGTGAATCGGTGCTAAAACGCTTTCAAGAGCGGTCTTCTTCGGTACGAGACCGGCAGGTTTATATCAACGCGGATGACGGGGGCTATGAAGGCACAACGTACGGCCTCGATGCGCGCGGATTCCTTCAGGTGCGGACATTGCAAGGCTTACGCATTGTCCTGAGCGGCAGCGTGCAGCTACGCTGACACAGACACAATATGCTTCTAGTTCTCGACGTCGGCAACACTAACACGGTCCTTGGGGTCTTCGCGAAAGCGGACGCGTCCGTTGTCCCACACCACTATGACCAGTTGGTGGCCAACTGGCGTGTCTCGACCATCTCTACGCAAACTGTAGACGAATACGGAGTGTTGTTCCGCAACCTGTTCTCCATGGACAATCTGGAAGTCGGCGGAATCGCTGGAATTGTGATCTCTTCCGTTGTGCCCCCGCTTGATTCCACGTTGCGACAGGTTTGCGAACGCTACTTCAAGCTCAAGCCCTTATTCATAGAGCCCGGAGTAAAAACCGGAATGCCGGTGCTCTACGACAATCCATCGGAGGTCGGGGCCGATCGCATTGTGAATGCCATCGCGGCGTTTGAAAAATATGGCGGTCCATGCATCGTGGTGGATTTCGGCACAGCAACCACCTTCGACTGCGTCTCCCCCAAGGGTGAGTATCGCGGAGGCGTGATCTGCCCCGGCCTAGGAATCTCCGCCGACGCACTGTTCGAAAAAACTGCCCGCTTGCCGCGTGTGGACATCCGCAAACCCGCCCGCGTTATCGGCACAACTACGGTAGGAAGCCTGCAATCCGGCCTCTACTATGGCTATCTCGGCCTGGTTGACGGAATTCTCGACTTGTTGCTCTCCGATATGGGGAAAGAGACGAAAGTCGTTTCTACGGGCGGATTAGCGCCGCTCATCAGCAGCGGTTCGAAGTACATCAAACACGTGGATGAATTCCTGACGCTCGACGGACTGCGCATGATCTGGGAACGGAACGCGGCTTCATCACCAGCGAAACCCACCTCGGCAAAGCCTTCAGCCGTGGGCAAAGCCCTTACTCGCTGACCGCCGTGGAAAACTACTTCAACTATTTCACGGAAATTGAAGAGCACTTCCTGAAGCGTCGCGGCGGCGGCCTGCTTCTTTCCACTCTCGATTGGGCGCTGATCGAAACCTGGAAAGATGCCGGTATTCCGCTGGAGGCTGTTCTGCGCGGAATTGACAATACATTCGATCACTATGATCAACGCCCAACCAAAACTCGCAAGATAAACGGGTTGGGATTTTGTTCCCAGGAAGTACTTGCAGCAGCCGAGGACATGAAAGAAGCTGCTGTTGGGGCATCGGACCCAAAAAAAGAAAAACCAGTTGGGTTTCAAACAACAGAGATCGCGGCTTATCTCCGCCGCAATGCCAAGCAACTGGAAACCGTAAAGTTGCCGCAAACTGGGGGCATTTCCAGTCAGGCCTTAGCGCGAGAATCTGCCGCAACTCTGCATCAACTGGCCGCGGACCTGGAAAGCAAAGATACCTTGCCTCGACTGGAAGATCTGGAACGCCGCCTTACAGTGCTGGAAGAAAAACTATTCGCCGCACTACTGGCTTCAACCCCAGATGAAGAGATCGTAAGCGTCCGCGCCCAAGCTGATCGTGAGCTTGCCGCCTATCGGAGAAAAATGCCGGCCGCGCAGATTGATCAGCTTCAAAAACAATATGTCCACAAGCGATTGCTGGAGAAATACGGCCTGCCTAGGCTCAGTTTATTTTATATGTAAGTCAGCACAAAATTTCGCTTCTAAAACAACCGGAAGTTAACCTCAATACTCACCTGCACGGTAACAGCGCGGCCATCTTTCATAGCTGGTTGAAAGCGCCAGTTCTTAACAGCTGCGACCGCCTTTTCATCCAGACCCATTCCCAGCGAACGCTGCACTCGAATATCTCGCGGAGTGCCATCCGCACCAATCACCACCCAAAGAACAACGTCGCCTTGGAACTTGTTACGTCGGGCTTCGTCAGAGTACTCCGGCTCGGGATCATAGATAGCCCTCGGCGCAACCAGCCCTCCACCTTTGCCATATATCCCACCTCCTATTCCAGCGACCGACCCCAGCCCGACTCCTGCTCCATCTCCGTCTCCGACGCCAGTCCCACGGTTGTTGCCGATGCCTCCGCCAATGCCTTGACCATTCGATGGGATAACAAACTTTGAAAGCAGATCCCCGGGTTGCATTTTGGGGAAAGTCACATCCGGTGGGCCGACTACCGTGGGATCCACAGGCAGCGACGGATTGGGATTTCGTACCACGATGGTTGGCGGAGTTATCTGCTTCGAAGCGAACTTCGGCGGAGCGCCTACTGAGGCCTTAAGCGGATCACGGTCTCCACCACCGCCGCCTCCGCGGCTAACCGTCGAAGCTGCTGGAAGTGGATAGTAGTCAAGGGCAATCACGTTGGTGGTAACCAAGGGTGTGGTCACGGTATGACGCGCTGCCCAGACTCCGGAAACTACAACTAAAGCCAGTGCGGTCACATGCATGAACAATGAAGCCGCCATACTGCGCTGATGGATCGGATAGCCGCCTGCTTGAGTTGCGAACAGAGAAGGCAAAATTGTAGGCGGAACTTCGAGTTCGCGATTGCTGCGCTTAATTGTCGTTGTCTTGATCGAGTCAGAGACCACACATCCCGTCAGCTGTGCTTTGAGCTGGGCCTTGAATTCCGGTTCCGGCAGTAGCTGCAACTCGGACGCGATACCCACCAGCTCGCCAATCTCGAGGTCGGCATTTACGCCCGCGGTTTCCACTCCCACGAGAACATTGTTCACAGCCTGGTCGAGCTCGTAGGCGATGCTAAAGCTGTTCATGTTGACTCCTCAGTCGCGTCCGCAAATTTCGTAAGGCGCGGAGTTGAAGCTGTTTGATCGCGCCTTCGCTGCGCGAGAACTCCTGCGCAATTTCTTTTATGCTGTGTTGCTCTACAAAGCGGCGGATGATTACCTGTCGCTGGTCATCCGGCAGACTTTCCACCAATTGGAAGATCATCGCTCGCCGCTCCACGCTGCCGTCGCTTCCGGCAAGTTCCAAATCTTCAGCCAGAATTTCCTGTCGCTT
>CAWBXL010000138.1:0-18188 GCA_963792305.1 uncultured Acidobacteriaceae bacterium | reverse complement strand
CTAGGCTTAGACCATAACTTCGTAGCCAGTACATTCGGCCGCGGATCGGTCATGGATTACTTCGCCCCGCGCGTGCACATTCGCACCGACGGCACCGCCGATCTCTCCGATGCCTACATGCAGGGCACGGGCAGCTACGACAACTTCGCCATCGAGTGGGGATACGGCCAGAACGATCCGGGCAGTTCGCCGCAGCAAAGCACCACCCGGCTCGACGCGATTGTGAAGGGCTCGATTGCCAAAGGCGTGGTGTGGGGAAATTACCGAAGACCCGCGCTGGAATTGGTATAACAACGGCGCTGATCCGGTGAGCTGGCTGGCCGAAGTGTGCTGTGCGCGACGCGCTGTTGTTTCACTACGGCCCGCAGATGCTGCGTCCAGGCGAGCCGAACTCGATGCTGGCATCGCGCTTTCCGCTGGTCTATTTATTTCATCGCTATGCGCTGGCCGCGGCGATCCGC
Source organism: uncultured Acidobacteriaceae bacterium (assembly GCA_963792305.1). GTDB lineage: Bacteria > Acidobacteriota > Terriglobia > Terriglobales > Acidobacteriaceae > CAWBXL01. The sequence continues at coordinate 17,727 of CAWBXL010000138.1, read as the reverse complement.
GTGGTTGGCAGCGCCGAAGCTCCGTTGTCGCTTGCGGGAGATGGACAAACGCCCGTAGTGCCGTGGTCGGCAGCGAAGAAAGCGGGCAATCCATCTGGCGCTACAAGCGCTGGCTCCGGCAAAACTCGAGGTTCCAGACAATTCTGGAAGCAACTTGCGCCGGTTGAAAACAGCAACGCCGACCCGGAACGCTTTACATCCACCGCAGGATATTTATTGAGTCCGCAGGACGGCGCACGGGCCGTGGCCGATACAGTTGTGGGCGGATTGTTAGACGCGCACGTCTGCAACGAATGTGGTGCTGTCGCACGAAGACCCGCAACAGCCGTCGCCAAGTTTTGTGATTTCGGAAATGGTGGTCTGCGGATTTGGACAAAGCACAAGCAGCGCCGGTTCTTGCCGAATGGTTCGAGACACGAAATTGCCGAGAGACTAATGATGTTGGCGGCGAACTAAGAAGCGACTCCGGAGGTGCAGGCGGCGGCGCTGGCGGGAGTGCGCGAAGTGCAAACAGCAATTAAACTTGGAGCAAAAATCAAGTGGCACAACGGCTCGATCGCGAGATTTCTCTGTTCTTACAAAACCCAAGTCAAAACACGCCGAAGGTGAAGCTTGCAGGTCCCCCTCCAGGGCCGCCGGTGTAGAGTCTAGGATTGGTTACGAGCCGCGGAATGATTTTTTGGCAGGCTCACCCGCCCGTGACTGAACGAGCCACGATTTGCGTGGCACACTTACAACCGTGAAGCTTCTTCGGTATATCGAGCTTAAGAGTGGCCATGCTGACGATGGCCCCGCCTGGATTGGCTACGTGACTTCATCAAAGACTAGCCCAACGGTGTACTTCAATGGCCGAGGGTTGATGAATTTCAAGGGGCAGCGGCGAGGCGACTGGGGCAGGAATTACATTGACATGGAGACGGGTGAATCATTCTGGGTTTCCGGTGTAAAGAAAAACGGGGAAGACCGGCACTGGGCTGGGTCAGGGAAGGTTCTAATTGAGGAAGCTGCGGTATCTGATTGTCTTATCTGAAGACCATCGGGGCCAAAACCCTGAACACATCGCGTTGTGAAGTGACAAACTCCATCCGTCAGACGGACATCAGAAGACTCTCACAGCTGGCGAATTCGTCCGGAAAAGGATAAGCCCCAGGATCCCAGAAGACAAACCCCATACTCATTTACCCGGAATGTGACCTCCTCGACAAAGTGAAAAACGGGCGCGCCATGGACGCGCGGACTAGCCAAAATAATTGCGGACGCTCGGACGTGTCATGTAGATCAGCAGCATCCCCCGCAATTAGCACTCCCGCCGCTCCCTTCCAAAACTCGCCTATCGCCATGTTGATGAGATCGCCAACGAGATTGACAGCAATCCCCAAAGTCCCCACCACCCAAACCCACCGCCGCCGCTTGAACCATCCGATGCCTGTGAAGAACGCGACCGCGATGACAATGGCAAACGGCAGCCCCAAGATTCTTCCGAGAGGCGCGACTGGGTGTGTCCGGTCTTCTTAGCTCCCGGCGCGATCCAGGAATGTTCCGGGGAAGCAAGGGTGATTTTCGACAGGGTGGCCATACTAGTGGCAAGAAGAAAAAGATGCCTAGGGGAACGAAGCCGATGGAGCATTTTTTCGGTCATGACGTTATGGCTGAATTCGCTGGGAATCAGCGATCTCGTTTTCAAAACGCTGGAGGTATTTATATGTTACCGCTAACAAACTGACCCGGTTTTGCCCGATCTTTGCTCCGGTCTGGTCACAGTAGCTAATGGTAAATTCCCGGATCAATCGGTTGTAAGTTTTGTCCTTTTCAGCCTTGAAATTCTTATCGTGCTCTTCTTACTTATAGCCTAACGGCTCTACCATATCGATATAAAGGTTTGTATCACCTGATATCAAATGCCAAAAACTTTGACCGCCGATGTGCAAATATTCACCATGTCGCAGTCCTGAAGTTTCCATAACAAATCCCAAGAGTTGGTTGTAGCAATCCCACGGAATGAATAGGCCGTGTTCCACCTTCCTGTCTATAACCGGAATTAACTTGGTTGTATATCGCCTATCGCTTCCTCGATGATTTCCCGTCCCAGCTCGACCATCCGATCATCAATATGTCGAAGCAGGTAACTCAGATTTCACAGTTATGTAAAACCTATCCAGTAATTGAAACTTTGAGTTCATGGAACTCTGTTTTGTCAATCTTCATCCGTCAGAATGCACACAACCAAAGTGATGATCTCGCTTTCCAAGCATTATAGCAGGCTGCCAACGTACCAGATTCGCTGACATGGATTTCATCGACGATACCGTCACCAAATGACACGCGTAATTTTTCCTCAATTTCCTTTGCTGTGTTGTTTTCTAGTGTGATTACGACTGAATAGTCGAGCATGGCCCCTCCTTTCGTCTAGGGTCGAACAGAGCATTTCTACGTCCACACTGGACCAAATCTCTCTTAACTTACTATCCTGGCCTGCCATGCCTGCTTACTATCCAGGCGGCACTTGCTACATTTACCAGTGGAAGGCACATCCAGCGTTCTTCGGAAATTAGCGCAGGCGAACTGCTCAGGCACGATTTCCTTTGAGCCCCTCAAGCGATGGAAGCGTCGCATGCTTAAGATACCTGTCTTTACCGCTGCCATTGCACATTTGCTCAAAGCATTTTTAAATTCAAAATCTTGGAGCATTCTCCTCGAATATCCGATCCCCAATTCTCGGTGAGCCCAATCGAGGCCGTTTTGCTAGCAGCGCAATCTGATCATCATGCTCGAGTCCAAGACGGGCGTCAGTTTCCACTTCGGCAGCACGCCACATGGACGACTATGCCCTCAATCTCGCTTTTTTTCACACAACACAGTGAGCGAAAAATCATCGTGCCTATCGTTGTTTCTGACGCGCCCGTTCGCACAAACACGATCAGCACTGCGTTCGACACATTGATCAAGCCATGCCGATTTAGTTAAAAGACGGAAAAGCTAGGGCATGTCCTAGAAAAAATTTGTTGCCAATATCTCAAGGCAGATGGCGTGCAGATTGATAGTCATCTGTGGAATCACGGAAGGTTCAAGCCCATACCACCCATTATTGAAGCCGCAGATAACACTATATTACAATATGGATGTCTTCGAGATCAGGTTCACGCCTGTGCAGCTCGTGAAGACTTAGAAAAAACGACAAACGCTTTGGTCGCAACGGTGCTTGAAGCACAAGCTCATAACAAAAAAGTAATCTGCTTCACTACAGGCGTTCCAGGTGCAGGCAAAACCTTGGTCGGTCTCAACACTGTTCATCGACCTGAAATAAAAAACTTTGCTTCGTTTTTGTCGGGTAATGGGCCTCTCGTAAAAGTTATTCAAGAGGCATTGATTCGAGATGTCGTGAAGCGCAGCCAATCCCAAGAAGAACGAACGACTCGCCGGGAGGCAGAAATAGAGGTACAGGCATTCGTCCACAACGTCCATCGTTTTGCTGATCAGTACTACGGCGAGCAGCATCAACAACCCGTACAAAGGGTAATTGTATTCGATGAAGCCCAACGAGCATGGGACGACGAGCAAAACGAACGTGCAGAGCGTCCTAAAGGTATCGGAGGCAAAGATGATGCTGGATGTAATGAACAGGCATCACGATTGGGCCGTCATTATCGCGTTAATCGGGGGCGGTCAGAAGAAATTAATAGAGGTGAAGCAGGTCTAGCAGAGTGGGGGCGCGCATTGGCAGAATTTCCAGAATGGCGTGTATATGCGTCGCCCTATGTGCTAAACGGCAGAGGGTATGGCAGGTTTTCGTCTTTTCGAAACTGCGGATGCCTATCCAGAACGAATTGTTCCGTCTCCAGCGCTGCATCTCAATATTTAGCACGCGTTCCATACGTGCACAGCGAATTTCTGATTGGGATGAATGCCGCCTTGTCTGGAAAACAGCAAGATGCCAAGAACGTCGCGCATGATCTTGAGGCAAAACCGCTTTTAACAAAATAAAAAAAAAAAAAAAAAAAAAAAAAAAAAAAAATTTTTTTTTTTTTTTTTTTTTTTTTTTTTTTTTTTTTTTTTTTTTTTTTTTTTTTTTAAAAAAAAAAAAAAAAAAAAAAAAAAAAAAAAAAAAAAAAAAAAAAAAAAAAAAAAAAAAAAAAAAAAAAAAAAAAAAAAAAAAAAAAAAAAAAAAAAAAAAAAAAAAAAAAAAAAAAAAAAAAAAAAAAAAAAAAAAAAAAAAAAAAAAAAAAAAAAAAAAAAAAAAAAAAAAAAAAAAAAAAAAAAAAAAAAAAAAAAAAAAAAAAAAAAAAAAAAAAAAAAAAAAAAAAAAAAAAAAAAAAAAAAAAAAAAAAAAAATAATTGATAAATCCAACGGACTTGAATCGCAAAATGTATTTGATAAACGCATATCGTGTCCTGTTCGAACTCGTGCGTCAAGAAATTGGTTATTTACGTTCCGTGCCCGGCGCAAGAAGACAAAGCCGCTTGCATCAAGAACTCGACCACATCTGCCCAGTTCTTGCTCAAGCGTGGAGCCGTCTCTTTAGACACGTGACTCCGGGTGGGCATGGGTCCCCTTTTGCCTAAATTTTTCTTACCCTAACTCCAACCGCGCCTGAGGGCTTCCCTAATTCTCTATGGTTTTCAGTGTCTGCGGGCGTAAGACGCCCCATTTTTTGGGGAATTTGATTCTCTCTCTCGAGACTTTAGAGTGCAGGGCTCCACAGTTTCCTGTCCTTGTCTGCTAACTCATAGGGGGCAGCCCGAATTGATCGTGCTTAAGGATGGCGCTAGTGCGGACGGGTATCAAAGGCTGGACTCTCCATCCGAATGATAAACAGGCAAGCCTGATTTCTTCTTTCCAAAACAACGGGTTGCTGTGTTGAGAATGCTGCTTTTGGCACGGATGTCCGCGATGCGGTCACATACCTTCAACTTGGTATGCTGTTTTGGAAAACTAAAATTGAACGGAACAAAACTCGCGACAAAAAGCGTGTTACGCCTTTTAAGAGCTAACGGCGTCCGTAGTTTGCGGTATTTCGGGAACATAGCCTACGAAAAATCTGGCCTCGTTTCGTTTGTTTTTTTAACTGCAAGATTCGCTATCTCAGAATAGCCCAACCTCTATAAATTCTTTGCGCCAAAAGGCTCCGGTTAAAGGTTAGATAGCTCAGTCAAAGAGGTATCGCCTTTCGTTGGCGCGCGGCCGTTTGGAATAAGAGGCAATTTTTCGCGGCTGGAGGGGTTAAGACCAGGCCCTATACTCCTCCCTGAATCCCCGCCCTTTCTATGGCATCATATAGGGAGCACTTTATGCCCAAGATCCACATCCCAACCCCCCTGCGCCAATACGCTGGCAAGCAGGCTGCCGTAGACTGTGAAATCCGGAACGGTGGCTGATGCCCTTTCTGACCTCGTCTCCAAGCACCCTGACTTGCGCCGCCATCTGTATACCGATGACGGTAAAATCCGGGTTTTCGTCAATGTTTATGTGAAATGACCAGGACACGTCTGCTACCTGCAGAAGGAAGCCACTTCTGTGAAGCGGCAGTAGCCATAGTATTTCTATCGTGCCTTCTATTGCCGGAGGCCGCTAAACACGCGCCGCAGTAAACAGACCCAATCCCGGATCGCCCGCCTCAACACCTGCTGCTGTCTGTCCCTGTTGTTGCCGCTACTCTCGTTTTTTCATCCCAAAAATTTAAATTGAAATTGAGGCATTTATGGCCACATTAACCGAAGTCAAACCCGAAGCCGTCACCCTGAGCAACGACGAAATCCTGCGCTACTCGCGCCACCTGATCATGCCCGAGGTTGGCATGGAAGGGCAGTTGAAGATCGAAGGCTGCGAAGGTGTTGTGCATCGGCGCAGGAGGACTAGGCTCGCCGCTCGCGCTCTATCTGGGAGCGGCGGGCGTGGGGACGATTGGCGTCGTCGATTTCGACGTGGTCGATTACACCAACCTGCAACGGCAGATCATCCACACCACTGCCGATGTAGGCAAAAAGAAGCTGGACTCCGCCGCGGAGAAGTTGAAGGCGATCAATCCATTTCTCAACATCAAAAAGTTCGACACGCGGTTGAGCAGCGACAACGCCCTCGAAATTTTCAAAGACTTCGACATCATCGCTGACGGAACTGACAACTTCCCCACGCGCTATCTGGTAAACGATGCCTGCGTGCTGACGGGGAAGCCGAATGTCTACGCTTCGATCTTCCGCTTCGAAGGACAGGCCAGCATCTTCGCCACGAAAGACGGCCCGTGCTACCGCTGCCTGTATCCCGAGCCGCCACCGCCCGGACTGGTTCCGTCCTGCGCTGAAGGTGGTGTACTGGGAATTCTGCCCGGATTGCTGGGTGTGATCCAGGCGACGGAAACCATCAAACTGATTTTGAAAGCGGGCGATCCACTGATCGGACGCCTCTTACTAGTAGACGCGCTCGGCATGAAGTTCCGCGAACTCAAGCTGCGCAAGAATCCGGAGTGCCCGGCTTGTGGCACGCACCCCACGATCAAGGAACTCATCGACTACAATGAGTTCTGCGGCATCCGTGGTGAGGAGGTCGAAGTGGAACCGACATCGGGCGACATACAGGTTGAGGAACTCAAACGGCGTTTAGACAAAGGTGATGATCTGTTCATCCTCGACGTCCGTGAACCGCACGAGTATCAAATCTGCAACATCAACGGACACTTGATCCCACTCGGCGATCTGCCCAAGCGGGTAAGTGAACTGGATTCCAGCAAAGAGATCGTTGCTCACTGCCGGTCCGGCGTTCGCAGCGCCAAGGCCGTGGACTTCCTGAAGCAGTCTGGATTTAAGAAAGTCCATAACCTGGCTGGCGGGATTCTGGCATGGGCGGACCGGGTGGATCCCAAGATGCCGAAGTACTGATTAACTCTGCATCTCCATTCAAGGCACGGCAGTTAGCCGTGCCTTTCTTATCTCTGCGCAGGACACACGATCGTTACGGTCACTTAACATCGTTGACTTCCTAAGCAATTAAGGCATAATGACTCTCGCCGTAGGGGCCCTGTTTTTTCCATAAAAAACAAAACTACCTCATGGGGTTAAGGTCTATGTCATTCGCGCGGATTGTTTCGGCGGTGGTTGTCGTCGTTTGCCTGGGTACTTGCACCAGCTTGGCACAAAACGGCGCAGCTACAGCCAATTCCGACCCAACTTACGCACAACTGCGAAAAATCGGCCTGGGCGAGGCGGTTACTGTCAGCAATCTGGATTTCAAGCGCGATGCCGCAACCTTCCACCTGCAGTCGGGCACTGTGTGTTTTGTTCAGCCGGTGCAGGGCAAGGTGACAGGCGCTGTGTTTACAGGCGAAGGCACCATGGTTCTGACCCCTCCTAACGCTGCGGAAGCACGCAGTTTGAAACTGCTTTCCAAGTCAGATGAGTTCGTCGAGAGTTTCAATAAACTGGTTCTGCGTTTTACTGACGGCAGCTACGAAGAGATCAAGAAGGCTGGAACGGCAGCCTCCGCTGGTTGTGATGCAGGTTCGCTCGAAGATAGTCAACATACCACCCGCAAGAAACTGAACTATAACCTTACGGCACGAATTCTCGAAGATGTGCTTCGCGCTGGGCCGGGTGGACTCTTTGTGGCTTTTGTTCACGGCAAGAAATACGAAGACAAGATGCTGTACATTGTGGACCCAAATGGCGCGATCTCAGCCGCGCCCGAGCAGGTTGAGTTGATGACCTACAACGATCAACCTGTTCGGGCGCGGCTCGGGATCGCGCCATTTGAGTCCACAATGTACAGCATCTTGTCTTCGTATTTCTTGCCGTGAACAAAAGCCACAAAGAGTCCACCCGGCCCAGCGCGAAGCACATCTTCGAGAATTCGTGCCGTAAGGTTATAGTTCAGTTTCTTGCGGGTGGTATGTTGACTATCTTCGAGCGAACCTGCATCACAACCAGCGGAGGCTGCCGTTCCAGCCTTCTTGATCTCTTCGTAGCTGCCGTCAGTAAAACGCAGAACCAGTTTATTGAAACTCTCGACGAACTCATCTGACTTGGAAAGCAGTTTCAAACTGCGTGCTTCCGCAGCGTTAGGAGGGGTCAGAACCATGGTGCCTTCGCCTGTAAACACAGCGCCTGTCACCTTGCCCTGCACCGGCTGAACAAAACACACAGTGCCCGACTGCAGGTGGAAGGTTGCGGCATCGCGCTTGAAATCCAGATTGCTGACAGTAACCGCCTCGCCCAGGCCGATTTTTCGCAGTTGTGCGTAAGTTGGGTCGGAATTGGCTGTAGCTGCGCCGTTTTGTGCCAAGCTGGTGCAAGTACCCAGGCAAACGACGACAACCACCGCCGAAACGATCCGCGCGAATGACATAGACCTTAACCCCATGAGGTAGTTTTGTTTTTTATGGAAAAAACAGGGCCCCTACGGCGAGAGTCATTATGCCTTAATTGCTTAGGAAGTCAACGATGTTAAGTGACCGTAACGATCGTGTGTCCTGCGCAGAGATAAGAAAGGCACGGCTAACTGCCGTGCCTTGAATGGAGATGCAGAGTTAATCAGTACTTCGGCATCTTGGGATCCACCCGGTCCGCCCATGCCAGAATCCCGCCAGCCAGGTTATGGACTTTCTTAAATCCAGACTGCTTCAGGAAGTCCACGGCCTTGGCGCTGCGAACGCCGGACCGGCAGTGAGCAACGATCTCTTTGCTGGAATCCAGTTCACTTACCCGCTTGGGCAGATCGCCGAGTGGGATCAAGTGTCCGTTGATGTTGCAGATTTGATACTCGTGCGGTTCACGGACGTCGAGGATGAACAGATCATCACCTTTGTCTAAACGCCGTTTGAGTTCCTCAACCTGTATGTCGCCCGATGTCGGTTCCACTTCGACCTCCTCACCACGGATGCCGCAGAACTCATTGTAGTCGATGAGTTCCTTGATCGTGGGGTGCGTGCCACAAGCGGGGCACTCCGGATTCTTGCGCAGCTTGAGTTCGCGGAACTTCATGCCGAGCGCGTCTACTAGTAAGGAGGCGTCCGATCAGTGGATCGCCCGCTTTCAAAATCAGTTTGATGGTTTCCGTCGCCTGGATCACACCCAGCAATCCGGGCAGAATTCCCAGTACACCACCTTCAGCGCAGGACGGAACCAGTCCGGGCGGTGGCGGCTCGGGATACAGGCAGCGGTAGCACGGGCCGTCTTTCGTGGCGAAGATGCTGGCCTGTCCTTCGAAGCGGAAGATCGAAGCGTAGACATTCGGCTTCCCCGTCAGCACGCAGGCATCGTTTACCAGATAGCGCGTGGGGAAGTTGTCAGTTCCGTCAGCGATGATGTCGAAGTCTTTGAAAATTTCGAGGGCGTTGTCGCTGCTCAACCGCGTGTCGAACTTTTTGATGTTGAGAAATGGATTGATCGCCTTCAACTTCTCCGCGGCGGAGTCCAGCTTCTTTTTGCCTACATCGGCAGTGGTGTGGATGATCTGCCGTTGCAGGTTGGTGTAATCGACCACGTCGAAATCGACGACGCCAATCGTCCCCACGCCCGCCGCTCCCAGATAGAGCGCGAGCGGCGAGCCTAGTCCTCCTGCGCCGATGCACAACACCTTCGCAGCCTTGATCTTCAACTGCCCTTCCATGCCAACCTCGGGCATGATCAGGTGGCGCGAGTAGCGTAGGATTTCGTCGTTGCTCAGGGTGACGGCTTCGGGTTTGACTTCGGTTAATGTGGCCATAAATGCCTCAATTTCAATTTAAATTTTTGGGATGAAAAAACGAGACTAGCGGCAACAACAGGGACAACAACAGCAGGCGCTGAGGCGGGCGATCCGGGATTGGGTCTGTTGCTGCAGCACGTGTTTAGCGGCCTCCGGCAATAGAAGGCACGATAGAAATACTATCACTGTCGCTCACAGAAGTGGCTTCCTTCTGCAGGTAGCGGACGTCCTCGTCATTCACATAAACATTGACGAAAGCCCGGAGTTTACCGTCATCGGTATACAGATGGCGGCGCAAGTCAGGGTGCTTGGAGACGAGGTCAGAAAGGGCATCAGCCACCGTTCCGGATTTCACGTCTACGGCAGCCTGCTTGCCAGCGTATTGGCGCAGGGGGGTTGGGATGTGGATCTTGGGCATAAAGTGCTCCCTATATGATGCCATAGAAAGGGCGGGGATTCAGGGAGGAGTATAGGGCCTGGTCTTAACCCTGCCAGCCGCGAAAAATTGCCTCTTATTCCAAACGGGCACGCACAAACGAAAGGCGATACCTCTTTGACTAGCTATCTAACCTTTAACCGGAGCCTTTTGGCGCAAAGAATTTATAGAGGTTGGGCTATTCTGAGATAGCAAATATTGCAGTTTGCCAACAAACGAAACGAGGCCAGATTTTCGAAGGCTATGTTCCCAAATCCGCAAACTACGGACGCCGTTAGCTCTTAAAAGGCGTACGGTTTTTTTGTCGCGAGTTTTGTTCCGTTCAATTTTAGTTTTCCAAAACGGCGTCCGAGTTGAAGGTATGTGACCGCATCGCGGACATCCGTGCCAAAAGCACCCGTCTACGAACACAGCAACCCGTTGTTTTGGAAAGAAGAAATCAGGCTTACCTGTTATCGTTGGATGGAGAGTCCAGCCTTTGATACCAGTCCGCACTAGCGCCATCCTTAAGCACGATCAATTCGGGCTGCCCCCTATGAGTTACAACAAGGACGGAAACTGTGGAGCCCTGCACTCTAAAGTCTCGAGAGAGAATCAAATTCCCCAAAAAATGGGGCGTCTTACGCCCGCAGACACTGAAAACCATAGAGAATTAGGAAGCCCTAGCGTGAGTTAGGGTAAGAAAAATTTAGGCAAAAGGGGACCCGTCCCACCCGGAGTCACGTGTCTAAAGAGACGGCTCCACATTTGAGCAAGAACTCGGCAGTCTGGTCGAGTTCTTGATGCAAGCGGCTTGTGTCTTCTTGCGCCGGGCACGGAACGTAAATAACCATTCCTTGACGCGCACGAGTCAACAGGACACGATATGCGTTTATCAAATACATTTTGCGATTCAAGTCCGTTGGATTTATCAATTTCCACCGCTTGTTGTTGAACCGTTGACCAATCCATTGTGTCCCGTCCCAAGCAAGATCCTCGCCCCAGCAAAGACCAACCCAATCCAGTTCTAAGCCCTGTATCTCAAATTGTGTGGCTGCAACTTCCAATTTTGAGCTGGCGCGTACGTCATTGCAATACTTGTGATCGCAACCCAAAGCTACACAATCGTGTGTGTCTAGGAACCAATGCTCCCAATCAAACCTTTGGTGAAAATCGAAAGTAGGCTCTAATCCGTCTGCACGAAGTCGGTTTGCACTGGCACTGGTCACTAAACCTGTTCGTGTTTGTCCCCGCCTATTGCGATTCAGCCAGGCCTTTGCAGTGGTGAGATCCCTTGTTAAAAGCGGTTTTGCCTCAAGATCATGCGCGACGTTCTTGGCATCTTGCTGTTTTCCAGACAAAACGGCATTCACCCAATCAGAAATTCGCTGTGCACGTATGGAACGCGTGCAAATATTGAGATGCAGCGCTGGAGACGGAACAATTCGTTCTGGATAGGCATCCGCAGTTTCGAAAAGACGAAAACCTGCCATACCCTCTCCGTTTAGCACATAGGGCGACGCATATACACGCCATTCTGGAAATTCTGCCAATGCGCGCCCCCACTCTGCTAGACCTGCTTCACCTCTATTAATTTCTTGACCGCCCCGATTAACGCGATAATGACGGCCCAATCGTGATGCCGGTTCATTACATCCAGCATCATCTTTGCCTCCGATACCTTAGGACGCTCTGCACGTTCGTTTTGCTCGTCGTCCCATGCTCGTTGGGCTTCATCGAATACAATTACCCTTTGTACGGGTTGTTGATGCTGCTCGCCGTAGTACTGATCAGCAAAACGATGGACGTTGTGGACGAATGCCTGTACCTCTATTTCTGCCTCCCGGCGAGTCGTTCGTTCTTCTTGGGATTGGCTGCGCTTCACGACATCTCGAATCAATGCCTCTTGAATAACTTTTACGAGAGGCCCATTACCCGACAAAAACGAAGCAAAGTTTTTTATTTCAGGTCGATGAACAGTGTTGAGACCGACCAAGGTTTTGCCTGCACCTGGAACGCCTGTAGTGAAGCAGATTACTTTTTTGTTATGAGCTTGTGCTTCAAGCACCGTTGCGACCAAAGCGTTTGTCGTTTTTTCTAAGTCTTCACGAGCTGCACAGGCGTGACCGATCTCGAATACATCCATATCGGAATATAGTGCTACCGCGGCTTCAATAATGGGTGGTATGGGCTTGAATCTTCCGTGATTCCACAGATCACTATCAATCTGCACGCCATCTGCCTTGAGATATTGGCAACAAATTTTTTCTAGGACATGCCCTAGCTTTTCCGTCGAACTAAATCGGCATGGCTCGATCAATGTGTCGAACGCAGTGCTGATCGTGTTTGTGCCAACCGGCGCGTCAGAAACAACCATAGGCACGATGATTTTTCGCTCACTGTGTTCGTGAAAACAAGCGAGATTGAGGGCATAGTCGTCCACTTGGCGTGCTGCCGAAGTGGGACTTATGCCCGTCTTGGACTCGAGCACGATGATTAGATTGCCTGCCAGCAGAACGGCGTCGATTCGCTTACCCACAATTGGGATCGGATATTCGAGCAGAATGCTCCAAGATTTTGAATTTGGAAATGCTTTGAGCAAATGTGCAATGGCAGCCGTAAAGACAGGTATTTGAGCATGCCACGCTTCCATCGCTTGAGGGGTCAAAGGAAATCGCGCCCGAGCATTCGCCTGCGCTAATTTCCCAAGAACGCTGGATGCGTCTTCACTCGTAAATGTAGCAAGTGCCGCCTGATAGTAAGCAGGCATGGCAGGCCAGGATAGTAGTTAAGAGAGATTTGGTCCAGTGTGGACTTAGAAATGCTGTTTCTACCCTAGACGAAAGGAGGGGCCATGCTCAACTATTCAGTTGTAATCACACTAAAAAACAACACAGCAAAGGAAATTGAGGACAAATTACGCGCGTCATTTGGTGACGGTATCGTCGATGAAATCCATGTCAGCGAATCTGGTACGTCGGCAGCCTGCTATAACGCTTGCAAAGCGAATAATCACTTTGGTTGTGTGCATTGGACGGATGAAGATCTACAAAACAAGTTCCATGAACTCAAAGTTTCAATTACTGCAGAGGTTTTACATACTGTGAAATCTAGTTACCTGCTTCGACATATTGATGATCGGATGGTCGAGCTGGGATGGGAAATCATCGAGGAAGCGATAGGCGATATACAACCAAGTGAATTCCGGTTATAGACAGGAAGGTGGAACACGGCCTATTCATTCCGTGGGATTGCTACAACCAACTCTTGGGATTTGTTATGGAAACTTCAGGACTGCGGACAATGGCGAATATTTGCACATCGGCGGTCAAAGTTTTTGGCATTTGATATCAGGTGATACAAACCTTTATATCGATATGGTAGAGCCGTTAGGCTATAAGTCAGAAGAGCACGATAAGAATTTCAAGGCTGAAAAGGACAAAACTTACAACCGATTGATCCGGGAATTTACCATTAGCTACTGTGACCAGACCGGAGCAATAGATTGGGCAAAATTGGTTCAGTTTGTTAGCGGTAACATATAAATACCTCGAGTGTTTTGAAAACCAGATCGCTGATTCCCAGCCAATTCAGCCATACGTCATGACCGACAAACGCCCCATCGGCTTCGTTCCCCTAGGCATCTTTTTCTTCTTCGCCACCAGCATGGCCACCCTGGCGACAATCACCCTGGGCTTCCCCGGAACATTCCTGGATCGCGCCTGGGAGCTGAACAAGACCGGACACACCCAGCTCGCGCCTCTCGGTAGAATCATGGGGCTGCCGTTTGCCATTGTCATCGCGGTCGCGTTCTTCACAGGCATCGGATGGTTCAAGCGGCGGCGGTGGGTTTGGGTGGTGGGGACTTTGGGGATTGCTGTCAATCTCGTTGGCGATCTCATCAACATGGCGATAGGCGAGTTTTGGAAGGGAGCGGCGGGAGTGCTAATTGCGGGGATGCTGCTGATCTACATGACACGTCCGAGCGTCCGCAATTATTTTGGCTAGTCCGCGCGTCCATGGCGCGCCCGTTTTTCACTTTGTCGAGGAGGTCACATTCCGGGTAAATGAGTATGGGGTTTGTTCTTCTGGATCCTGGGGCCATCCTTTTCCGGACGAATTCGCCAGCTGTGAGAGTCTTCTGATGTCCGTCTGACGGATGGAGTTTGTCACTTCACAACGCGATGTGTTCAGGGTTTTGGCCCCGATGGTCTTCAGATAATCAGATACCGCAGCTTCCTCAATCAGAACTTTCCCTGACCCAGCCCAGTGCCGGTCTTCCCCGTTTTTCTTTACACCGGAAACCCAGAATGATTCACCCGTCTCCATGTCAATGTAATTCCCGCCCGAGTCGCCTCGCCGCTGCCCCTTGAGTTTCATCAACCCTCGGCCATTGAAGTACACCGTTCGGCCAGTCTTTGATGAAGTCACGTAGCCAATCCAGGCGGGGCCATTGTCAGCATGGCCACTCTTAAGCTCGATATACCGAAGAAGCTTCACGGTTGTAAGTGTGCCACGCAAATCGTGGCTCGTTCAATGACGGGCGGGTGAGCCTGCCAAAATTATTCCGCGGCTCGTAACCAATCCTAGACTCTACACCGGCGGCCCCGGAGGGGCACCTGCAAGCTTCACCTTCGGCGTGTTTTGACTTGGGTTTTGTAAGAACAGAGAAATCTCGCGATCGAGCCGTTGTGCCACTTGATTTTTTGCTCCAGCTTTAATTGCTGTTTGCACTTCGCGCACTCCCGCCAGCGCTGCTGCCTGCACCTCCGGAGTCGCTTCGGAGTTCGCCGCCAACATCATTAGTCTCTCGGCAATTTGTGTCTGAACGATTCCGGATAAATCTGCGCCGCTTGTGCTTTGTCCAAATCCGCAGACCACCATTTCCGAAATCACAAAACTTGGCGACGGCTGTTGCGGGTCTTCGTGCGAGAGCACTAGCATGCGTTGCAGACGCTGCGCGTCCAACAATCCGCCGACTACTGTATCGGCGACGGCGCGCGCGCCGTCCTGCGGACTGAACAAATATCCCGCGGTGGATGTAAAGCGTTCCGGATCGGCGTTGCTGTTTTCTACCGGCGCAAGTTGCTTCCACAATTTGTCCGGCACCTCGAGCTTCGCCGGAGCCAGCGCTTGTAGCGCCAGATGGATCGCCCGCTTCTCTTCGTCTGCTGACCAGGGAATCACCGGCGCTTGTCCATCTCCCGCAAGCGACAACGGAACTTTGGCGCTGCCAACCACGTGGATCGCCGCGGCCAGCGCATAGCGATGAAATAAATAGACCAGCGGAAAGCGCGATGTCAGCATGGAGTTCGGCTCGCCCGGACGCAGCATCTGCGGGCCGTAGTGAGACAGCAGCGCGTCGCGCACAGGCAACACTTCGGCCAGCCAGCTCACCGGATCAGCGCCGTCGTCATACGAATTCCAGCGCGGGTCTTCGTAATTTCCCCACACCACGCCTTTGGCAATCGAGCCCTTCACAATCGCGTCGAGCCGGGCGGCGCTTTGCTGCGGCGAACTGCCCGGATCGTTCTCGCTGTATCCCCACTCGATGGCGAAGTTGTCGTAGCTGCCCGTGCCCTGCATGTAGGCATCGGAGAGATCGGCGGTGCCGTCGGTGCGAATGTGCACGCGCGGGGCGAAGTAATCCATGACCGATCCGCGGCCGAATGTACTGGCTACGAAGTTATGGTCTAAGCCTAGCGTGTGGCCGACTTCGTGGCAGGTGAGCAGCGCGATGCGGTTCAGCATGATCTGCTCATCGCTGAATTTAGGATCGAGATTGTCTAACGCGGCGAAGGCATCGAGCGCGGGTTCCATGGAGTTCTTGCCGGATGGAATCGTCGACTCCCAATAATTATTTACCGTGCGCATACGATGCGAGTCTAGTTGCACCACCGAGTGCAGGATTTCTCCGGTGCGTGGGTCAACATGGCTCTGGCCCACCGACCATCCGCGGCCTGAGCGGTTGGTCCACTGAATCGTGGGATAGCGGACATCGAGCGGGCTTGCTCCCGCTGGCAGGTCCGCTACTTGTATCGCATTCTTGAAGCCCGCCTGCTCGAAGGCTGCGTTCCACCACAACGTGCCACGCCTTACGGCCGCACGGATTGGCTCGGGAATAGCGGGGTCCAGATAAAACACCAGCGGCTTGACCGGTTCGCTCATAGCGGCACTGGGATCTTTTTTCTGCACGCGCCAACGGCTGATTAGATAACGCGTGAGCGGACGGTCGAAGGGTTGGGAGAAATCCTGAAAGTTGACGCCGAAGAAACCTACACGCGGGTCTTGCTCGCGAGGTTCATATCCCGGTCCCGGCAAAGGCAGGAAGGAATGGTGCTCACGAATGCTCAACGAATGCGCGTCGGGCTGATTAAAATTGGATTCAGCAGCGCTGGTGAAAGTCAGCAGCGCCTCGATTTCCGTGTTCATCGGAAAGCTGCCGCTGTGGTCGAGATCGATTACGCTACGAGATTCATCCAGTTTCCAACTTGCTCCACCACCCTCGGTCCGGACCATTGTTCCGCCAACGATCTGCGTGGGATGACGCAACTGTGAGAGCAGATCTACCGCGTCGCGAATGAAAAGATGGCTGGCATCCACCAGCAGCGTGCCATCTTGTTGAGCTTCGATTGGCAGAGACGCCAACGCTGAAGTGGGAAAACTGGACTCCACCGACTGTCGCAAATCTGCGCTACCGTTTTTGGCAAAGAAGGCGGTGTTTTCTTGGATGACCAGCACCTGCGCACCCACACGCCGGAAGCGGCACAGCGCGTTGCCGGCGAAGGAGCTGCGATCGGCGAATACCTCGGTCGACCCGATCCCGCTACCTAGCGCTGTGAAGTAGAGGAACTCATGATTCAACGTCGCGGGGGATAGTTCGAGGAGAATCTGTCCCTTCTTTTCGTCCCAATACCAGGGGAGAAAACCGTCATGCTTTTGCAGGCCTTCGATGCGAGATGACAAGGTTATGACTTCCGGGGTCGCAGCATTGAGATGTGGCAGAAGTAAGAGCGCCAGAAATAGCAGAGACGCAATGCGGGTCATGAATCGTCTTATACAGGAGCCGTTGCGAGGAAACAAATACGCTTGCATTTGGAAACGATGTAACAATTGACCTTCGATCAGCCTTCAGGGTTTAACATCGAAGCATGTCCCGTAAGCCTTCGGTTTCCTCCAATCCCATTGTGAAAATTTCGCGGCGTGGCGTTGAGCGCCTTAAGAGTGGACATGTTTGGGTTTACCGCTCGGATGTGGTTTCTGCCGATGGAATTGCTCCCGGGGCTCTGGTTAGCGTTGCTGACGATCGTGGCAAACCTATGGGCACTGCACTCTACAGCACGGCTTCGCAGATTGCTGTTCGGATGGTTTCTCGAGAAGCAGTGTCTGATTTTCCTACGCTGTTGCGCCGGAGAATTGCAGATGCGATCGAATACCGCAAGCGCATTGTCCGAAATAGTGATGCATATCGTGTCATCTTCAGCGAAGCGGATTTCCTTCCCGGCTTAATTGTGGACCGCTACAACGATCTTCTGTCTTTCCAAATTGTGACTCAGGCGATGGACGCGGAACCGCTGCGTCAGATAGTGCTGGAGGAACTAACTCAGAAGCTGAATCCCGCAGGAATCACTGAACGGGT
>CAWBXL010000137.1:0-19660 GCA_963792305.1 uncultured Acidobacteriaceae bacterium | reverse complement strand
GGCCAGACCGAGCGCACCGCCCACCACCGCACCGACCGGGCCGGCGGTGGAATAGCCCTGGGCAGCCCAGTTCGCTTCGCCGCTCATCGCCCCCGACACGGGGTTCGAATACCCGCGGACCCCGATCGGATGACAGATATGCCCGCGCAGCGCATAGCCGGGCGCACAGGGATACCGAGCGAAAGCGGCGCTCGATGACGCCGCCAATGCTGCGGCAATCGCGAGGGCGGTGAGAGCTTTTGTCATTTTCTCCTCCGGCATGAACCGATGCGGGCGGGTGCCAGCGCTTTGCACCTTCAAACGATCTATGGTCAGATCGCGTTCCGCGCACAGCGACACCGGGCCTTTCGCGAGGTAAGCGAGGTCCGATGGGGAGGAGAGAGCGATGGCGAATACACCTACGAGCTGATCCGCGATTTCCTCAAATTGCCGAACGGGGAAACGTTCGGGCTGGTCAGCCGGGTGGCGACCGACGCAGGACCGCGTCTACGTGTTCCAGCGCAAGGACCCCCCGGTGGTGGTGTTCGACCGCGACGGGAAATACCTCGGCGCCTGGGGCACCGGCGAGGTCACCGATCCGCACGGGCTGAAAATCGTCGACGACGTCGTCTACACCACCGATCGCTCCGACTCGGTCGCGAAGTCGTTCACGCTGGACGGCAAGCCCTGCTGGAGCTCGGCCAGCGCGGCGTGCATTCCGACACCGGCTGCACAGGTCGCCACTGGCTCGCGCGAGCGCGCGGCGGGGCCGTTCAATCATCCGACCGAGATGATGGCCCACCCCAACGGCGACATCTACGTGACCGACGGCTACCGCAACGCCCGCGTGCACCGCTTCACGCGCGACGGCCAGCTGGTCACGTCATGGGGCACGCCGGGCAAGGGCGAGGGCCAGTTCCACCTGCCGCACAGCATCGCGTTCGACCCTGACGGCAAGCTCTACGTCGCCGACCGGTCGAACAAGCGCATCCAGATCTTCACGCCCGACGGCGACTTCCTCGGCCAGTGGACCGGCATGGGCGGCCCCAACGACATCACGCCGCGGCAAGGACGGCAACTTCGACATCGCCGAGCAGGAAGACGACGGCAAGCCCGCCTATGTCTGCGTCCGCGATGCGAGAAGGAAAGTGCTCGCCCGCATGGAGAGCCGCCATGTCCACGGCGTCGGCGTCGACTCGCGCGGCGACATCTACGCCGGACTGACCCAGGACCGCAGCGTCGACAAGTTCGTGCGAACCGGCTGAGCGTTATCTGAACAGCCATAGCGGACCCGCACTCACGCTGTCCTGATGGCAGAAGTTCACCTTCTAGCGTTCAGATTTATTCACGATTCACCAGCGATGAAGCCCCCGTTCAGTCCCGCCGGACCGGCTGCAAAGCGGTGCCCATGGCAGGAGTCACACTCGGCTTTCGCCGGGAAAACAGGGGCAGCGTGCCAGCTGAATCATCGATGGCTTGAGGACTAGGTCACGTCGATCAGCGTGGGCGCGAGTTCCTTCTCAATGAAAATAGCGGCCGGAGTCGATGACGATGGTCTGGCCGGTCATCGTCTCGGTGCGGCACATCGTGACCACCATGTCGGCGCAGTCGTCCTTGTCGGCGGGCTTTTTCAGCAGCGACGTGGCGGCGGAGCGCTCGATCTGCTCGGGCCGCAGGTTGGCGGTCGCGCGGGTGCCCTCCAGCAGGCCCGGCGCGACGCAGTTGACCAGCGTCTCGGGCGCCAGCGCCACCGCCATGCAGCGCGTCAGGTGGATCAGGCCCGCCTTCGACACCGCATAGGCGATCGACGAGCCGGTCGGCCCGACCCCCGCCACCGATGCGATGTTGACGATGCGGCCCCGGCCTTGCGCCTTCATCACCGGCGCCACCGCCTTGATCAGGCGCATCGGCCCGGTCAGGTTGACGGCGATGATCTTGTCCCACACCTCCATCGTCAGACTGTCGAGGTCGGCGAACGGGATCGCCTTGTTGTAGGCGGCGTCGTTGACGAGGATGTCGAGCCGGCCGAACCGCGCGGTCACCTCGCCGACCAGCCGCGCCACCGCGGCGTCGTCGGTGATGTCGCAGGCGAACGCCGCGGCGTTGACCTGGTAGCTGCGAGGCCAGCTCGCGCGCGACGCTCTCGGCCTGGTCGCGGCTCTGCGCATACATGACCGCGACATGCGCGCCCTCCTTCGCCAGCGCGTGGCAGATGCGCTGGCCGAGCCCGCCATTGCCGCCCGTCACCAGGGCGACCGCACCCCTGAGGTCCATCGCTCCCTCCGTTATGTGCCCGGGACAGTTTGTTGCCTCCATGGCCGGCGGGCAAGCGGCGATGAGGTTCGTGTTTGAGGTCGGGCGTCGCTAAACTCGCCGCCGGCAACCACCCGAAAAGGTCCCTCGGGCCATGATTGACTTCTCCGGCAAGACCGCGATCGTAACCGGCGCCGCCTCCGGCATCGGTCTGGGCATCGCCACCGCGCTGGCCGAAGCGGGCGCGAACGTCGTGATGGCCGACATCCAGAAGGAGGCCGTCGAACAGGCGGCGCATGGGCTGTCGGGCACCAACAAGCGCGTTCATGCCGGTCCGGATCGACGTGACCTTGGAGCAGTCGGTGATCGACGCGCTGGCCGAGGCCGAGCGCAATTTCGGCAAGCTGCACATCGCCTGCAACAATGCCGGCGTGCCGATGCACGGCACCCGCATCGTCGATGTGCCGCCCGGCCGACTGGGTCATTATGACAAATCAGTCCAAGTGGCTGATCTCTGCCTATGCGGTTTTTCACTGTGGCGGAGTGTTGGTGCCTCTGGATTACAAACTCACTGCTGCCGAGCATCTACAGCTCTTAATGCATAGCAAAGCGCGTTTCTTGATTGTGGAGTTCCACATCTGGCGCGCCATCATGCGGGCCGATGGATTCAAAGACCATGAAGTGGAAAAAGTGTTAGTTACGGAAGCCCCGCCCAGCGCGGATTTGGGCGGCGCTTTCCGCTGGGAAGATTTCAAGCGCAAGGGCGAGCCAATTTTCGTGCCGCGTGAGCGTGAAGACACGGCTTGCATTGTATATTCCTCCGGCACAGGGGGACGGCCCAAGGGCTGCGTGCTCACCCACGATAACTATTTGGAGCAGTGCAAATCGCTGACCGCCTGGTATCCTTTTTGGCCGGGAGTGCGCTACCTCAGCATTCTTCCTACCAACCACGCGATTGACTTTATGGTCGGATTCATCGGGCCGTTTGTTTGCGGTGCGTGTGTGGTCCATCTGCGTACGCTACGTCCGGAGTTTGTGCGCGATGCCATGATCCGCTACCGCATAACTTATATGGCGCTGGTTCCCATGGTGCTCAAGAATTTGGAACGGGGACTAAAAGCTAAATTCGATGAGCTTTCAGTTTTCAAGCGTTTCATATTGAATCGGATGATTGGGATCAACAAGTTGGTCACGCGCGCGCGGCCTAATGTCCAAAAGAGCCGAAAGCTGCTGCCGCAGGTGCATCAAGCATTCGGTGGTGAGTTGCTGACATTGTTTACTGGCGGGGCTTTTATGGAGCCTTCCACTTTGCAATTTTTTTATGATTTGGGAATCCCCGTGGCTAATGGCTACGGCCTCACCGAAGCCGGAACTGTGCTGACGGTGAATGACTTGAAGCCGTTTCGTGCGGATACCGTAGGCAAACCCCTGCCCGGAGTTGAATTGCGTTTGCTGAATCCCGATTCGGATGGCATAGGCGAAGTGGCGGCGCATAGCAAGACGGTAATGTCGCATTATCTGGATGACCCCGAATTGAGCGCAGAAACCATTGTTGACGGCTGGCTGCTCACCGGTGATCTCGGACGCTTTGACGATTCCGGGCATCTACAACTTTTCGGGCGCAAGAAAAATATGATTGTGACCGAAGGCGGGAAAAACATTTATCCCGAGGACATTGAGAATGCCTTCGACGGCTTGGCGATGAAGGAATACTGCGTTTTCGCTGCAAATTATGTATGGAAAGCAAAAGGACTGGGCAACGAGATGCTGATGCTGGTTTTGCGTTTGGAACAAAACCAGGAATTCAGCCACGAATTGGAGCAGGAAATCCAGGCGCGCAACCGCCGTCTGCCGGATTTCAAGCGCGTGGGCGGCTATTTGATCTGGGAGCAGGATTTCCCCCGCACCGCTTCGATGAAAATCAAACGCACCGTCCTTGCCGAAGAGATCAGTAAAGCCAAAGACCGGTCTGCGGTAACTTCCCTGTGAACGAAAAATTTTTGGCCATTGTGAACCCGGCCGCAGGCGGAGGCCGCTGCCGCAAGCTGGTTGGGCTCGCGCTGGACAAGCTGCGGGCTGGTGGAATCAAGTTGGAGGTGGCGGAAACTTCCGCGATTGGCGACGGAACGGCGCTGGCCCGCGATGGCTATGCCTTGGGGTACCGCAAGTTTATTGCGGTTGGCGGGGATGGGACTTCCTATGAAGTGATCAATGGATTGTTTCCTGAGGCTGAAGGCAGCGGCCGGCCTTCCCTGGCGTTTTTGCCTTTGGGGACCGGTAATTCTTTTCTACGTGACTTTAGCGATAAAGGCGTGGATTACGCTCTCGATGCTTTGCTGGCTGGGAAGTCGCAGCCTTGCGACGTATTGCGCCTTCGGCATAAAGACGGGGTCATTCATTACATCAATCTGTTAAGCATGGGCTTTTCCGCCGATGTGGCTACACTTCGCGCTCGCCGCTTTAGTGCCTGGGGAGAGTTTGGTTACCAGACGTCTATTTTTATTTGTCTGGCACGCTTCCGGCGCAGGCCCTTTCCTCTGCAAGTAGATGGGGGAAAAAAAATTGACCGCCGCCCGTGCCTGTTTCTGACTTTCAGCAACAGCAAATTTACCGGCGGCACCATGATGATTGCGCCGCGGGCTGAAGTGAATGACGGTTTGATTGAGTTTGTCCGTTGGGGACCGATTGGGCGCGTCGGGCTGATTCGCAATTTACCTACACTGTATGACGGCACACATATCAACCATCCTTTGGCGGAGACACGTTCGGTGAAGCACATTGATTTTCATCTTGATGCTCCGGTGGATGTGATGGTGGATGGTGAAGTTCTGACTTTGCACTGCCAGGCGCTGGATGTGCTCCCGTCTGCCATCAATGTCGTGGTATAAGACTCCTCATGCCGAACCAATCTGTGATTGGCCTTAGGCCTCTTGCTGCACTTGTATTAATAGGACTTGTTGCTGTCCTCGCATTTCTCCCTGCTTGCGAACGCCAAGTGAATCATGATGCATTTGCCAAGTGCCTGTCGTCCCGGCAGGTCACCATGTATGGCCTTTACTGGTGCGAGCATTGTGCTGAGCAGAAAAAAATGTTCGGCCCTTCGTTTCAGTACATTTCCTATGTCGAATGTGGAATCAAAGGCTCGCGCGCGGAGGAGCCTGTGTGCGTACAGGCTGGAGTCAAGAATTTTCCTGCATGGAAGTTTCCTGACGGCTCGCTGGTCGAAGGCGTCAGGCCTCTCGAATTCTTGAGTGAGAAATCCGGGTGTAGCCTGCAATGACGAGAAGCCCGCGCTGGATTTTGCATGGGATCATAGCGTTGGCACTGGCTGGCGCCGCGGTATCTTCAGTTTCCCTCTATCACCATTACGACAAAGCAGAATCCTCTTTTTGTGACTTCGGCGGAAAATTTAATTGCGACATTGTGAACCGGAGTATTTACTCGACTGTATTCGACATTCCGGTGGCGTTGATTGGGATTGTTGGCTATTTAGCCTTGGGCGTGCTGGCGCAAATTTCCCGCACGAAATCAAAAGGAAAAACGTTTTTGTTGTTGGCATCGCTGGCCGGGTTGGCATTTGCTTTGCGACTTACCTACATTGAAGGCTTCGTACTGGCTGCGTGGTGTGTATTGTGTTTGACATCGCTGGCATTGATTTTTTTCATCACAGTTTTGTCCCTGACCCTCGCCGTGCGCTCCAACCAAGGCATCTGATCCTGTTAGAATCTCTGGCCTGATAAATTTTCGATTTAGTTAAGGGGATAAGCGATGTCACTTGAAGCCGCGGGAACAGTCGAAATTGGTGGCGACCTTACGGTTTGCCGGTTGGGTTATGGGGCCATGCGGCTTACCGGAGATGGAATTTGGGGCCCGCCGAAAAATCGCGAAGAGGCGATTGCCGTACTGCGCCGAGCCATTGAGCTGGGCGTGGATTTTATTGACACCGCTGACTCCTATGGCCCCAACGTCAACGAAGAATTAATTGCCGAGGCGCTTTGGCCCTATCCCGAAAATTTAGTAATTGCCACAAAGGCAGGTTGGACACGCGGTGGCCCGGGGATGTGGGGACACAATGCGACCCCCGCGCATTTGCGCCAGGCGCTTGAGGGAAGTTTAAAACGGTTGCGTGTAGACCGGATTGACTTATATCAACTGCACATTCCTGACCCCATGGTTTCGATCGAGGATTCGCTGAAGACTTTGGTGGATATGCAATCGCAAGGGAAAATTCGGCACATCGGGCTGTCGAATGTGACAAAAGAGCACATCGAGCGCGCCCGCAAAGTGTGTCCGATTGTTTCGGTGCAGAATCGCTACAGCTTTGCCGATCGTGAATGGGACTACGTAGTGGATTACTGCGAAAAGAATGACATCGTGTTTATCCCCTGGTTCCCACTCGCGGCCGGACAAGCCGGAATGGATACCGTGCAGAAAGTAGCCCAGGCCCACAAAGCTACACCCATGCAAATTGCTTTGGCGTGGTTACTGCAACGTTCGCCCAAGATACTGACGATTCCGGGAACATCCTCAGTGAAACATCTCAATGAAAATCTGGGCGCTCCAGATCTGCGTTTATCCAAAGAGGAATATAACCAGCTTGCGAACGTGCAGGAGCTTACCTTCTCGCGGTAGGAAATAAAATTTTGGTGCGAAAGGGGGGACTCGAACCCCCACGGTTTTACCCGCCAGATCCTAAGTCTGGTGCGTCTGCCAATTCCGCCACTCTCGCAGTTGTGGAATCAATCATTTAGCTCCTGCCACAAAGTTCGCTCCAGAAGATGTAGCGGATACTGTAGCGGGTGCGCGTCCAGAAGCCACGATTTCAAGCCGTGCTTGTCGTGACTCTGAGTCTAGCTTCCGAAAAGCCGTGAGTCTTTCCATTGCTCTGCTCATAGTTTCTGGCACAGGGTGTACATATTGTTGTGACGTGGTCACCGATGCATGGCCAGCGACTGCTTGTATTGTAAATGCATCCGCACCAGCTGCGCCAAGGTCGGTCAGGGCTGTGTGTCGCGTAGAGTGCAGCACAGCGTCCCACGGTAGCCCGAGGTCGTCTCTCCGGAAGCTAAACTGACTCGACACTGTATGACGCGAGACAGGGGCGGTGTGCCAGAGGGCGCGTTTTACGCGCTCCCCAAAGCGAACAAAGACATAGTTGGATCGAGAAACAAGTTTTTGGGCCTTCAAGATGCTACTGGCCTCGTCAGTTAAAGGAATGTATCGCTTCGCTTTTTTGCTTTTTCCGCGATCAATGTAGATGTAAGACTGGCCATTTTCGATGAATACTCGGTCCCAGGTCAGAGAACAACATTCTGTGATCCGCAATCCTGTATTCACTAGGAACCGCGCGATAGTTCTGCACGGCTCTGGCAATCCGCCGATAAACTCCTCGCGTAATGCGCCCGTCAGTACAAATTCTCTATGCCTTTCACCATGTAGCATTTCGAACTTGGGTAGACGGTCAATCAATTCCCAATCATATGCGAGGTACAGGGCACGTCTCAGCGCTGCCAGCGATCTGTTGATAGTCGCAGGTGCAACTTCTTTGAGTTGATGTGTAGTAAAACGTGAAAGCAGCTCAGGATTGATGTTTTGAAGGCGCGCTTTGGCAAGCGGTTGAAAGCTGAGAACACGATTGAAGCTGTCCTCGTAAAATTCAGCTGTGCGAGGATGTTCAGTACAATTCTTGCGGATTTCTTCCATCACACGTGGAACGAACTGTTCGAGCGTCGGAACTGAAGGCTTCGTCTTGATACCAACCTCTCCTTTCGCAAGGGCAGTACGATGCGCTGCCTCGATTTGTCGAGCTACGCGCGGGTTTCCTTGTTTCGTGGACTTCTGCACATGTTGCCCGCTAAACATAAAGTGATACCAGTAAACTCGCCCACGTTTGAAAATTGCCATTAGGTTATGCTCGTCTTTCTGGGAATAAAATTTCCAATCGTTGTTGGATGTCCCGAAACTTATGGCCTACTGGGATTAGAATCTTTAGGAAATCTAGATCAATACCGTTGCCGAACAGTTCTAGTTTTTCTCGTTGCCCAACTATTTTCATTGCCTGAACTGGTTGCTTGGTTGTGGTCTTTGACGGAGGTCTTGGTTGCCTTGCTATAACAAGGTATTCGGCATGGCGTTCAAGAAGTTTCTTGGCGGCCAAATTCGCATTTGCATTCTTGGTATTGGCTATATCATTCAAAACACGTGCTAACGGCTCGCTTCTTAGCCCGCTTTCAAACAGCAACCACACCAGTGCGATGCCAAAGACATCATCTCTGCTGAAAAATCTGCGTTGTTCCCGAACCTTGCCAGGCTGGATCGAAGCTCGCAAGCCGTATGAATTGCGCTGCACGAAATTCTGGAGGTAGATTGGTGAAATTCCGACCAGACGTTCGCAAATGTCCGCGCTATCTATCAGATGCATATCGGTTGACATCATTTGATTTAGTATGTATACTTTTGATTATGGATGAAGTCAACTAGAAATTTGGAAAGGTGCGAAGAAATTCCGCAACCAAAACGGCATTCGTCATCATCCAACTTCGCAAAGGTTAACCAGTAGCTCTACTGTTCACCGGTACAGTGGAGCGTCACAATTGAAGCTGAAATACCTTCCTAAACGGAGGGGGTGGGAGAATGCTCTCTCTCTCATATACGTGGGAGAGTGTCTTTTGAGAAGGTGAGGAATTCGATAGATTAGAAGTTTCGGCAATTGAACTAGCGTGTAAAGACGGAAGAAAAGTGTGCAATACGACGGCCGGCAGAATAAACATTTCGCCGACCAGCACTACCGACAAAATAGCAGCGGTCCTAAAGCGCACAAACTCTCCAATACATCAGTAAAAACGTACCAAGAAAAGTGCGTGAGCAGCACGATAGCAAAGACTGTCGCGACTTTTCCAGCTAATCATCGAAGCCATTGACGCTTGCAGATACGAGGCGTACATTTCCGGCAACCTCTGGGCCGGAGAAACAATATGTCCGTCACTGCGCGCGCACTGACTTGTACCATTGCATTGATTTTGCTGTTCGAACCAGCACAACTCATCTCGCAAGAACCAGCGGACACATTTAGCGTGCTCCATCAATTTGGTGATCCTGCTACGACCGCGAAAGACGCCAATCTGACCCTGCAACCCGCAGGTGTGTTCGCGGTTGCGGACGATGGCAGTCTGTGGACCACTGTCAGCCAAGGTGGCAATCTTAACTATGGCGCCATCATCCGAATGACACCGGATGGGCAATATACGCGGCTTCCTGACTTCAACGGCAGAAATGGAGCAGGGCCGCAAGGCGGCCTGACGAATGGCAAAAACGGCTACATGTATGGCACGACGTACGTAGGTGGGAAATGGGGAATGGGGACGATTTTTCGCATCTCCGAGAAGGGTGGCGCTCCGGAGGTGATTTATGACTTTCGCAATGGAAATGGCGATGGGGTTTTCCCCAAGGACTGCAAGACTCCACTGAATTGCTCCTATTATCCGTGGCAGCGGCGGGACGTATCGGCTTCTTATCCAATCTCCCCGCCAGTCGTGGTAGGAGGAAATTTATACGGTGTTACGTCCTATTCGAACCATCAGGCATATGGCACCCTATACACGATTCCACTCAGTACTGCGGCCCGGTCCAATGATGCCGTTGATCCTACTAAGAAGCCTTTCAATGCCACTGAAGGCGGTGACGAAACATTTCACGTGCTGTGCATATTTCAGCCAAACCTCGTCAATGATTCCACCGGGATGAAAGATTTTCGCTGCAAAACCAATGGTGTTACAGCTGCGTTCCTGACCGTGGGGACGGATGGCAATCTCTATGGCACGACGGCTGGAGGGCACGGCTCAGTTTTCAAGGCAACGACAAGCGGGGAAGTCACTTCCTTGCACGAATTCGACGGCCTGGATGGCAATAGGCCCTTTGCGCTTATGCAGGCAAGTGATGGGAACCTGTATGGAACCACGGCGGATGGAGGAGTTGGGAACTGGGGCACACTCTATAAAATCAACCCGAACGTCGGTGATTTTCTTGCCTTGAAGTACTTTGCCCAGAAAACTGACTATCCATATGGCGGTCAATATCCAGTTGCAGGTGTGGTCGAGGGCAATGATGGTCAGCTCTATGGTGCTTTGCGGGCAGGTGGCCCACATGGCGGAGGATTGCTATATCACGTGGCCAAGGACGGAAGCAATTACGGCATTCTGCACGAGTTCGATGACGGAAAGAACGGCGCCTGGCCGGTGACCACCCCGGTGATTGTTGAGGACCAAACTTATGCAACGACGATCTACGGAACTACTGATCTGGGTGGCTCGGGTCTTCTCGGCACGTTCTACCGTATGCGGGTAAACCGGGTCACGATCACTCGCGGAACTTCGATTACGGCATATGCAGATCCGAACGATAAAGATGGAGTGGTGATTGATGTCCGCCGTGATGTGACGGCAAGCCAAGGCGTAACACTCGACAAAGAAAGAGACCACGGCATTGCTGCTCGCATGAAGTGCAGCACCGATCCGCATTGGGTGCAGTTCATTTACCGCGAGGTGATCCAGCCGGACAACGCGCAGGTGTTTCCGGGCGATGAAGCCCATCCGAATGGCAAGCTGCTGCAAAACTCAGATCTGACTGTCGGCTGCTGTGCAAGCGTGCCACTCGATCCTAATAATTCACTGACAATCAAGTACGACCTCACCACCAGTAAGGATGATATTCATTGGAGCCCGGATGGAAGGGAGACCTCCGGCGAGAATGGCCCGGGCAATCCCTATTATGAGGCTGGCCATTCTGCGGAGCGTGATTGGGACTCGCTTACCTTGTTTGACCGTCCAGAGATGGATAAGAAGAACCTGATTTCCAACCGAGTTGCCCGGGCGGTAGTGCGGGATTATGCCATCTGCAATGGTGCAGTAAAGGCACAGGTAACGTGGATTTCCGACCAAACGCTAGACCCGCAATCACCTACGCAATCACGCTGGAACTATAACGCTTGGATAAGGCCTGCGAGCAAGATCCCTGACTATTTTCTATGCCTGTTGGAGAAATACTATCCTCTCCCTGCGGGACAAAGCATATCCTCCGGAGTGGTCTGCACGCATCTTCCTTCCGCGAGCGTTAATAATCCATAACTTTGGATGAGGAAATACGTGACTCTTTTACATCATACGTACAGTTTGTACAGTAAAAACTCTGTCCACATCGCTTAGAAAAGTGCACCACGTGCCGGGTAATCCTTTCATACAGCAGCAACCTGATGACAAATGTTCCTGCCGCTTGAGGACTACCTTACTGAGTCTTTTCTTTCAATGATTTAACCGACTCTCTCATTCTGGCTACTGACGTGCTTTTCCTACTGTGCCTGCGATTTGGCCTGGAGGGGGTGTATGAGCGAATTAGGCAAGTGCGAGGTTTCCGATGCGGTGGTTTCTTCGTTCAATGCGCATGTGTTTACCTGTCCCTACTGTAAAAACCACACGTCGCTTCTCTCGCCCCGGATTTTCATTTCTTTTGAGAAAGCGGAATGCGAGAACTGCGGGCAGGTATTTCTTATCGAAAATGATGCTGCGCATGTCCTTCAATTTGTCAGCATGGGCAATGACTAGGGGCGTGAGGATTAATTGTTTTGCAAGCCTGCAAGACGCTGGAAGACCATCTGCACGATATGGTCGCAGCGCGTGCCCATAAAAGGGAAGGCTTCACTACGTCCGGCTCCAGCACGAGTAAATAGTTCTTTGCGCAGCATGGCCCGGGCGCGGTGCAGGCGCACTTTGACATTTTCTTCGGTCAACTCCAACGTGGCCGCTGTATCAGCCGTGGTCATCTCTTCTACATCACGCATCATCAAAACCGTGCGATAGTTTCCGGGCAGCGCCAGGATGGCTTCTTCCAGCAATTGGTTCATTTCACGATTGGACACTTGTTGCTCTGGACTTTTCATATTGGACATTAAAATTGGCGCGTCATCACTGCCGTTAAACATTGCTTCCAGTTCCTGAATACGCCCGCGACTGCGCAGGCGGGCCAGAGCTTCATTGACTGCAATCCTCGTCAGCCACGCGCCAAACGGTGAGCGTCCGGAATACTGATTCAGGTGCTGATAGGCGCGAACGTAGGCGTCCTGCATGACATCCTCAGCTTCGACGTCACTGTGAAGGATGGCGCGGGCCACGCGGTAGAGCCGCTGGTTGTAGCGCCGCATGATGATTTCGTAGAGAGCAGTGTCCCCCTCGAGGACACGTTTGACAACTTCCTCATCGCTCCAGCCTTCCAGCTTCGCCTGTTCGAGTAGCGTCGGTGTTGCCATGGTCTTATTGATAATGATGGAGAAACTACAGAGAAGGTTACAGAGTTCTCAAGGATAGTTAAAAAACACACTACTCCCACAAAGTTAGATTTCATCCCCACTAGCCACAATATTCCAGCCGCTAGAACGCGGGCTGGGTCATACCGTGGTAGACGGCCAATACAGCGATGATCAGGATCAACACAGCCGAACTGGCCCCCAGCACGCGCACAAATGGGGTGAGTCGGTTTACTTTCAGCATGAGTTCGGCTTGTTCCTTTTCCATATGGGCATCGCCTTCGCCCAGGAAAAGTTGATCATCTTCCTGCATGGTGAGAGTACTGCGATAGATCAGTAGAACCACCAGGACAGTGGTGAGAACACTCCAGATAACAAGCAGCCAGACCAGCGAAGGAGTCATGGGCCACCTCACGGTGAGCCTCGCCAGAGGTCTAACGGATATGGGGATCTAGCCCGCCATATCGCTTCCGGCAGGGCACCTAGGGCGAATTGTAGCCCTGAAAGGCCCTCTTGCAACCACTTTAGTTTTGCGACTTTGAGTCAAAGGTGCCGATTACCTCATCCAATTGAGTAGAAAATGAGTTAATTTCCGCTGTCCCTGATTTGTTGTTTTGCTATAATAAGCAAGTACTTTCAAGGAGATACAAATGGCCACCACAGTTACGCCAAACGTTACCCCAGAGGCCCCTAAAGTCGCACCAATCTCGCTTACTCCGAATGCCATTGCCAAGGTGAAAGAAATCATGGCGCAGCAGAACCCGGTCCCTACCGGCCTGCGAGTGGGTGTAGTGGGCGGCGGATGCTCTGGTTTCTCCTATTCCATGGCCTTCGAGAACGGCGCCGGCATGATGGACAAGACCTTCGACATGGATGGACTGAAGGTCTATGTGGATGCTACTTCGATCATGTACCTGAATGGCTGCCGCGTGGATTATGTCGAGACGCTGGAAGGCGCTGGGTTTAAGTTTGACAACCCCAACACCAAGAGCACCTGCGGTTGCGGATCATCGTTCAGCGTGTAACGCTGAATCACTCAAAATCAAAAAAGCCCACCTTTGCGGTGGGCTTTCTTATTTTCTATTGTTGCTGCGGTTGTTGATCTGGAGGTGGCGGTACATTTGCCGGAGGAGCTGACAGTGGCTGACCCGGTTGTTGCGATCCTTGCGGTGATTGCATGCCGGGGGCCGGCGCTCCTGCGGCCGGAACTGCGCCTTGCAGCGGCGGTTGTGCCGGGCCGTTGATAATCCCGCTACGACTGGTCGCTTGATCGTAGATAAACTGCCACTGGTTATAGTGGTTCTTGTGGTTAAACTCCCGGATTGTGTCTTTCTTGCTCGTGCTGGCGACGCCGACGATGGGGCCTCCACCGAACACTTGGCCGCTCAAGTGATCGCCGGAACTGGTGGATGGGGGTTGGTTGGATTTGTCGTCGCGGCCATCCGGCTGGTCTTGATCTGCATTGGAACCAGAAGGAGCTTGCGCGGGCTGCCCAATGGGTTGTTGTCCAATAGCTCCTGTCATGGCGCTGACCGGAGTTGCCCCTGCTATGCCGGAACCAGGCATCAGTTGAACTTCCCCGACATGCAGCAGCTTGAAGTCTTTGCCGGTGATCGGATCTTTGTAGCGCCTGCGCAGGAAGCGGATGTTGTTGGTATTTTCCAGGTCTTCCAGGCGTGTGGGATAGCGTCCGAATTTCCTTACATATTTTTGAACGGCGCGCGCGTATTGCGCGCCACGATGGATCAATTCCTCTTCGCGATCGCGTTTCACCTGGAAAGTAATTTCCGGCACGGCTATCGCCATGGTGATGATCAGCACAGTCACGAACAACAATAGCGTGAGAAGGATGTAGCCGCGTTCATTGTTCCTGCGGCGGATGTTGCCGGATTGGGGCCGGTTCTTCATACCACTGGGCTAACCTTGTGTAAGCGGGATCTGCTGCCGGTTGTTGTTCAACACATCTTCAATTTCCACTGCCATCGGATAAATGCGGATGACCTTATAGCGGCGGTCTACGATGTCGCCTTCGCCGGCAATGAAGATGTCATCATTTTCTGAGAGGAACACTTTCGTATGCTCCCCACGCGGGGTGGCAAAGCCATAGAATTTGAGTGGAATTGGCGGCGGCGGTGCAGGTCCCTGCGGAACCACAGGTTGTGGTTGCGACCGCGGTATGAAGGCAGGTGCAATAGGCTGTGGGATTGGCTCTGCCGCAGCCACAAAAATATTTTTACCGTTTCCTTCGTACTTGATTCCTTCACTGTCCTTGAGCAAGTCTGTTCGCAAAGTGGGATCGATCGTGGATAGAACCTGCGCGCCTTTTTTCCCAGGATTCGTTTGAGCAGGATGTGCTGTAGGTGTCGTTGACACCGAAGCCGATGTGGTGGAAGCAGGCCAAAGCTCCCACACGACAATGATCACCGCGAGCGATACTACTGCGACCACGGCGATCGTCTTGTTGCGGTTTTCGGTTCCCAGTGTCACTTACGCACCTGCCCGCACAAAAGTCCTGAGCTTTACCTGTAACCTTACCCGGTATTTTGCTCGCCGCCGAGTTCGATGCTATCCACGATAAAGAATACTGGTTGGTTGCGCTCTACGGAGTTCAAAAAGCGCGCCAGCTGTGGATATTGGCCGGACAAATTGGCTTCAATTTCCACTGGACGCAACCCAGCCGGCACAAGTTCCTTTGTCGAATATCTTACCTGCTCCAGCTTAACGCCACTTTCCGCGGCCATTTTGCTGAGATTGTCAGAGATGGCTGAATCACGCACCGGAATGCGGTTCTGATAGAAAGCTGAAATCTGCTGCGAGGCGGACGCTATTTTCTGGTCAATGTCGCCAACCTTATTGACCTGGAGCTGTTTTACGTTCTGCTGGCTGCGGAGCTGCGTGATGTCATCCGTTCTTTCCTGCACCAGCGGTGAAAACAGGACCGCCCCCGCGATGATGCAGATTGCTCCCATCGCAGCAAAGCCGATTCCCACGCGTTTGCGCGTCCCTGCAAGGGCTGGCATTAGCGGGCCACCCCTTGTTTGGCAAAGTTGGGGTCGAGAATATAAAGGGCGCTGATATTAAATTGAACATCATTTCCGGCATTTGGTCCGGATGCGCCGGTTTGGTCCAAAATATGGACCTGTTGAAAGTGCCGTGATTCTTCCATCTTGCGCACCAGATCAAGCGCCCGGTCATTCGAGTCCCCGGCGACGCTCAATTTGATTTGGAGCTGATTGCTGGCATCCATTTCAGGATGAATCGAAACCACATGCAGATGCGGAGGCATGACACGCTCCAGATCTTCGAAAACCATGGTCCAGGAGAAGGCTTTTTGCTGGAATAAATTGTTCAGATAATTCGATTGTTCACGCAGGGTGCGGTTCTCCGGGCGGTTCAATGTCGCTTCTGAATGTGCGAGTTTGCCGTCCAGAACAGCAATATTGTGCTCTAGAGAGCTGACTGCGGCGCGGTCATTGGCGGCCTTGTGCCATTTCCACAAAGTGAAGCCCACCAAAGCAAGGGTTACAATCCCCATCAATACCAGCCCTATGCCCCATCTTTGCCAAAACTCTTTGGCATCTTCGTACGGGTGGGTCGCGAGATTAATGTCTAAACGCATTTAGGAAACCAGTGCCCCCACGACTCCAGCCATTTGCCACTGCGGCGCAGAACCGCTGATTTTAGAGACTGGCAGGGAACTGACCAAGTCCTGAACATCCGCGCCCGTCTGAGCTTTTAGCGCCGGGGCGGCTTCGCGCGCCTGCGGCAGCCCCGAGACGAAAATCTGGTCAATATTCAAGTTATAAGTGTCCTGGAAAAAGACCACAGAGGGATAAACATCTTCGGCGAGTTTCTCGCCGGTGATGGCGGTGCCGTTGGGGTTTTCCAGAGCACGGAACAACAGCAATTGCTTCTGCGCCAGAATCGCAATGGACGTGGTGCGTGAATCAACTTTTAGAACCAGAGTGGGCCGTTCTCCGCTGGTGGCGCCCAGGGCCGACAGCGTCGAGGGCAGTACTATACCCGGGTTGTAGCCCGCCTCGCGGAACAGTGATTCGTATTCATCCACCACGCTGGACAAGGCCACTGCGGCGATCACGCGCATGCCGCTGGTTGCCCGTTCGGCATGATAGGAAACTTTAGCTTTGTCCACATCGAAAGGCAGCGACTTCTTCAACCGGAAGCGGACCACCGCTTCGGCCTCGTCGCGCTTGGCAGGCAAAGATTCGAAGTCAAGGAGCACTACACGGACCGCAGAGTCAGGCAGGACGGCGATTACATCCGTCGAACGTCCGCTGAGGCTGTCCAGCGCATCATGAATGGCGCGGTATACGGCATTACGGTCGTGAACATTGCTTTCGGTGAGGTCTGGAGTTACAAGGCCGGGAGGCAGGTCATAGGCAGCACAATCCACCACCGAATTGTCGGACAGGCGCCCCGCCAGTACCCGGTCGGATGAGATTTCACAAGCCAGTTTTGGCTTGGCCGAAGATTGAGGTTTTCCCAACATCTATAAGCTATGAGAACTCGATTAGCCGCGAAACGCAAGCGCTGATAGGACAACCCTAGTTACTGACCGAATGTCCTGACTATAAAGTCCTCTGCGGTCTCTGCGTTTTAAGATTTGGCTATCCACGCAACTGTGGCAAATCCTAAAACGCAGAGGTCGCAGAGAACATCCGCTGAGACCGCAGAGAAAGACTCTAAACGCTCCTTACCGCGTACTCTCGATAAACGTGACCTTGTTGATTTCTTTTAGTGTCGTCAGCCCCAGTCTTACTTTGTCGAGGGCTGATTCACGCAGAAAGCGCATGCCTTCTTCGCGAGCGGCGCGGCGGATTTCCGACGTGGGCTTCTTTTCCAGAATCATTTCGCGGATACGGTCGCTGAGATCCAGCAGTTCGTGGATTGCGGTACGTCCGCGGAATCCGGTGCCGGCGCACTCGATGCAACCCTGGCCCTCATAGAAGGGGACCTGTCCCCATTGCGTCGGATCGAGTCCGCTGGCTTCGAGCACTTCCGGAGCATAATTGGCCACTGTGCGGCATGGGTCGCAGATCAAACGGACCAAGCGTTGCGCCAGAATGCAATTTAACGCGGAAACAAAGTTGTAGGGCTCAACTCCCATGTTCAGGAAGCGGCCGATTACGTCCACCACGTTATTGGCGTGGACAGTAGTGAAGACCAGGTGGCCAGTCAAGGCGGATTGAATAGCGATTTGCGCGGTCTCCGTGTCACGGATTTCGCCGACCATGATTTTGTCGGGATCGTGGCGCAGGATGGATCGCAATCCGCGGGCGAAGGTCAGTCCCTTTTTCTCGTTGACCGGAATTTGTGTGATGCCACGAATTTGATATTCGACTGGATCTTCGATGGTGATGATCTTGTCTTCGTCGGTCTTGATTTCGTTGACGGCGGCGTAGAGCGTAGTCGTCTTACCGCTACCGGTTGGTCCTGTTACCAGCACCATGCCATAGGGTTCTTTGATGTAACGGCGGAAACTGCGCAGGTCGTCTTCGTCGAAGCCGACCACATCCAGCACGAGCGAGTGGAACTTTTCGCTCATGGATTCTTTATCGAGCACACGAAGCACCGCGTCTTCGCCGTGGATTGAGGGCATGATGGAGACACGGAAATCAATGGGCCGCGCCGTCGTACTTCACGCGGAAACGGCCGTCTTGCGGCACACGGCGCTCGGAGATGTCGAGCTCACTCATGACCTTGATACGGGAAATAATGGTCGAATGATGTTCCTTCCGATAGGCGGCATGGCCTGGGTCAGCACGCCGTCAATGCGGAACTTGATCTGCACGGAGTCGTCGCGGGTTTCGATGTGAATATCACTGGCGCGTCGCTGTAATGCGGTGAAGATAGTGGTGTCCACCAGGCGAATGATGGGGCTATCGCCTTCGGTGGTGAGGCGGTCAATGTTGATGGACTCATCGCCGCTTTCATCCTCACGGACCACACTCAGCGCAAAACCTTCGCTGGCATCTTCCAGCACGCGCTTGGACTGCTCAGTCTTTTTGAGAATTTCGCCGATCTGTCCGCCGGTCGAAACTTTGGTGATCACGCGGCGATTCAGCAGCAGGCCGATTTCGTCGATCATCATCAACTGGCTGGGGTCAGCAATGGCGATTGCCAGGCTGCCGTCCTGCATCTCCTCCAGCGGGACGAAGTTATAGCGATACATCAGCTTCACCGGGACTTTTTCCATCAGGTTGTGATGGAGCTGGAAGTTGCGCAGGTCCACGAACTCGCAGCGATAGCGGCGAGCCACATCGCGTGCCTTGTCCATCTCGGCTTCGTTGTCGCCAGGTTTCTTGCTCCCCGGCATTTGAGGTGGGAGACCGCCGTTCCCACCCACTAAGATTGGTTTCTGTTCTGC
This sequence comes from uncultured Acidobacteriaceae bacterium, assembly GCA_963792305.1. Taxonomy (GTDB): domain Bacteria; phylum Acidobacteriota; class Terriglobia; order Terriglobales; family Acidobacteriaceae; genus CAWBXL01. Next base: position 746 of record CAWBXL010000137.1, on the reverse strand, counting down.
CATTCCACTCATACCAACATCTTCCTACCCTGACTTGGGTACTACCAATTAAGAAGTACTAATGGATGTTCGACCCCAAGGTAAAGATGGGCAGGTACAACGAAATCAGGATACCCCCCACCACCACCGCCATGAAAATCAGAATTACCGGTTCTATTAGCGCCATGGCTGCACCTAGAGCTGTCTGTACATCTTCCTCATAAAATTCGGCCACGGAGTTTAGCATGGCCGGCAATGCGCCAGTGGATTCTCCTACTTCGATCATTTCCACCGAAAGACCGGGGAACAGATTTTGTTCTTCGAGGCTCTTGGCCAACGTCTGGCCTTCGCGTACCTGAATTGTGGCTTCGGAAATACCATTTAAAATACTGCGGCTGCTCATGGATTCACCAGCGGTTTCGAGCGCCGGCACCAAAGGCAGACCTCCCGTGAGCAGGGTGGAAAGCGTACGAGAAAAATTGGCTACCTGATATTTGAGCCAGATATCGCCCAACAACGGCAGCTTGAGAATTGCGTGGTCCACCTTAGCCGCGCCGCTATCCGTGGCTTTCCCGCGCCACAAAGCGTATAGAGCCAGCGCCAACCCCACGGCGATATAAGGACCGTAGGCCTGCGTATGTTTACCAATCGCCAACATCACTAGAGTGATGGTGGGCAACTGCGCGTTCAATTCTTCAAACAACTTGGCAAACTGCGGCACCACGTAGGTGACCAGGAAAACCATCATGCAAATTACTACTGACACC
>CAWBXL010000136.1:0-19877 GCA_963792305.1 uncultured Acidobacteriaceae bacterium | reverse complement strand
AACTGATGAACGCGCTTTTCTTGCGCTTGAAGGACGTGGATTGCGAGTGTTAGTGCGTCCGGAGAGGCGTGAAACAGCGGCCGACGTCTGGATTAAACCTCCAGATGAACTGTTGGATTTTCTGAGGAAGTGGCAGCAGGTAAGCCAATATAAGCAAACCAGGAGCAACATCAACTCCACAAGGTGATGATCAAATGACTAGCGCAGCAACCAGTTCCAGATGTAGTGCGGCACCTGCCACGGCGCCCGTTTTACTTTAATACCTCGGCGCACTTATTGCGCATCACGCGTGAAAAGGCGGAAACGCTAAACGAATTTCTGCGTGCCCTGCGATCGTGCCCGGAGGATTCCATCTTTCAGCACACTTTCCGTACCTTGCAGGAGCACCACTTTATTCGCGAAGGATTTTCCAATGATTTTGCCCACTGGGCTTTGGAAGCTTGCAATGAGCCGGGCTTGGCGGAACGGCTGGCCAGCGTGGATATCCGCGAGTTTACTTCCGTTGCAGACTTGCGGCAGCGGATTGTAAGTATCGTCGAAGAATACTTGCGCCGCAATCCGAAGATTGGCGACCGTCACGCGCAGGACACTTTCTATTTCTGCGCATCTGACATTGTGGTTGTGCCGACAACATTTGTTGCCAACACGTTGTCTGAATTTGCCGAAGGTGTGCGTCAGGTGAGTGTGCACTCGATCCACCATCATTTCATCGAGGCGCGTTTGCGGTTAAAACTGATGTCCAACGATTTCTCGCAGTGGCTGCTCGACGATATGGGATTAGCGGACGCTGCGCGCGCGCTCAACCGCATTGACATTTACACCGGGACACTGGAAGACGTGCAGCACAAAATTGTGAAAATTGTGGAAAGGGCGATGGCATAGGCTCGAATTTTATGGAGCCCATAAATCGAATACCGAGGAAATTGACATGCCAGTTTCGGAAAGTGCCGCAACCCAGTCCCGCGCCAGCCCGTGAGGCTCCGGCAATCGACGCGAAAATCGCCCAGAAATCTGGACACTCCTCCAGTCCCGCCCCCGCCGGCACACCTGGATGACTATCGGAGCATCAGTGGGCAAGGCGGAGATCGACGAGCTTTGCATTATTTGGGCAGGGAAGTAAAGGGTAGAACGGTCAAGATGGTGAACTCCACAGCAGTGGGTGGAGGCGTAGCGGAAATCTGAATCGCCTGATCCCACTGCTGAAAGAAATGGAAATCCCGACGCGATGGGATGTTATTACCGGCGGCAACGACTTCTTTGAAGTCACCAAGGCTTTCCACAATGCCCTGCATGGGACGAGTACAAGCTGACCCGCCAAGCGCAGGAAGTATTTCTTTTACTACAACGAGCAGAATCGTCAGCGAATGCATTTTGACGAAGATCTAGTTGTAATTCACGATCCTCAGCCCGCGCCCCTGGTGTGTTCGAGAGGGAAGCAAGCGCAATCGCTGGATCTGGCGCTGCCACATCGATCTTGTCGCAATCCTCATCCCGAAGTATGGGGATTTCTACGGCCCTTATGTCGAACGGTATGATGCGGCGATATTTTCTTCGCAGGCCTTTGCCCGGCAACTTCGTATTCCGCAATATTTGTTTTATCCCTGCATTGATCCGCTGTCGGAAAAAAACAAAGAACTGGATGAAGTTATCCAGAAAGTCTGCGATGACTTCAGTATCGACCGCACGCGGCCCATCGTTACGCAGATCTCGCGTTTTGACCGCTTAAAGGATCCGGTTGGAGTGATTCAGGCCTACAAACTAGCCAAGCAATATGTGGATTGCCAATTGGTGCTGGCTGGCGGAGGCGCAAGCGACGACCCTGAAGGCGCCGTAGTCCTGAAGGAAGTAAAGGACGCCGGGGAAACGACCCGGACATAATCATTCTTGACCTGCCGCCGTGGTGCGCATTGGAGATCAATGCTCTGCAACGGGCTTCGACCGTAGTTGTGCAGAAGTCGATTAAGGAAGGTTTCGGCTTACCGTGACCGAAGCTTTATGGAAAGGGAAGCCGACCATCGCCGGCGCGGTCGGGGGAATTCCGAACCAGATTATTCATAAACTTACGGGGGTACTGGTGCATTCTGTGGAAGGCTGCGCCTACCAGATCCGTTATCTATTGACTCACCCTGAGTTCTGCCCAGCAGCTGGAAGCTGCGGGAAAGGAACATGTAAAAGAAAACTTCCTGATTACCACCAGCATACGGCGGTGGCTGCTGCTGTTCCGCGTCCTGGGGGTGGCGTGATTTTTTTCACAGAAGTCTCATAGACGTACAGTTTCTACCGTATTGTTTGCCGGAAATTTTCAGAAGTTTACTAGTTTAGGTTTTTAAGGATTTAATGCCCGTAAGGTGCGAAAACATGGTCGTAAAGCTCAAATCTACGAGCCGCGAATGGTATCGGGCCTACTGTGCCGCCATGCTCGAACCTGACGTGAACAAAGTGTTCACCAGTGTGGAATCTGCCCGCAAGGCCATTCAAGAGCGTGTCAGGGAATTGAATCTCGGTTACTCAAGTAGCAATCATGAGAGTAAGGAGCTCGACCGGGCTTTGAATTTTTTGACTATGCTTTTGAATTGCTCTTGCCCGGAGCAGGGATCGCGCCAGTACTGCTAAGCTACCGTTCGCTATTGCAGTTCAATCACAACCAGGCCTTTGGCGGGAATTTGCAATGTAAGCTGATCGTGGGTAATCCCCACAGTTTCCATTGCGGTAGTTTGGTCTACCGCACGCAACTTCTCCAATTCAGTTTTAGTCGGATAACGCGGCGAACCCAATCTTACATATTCACGTAGAAGGTTGCCATGGGCGTCATCGAGACGCCACAATGATGCTTTACGTGGGCTCATATTCTTAAACTGTAGAGTGAAAGAGTCGATGCTACCGCTCTGATCAGGCGGTGCATAGTTCCACAGAGCCAAAACCAAGGTGCCATCACTGCGTCGCGTGAGCAGCGCGGAATCGGAGTCCACAGCAATACGCTGATCGCCGAGTTTGTGTAACAACTGGAATGCTTGATACGCAGGCTTGGGAATATTTCCTGCGGCAATCAATCCATATCCACCGTAAAACGGATTTTTCACGACGCCCTGTTCTTCAAAAACATCGGAGAACGACCAGTAGGACATGATGTCAACCATTCCGTCGCACAGTCGAATCGTATTGGCGATCCATGGTCCCATGTAAATCGAATCTTCAATTTCAGATTCGTTTTTGTAGCTGGCATTGAACTCGCTCCAAATTAGAGGGAGATTCGGTTTGCTCGAGGCTTTGATCTGGTCGTGGACTTTGCCCACTGCCCGGCAAACCATCTTGTCCTGCGGGATGCTTTCGGTGGTACCGAATACATCTTGAGAACTGTCATTCCCATAAGCATGGCTGGAAACAAAATCCACAGGAACGTTGTTATCGCTGCAATGTTTGATGAATGCGTCCACCCAGGCCGCAGCAGCCGTGGCAGGGCCGCCCACCCGCAAGCGCGAATTTACTTTTTTGACCGCTCGCGCAGTGTGATCGTAGAGCTCCCAGTAAGTTTCCTGCTTCGGTTCTCCCGCCCAGAAGTCAATATTTGGTTCATTCCAGACTTCGAAGTACCAACTGGCGACTTCATCAATTCCATACCTCTCCACCAGATGTTGGGTAAAGGCGGCGATGAGATCGTCCCATTTTCCCCAGTCCTTGGGCGGAGCGACGTTCTGCTTGTACCAGAAGGGATGAAGGGCCGGTCTGGCGGCCAAATCCTTGGGCATGAAACTTATTTCGATAAACGGTTTCACGCCATTCGCCAGCAGGCCGTCGTAGATTTGATCTACATAAGAAAAGTTGTATATAGGGCGGCCTTCTTTGTCTTCGCTGTAAACCCCGATTTCGTCATGAAAAATGGCGTGAAAACGGACATAATCGAAGCCGGTAATCTTTTTTACGTCACGCAAATCATTGCGATAGCTTTCTCGCAAACTCAGGATGGCTCGTCCTGAACCAAACATCTTTTCCCAGAAGTGGGGGAATGGATGTATGGCCGCGCCGGCATCAACTACGATGGTCGGATGATCGGGATGAGTTTGGGCTTCAACGACCGAGAAACTGAGGACCAAGACCGCGAGCAATGCGGCCCAATGGAAACTGCTTGAGAATTTACGCATCGCAGCGATCTTATATAAATTAAGCCGCAGTCAGCTTTCGCGGAATGTCCTTACGCCGCACGTGGGCAACTGGTTTTTCATGGAGCAATAGTTCAGTCGCTTGTACCCGGCGATCAGCGTGGAACCATTTCTGCACGACATTGTTATTCAGGAAGTTTGCCAGCGCCAGCAGGCTCATTCCCTGATGGTGGGCCATCCAGCACCGCACCAGTTGATAGCGTTTACCCATAAAGCGGCGTGGAGCACTGTAATCCGCCGCCTCGTAGAACCCGCAACTGCCAAACCATCCCATGTCGTTCATTGCGTGCAGGTTGTTGATTGCATTGGCTGGATCAACATCTAGTGCCAGGAAAGTGGAATACGGTGAAATCACCAGTCCATTTTGCTCACGCTTGCGCAAAGCCAGATGGGGCAACCCGAAAGCGTAGTACTGATAATTTCCCGCTTCATCCAATTTGCTATACGCGGATTCGGAAATCCCCCAAGGCACACCTTTATTGGCGGCATAGGCTTGCTGCGAACGCACGGCAGCTGCACGGGAACGATCCAGCAGCGTATTGGAGTAGGAGCGCATCCACAGCGAGGGCATCAGGTATTCGAACAAGGTGCCTGTCCAGGAAAGCAGCACTGGACGCCCGCGGTCGAGAGTATGCGCGCGGCCCAGCAGGAACCAGCTTTCTTGCGGAATATCTTCCTTCACGATGGCGCAAAACACGGCGGTGCGGGATTCCGTTCCCAATAGGTCGTAGCATGCCGCGTGAACGCGAAGGGTTTCCACGTCGAATCCTACGGACAGCAGCTTTCTTTGTTTGTTCAGCAGGAATTCAAAATCCATTTCGTCAGCCAGCCTGCCGGCTTCGGCTGCAATTTTTCGCAAATCGGAGATCAGGCGGGCGACATTTTCACGGGCTGCCGATAGCCAAACCTGGAACCTTTCGTACAAAGCTCGTTGGGAAGATGTGGACGAATGCAGCGCCCAGTTCACGCGCTCACTCAAGTCGTTAATGAATGCAGGCAGATCCTGCAAAGATATTGTTTCCAATAGTGACAAATTCAGCGTCGCGTCATTTTTCAGCTCCGCGAACTCCGGTGAAAGCCAGGGCGCACATTCATCTACTGTTTGCCGTACGCGCTGCAAACGTGAACTGGCCTCCGCCACTAACCACTTGGTGGAAACATGTTTCGAGTTCGCCGCATTTGCTTTTGCCTGCACTAGAACTTCATCAGGGAAAGTAAGAAGGGATTGCAGCCAATCTGCGGTATCACGGTCCCGCCTGCATACAGCAGCAGCCTTGCGCGGCACGACGTGTTTAGAAGTTAGCGCCTGGAGATAGTCGAGAAATCCTTCTGCCAACGCTGGTTGCAGCACGGGTTGCTTCAGACGATCAAGGCATCCTTGCTGTAACGTCCACAATGACGCCAGAAGATTTCCATTGTCCACCGAGGAGACAAAGCGCGGGGCCAAGGGTTCAAGCGTGCGTGTGTCGTACCAGTTGAGCACATGCCCGCGGTATTTCTTAAGCTTCGCCATTGTGGCGAGTGTACGCAATGTTTGTTGTGTAAATTCAGGGACCGTGAGATACCCAAATTCACAGGCCACCTGTCTGGCGTTCAGCAACAATCCGATATTGGTCGGTGAGACGCGGGGCGCGATTGCTTCCGGTTGTTCCTGCACATTGTCGGGAATCAGCCAGTTGTGTTCAGCCGTGCTGTATTCGGCAAAATACCGCCAGGTGTGCAATGTTGCGCGGCGCAGGAATGCCAGGTTTTTTTTCGACAATTGATTTCGCGCCGGGCGGGGTGGGCTATTGAGCCACGATGAAACCATGCCGCTAAACGCCCATAGGAGCAGGATCGGCAATGCGGCAAAGAGGCCGCTTGGACGGAACGCCCAGACCAACAACCCAATTGCGAGCGCAAGCACCGGTGTCCAGTCGAGATAGATATCCACAGGTGATTTTCCGCGCGTACCCATTTCAGCTTCGGCCGCAGTTTCCCATTCCAGCAGGCGGCGCTGTGTCAGGAAAGCGGCGGATCAAGGCGCGAATCACGGCGTCAAGGGAGAGCAGCGCCTGATGCGCGAGGAAGGTCACGGTAAAAATCAGGTTCAAGGCCGCGGCGGAAAACGAACTTACTGCATCCTGTGCAGCTGCCAGGTTGGCCCCGATGGCGGCTTTCAACAGATTAAGGCCCAGCGAAAAGCATGCTGGGACAAACAAGATTGCGAGCAGAGATAAGGTCCAGCGGCCGGGAAGACCGTCGGGCAAAAACCAGCAGGCAGTCAAAAGAATAAATGCCGCTGGTTCTACAAGACTACGGCGGAGGTTGTCGAAAATCTTCCACCAGGAAACCAGAGAAATTGGATTGGAAACCTGGTCATCAGATTCCACAGGCACATGCGGCAACAGCCAGCCGGCAATCTGCCAGTCTCCGCGCAACCAACGATGTTTGCGACGGTTGTAGGCGCTGTAATGCGAGGGATAGTCTTCGATCACTTCGATATCACTGGCCAGGCCACACCGTGCATAAGCCCCTTCAATCAGATCGTGACTCAACAGAGCATTGCGGGGGAAACGTTGATCCAGCACGCGATGGACTGCGTCCACCTCATAAATGCCTTTGCCGGTGAAACTGCCCTCTCCGTACAAATCCTGGTATGCATCGGAAACAGCGCGCGTGTAAATATCAAAGCCGGTTTCGCCGGCATAGATTGCGGCCAGGCGAGAGTGGGTTGTGCTTTGCACGCTCACTCCGACGCGTGGCTGCAAAATGCCGTATCCTTCGACGACCGTATTCTTTTCTGGATCAATGATCGCCTGATTCAACGGATGCGCCAGCGTTCCAATCATGCGGCGTGCGGTGCCGCGCGGAAGTTCGGTATCCGCGTCCAGCGTAATTACAAAGCGAACTTGCGGAAGAATGGAAAGTTCGCCGATCTTCACTGGGAAGCTGTCATATTGCTTGCGCAAGAGCTTGTTGAGGTCCAGCAGCTTTCCCCGTTTGCGCTCCCAACCCATCCATAATCTTTCGCGTGGGTTGTATACGCGATGGCGATGGAACATGAAAAACGAACCCATGCCCTGACGTGCGTATTTGGTGTTCAGTTCGCCGATCAAATGCGCACAGAGGTCGATCAAAGGGCTATCTTCTCGGGCAGGCTCGTGGGAATCAGCCAGATCCGTGAGAAGTGCGAAGTGAATATTGGGATCATGATTACCGAGGAACCGGACTTCAAGGTCCTCAACTAACCCGTGCACCTGTTTTTCCTTCAACAACAGGCTGGGAATCGCAACCAGGGTGATGCAGTTATCGGGAATTCCCGCCGAGAAATCTAATTTGGGCAGGATTTCCGGCGGCAATAGGAACGTAACCAAATGGTTCACTACCTGGATTGCGCTTTGCGAACAAGGGAAAAACAAAACCACCATGGCAAAGGCGAGCAACCCAAGTGAGCTGTAAGGATCGGTGACAAAAGGAAGCGCTACCGCGATGATGGCCAGGGCCATGATCTCGATTCCCAACAGGAAAAATTCGTCAGGATGTTTGCGCAACAGTTGCTGCATTTTCTGCACGTACGGTGGCCGGAAGCGCACTTGTTTATGAAGTTGAGAAGAGCCCTTGTCAGTAAGGTAATAACCGACGTGGGATTCACGCAGAGTAATGCGCGGATTGGTTGAGGGACGCCGGCTGGCTGCTTGTGACAATCTCAGCACAGCTTGGGCAACTTCTAACTCAGTGCAATCCGAATGTTCCGCGATATTCGCCAACTTGCTGCGGTAAAGGTCGCGGCTTTCAAAATCCATTCCTGCATAGGCGCCAGCCGGGTCCTGCCGCAGTATCTGGTCAATCACAATGAGTGGTTCGAGCACGTCCTTCCAGGAAGTTTGCCCAAGCTCTCGGAGGCTGCGCATACAAATACCCACGCCCTGCGAATTGTCTTGAGGATCAGCCAGGACGGATTTGCCGCGAGAAGCAATCTGCTCCATCAACACCAGTTTCAATGCCGATGCCAGCGCCCAAAGCTCGCGCAATTCGAGGACGGTGGTCTTCTGAAAAACTTCCACGAATAGAGAGAAATCCTGCTCTATGAATTCATAGCCAACCGCGTCGAGGAACTCTTCTGCAACCACCAACACGCGGGGAACAATCTCACCCTCTGCGGTGCGCACGTGTGGCATTTTTGCGTGTGGCTTGAGCACAGTCCCAACGTTAGTAAGTTCTGTGTATAAAAGCCGTCCATTGTCGTACAGCCAGCGGAAATCGTCGGAAATTGGAGGCGGGGGGCAAGGAGACTCCAAGCCTTCGAAAATGGGCTTCAAAGCTTTGTTGAGCGCGCCATTTCTTTCGCCAAACACTCCGGACGTGAAAGTATTTGGCAGCCAGGTCAGGTTGTGGGCGATTTCATTTGCCCTCTGGTGTAATTTCTCAGGATCGTGGACGGAATGAGTCATCTCACCGAGACGTTCACTCTCGGCTTTCATGATTTTCAAATGTGTATTCTGTGGCATGTCGAAAGTTCCTAACGATAGCTGGCGGCTTGCATTTCAAACATCTCTGCATAACGCCCACCGAGTCTGGACAACTGTTCATGATTGCCATCCTCGGCAATTCTTCCGTGTTCCAGAACAACAATGCGGTCGGCCATCCGTACGGTGGAAAATCGATGTGAAATAAACAGCGCCGTTTTACCGGCAGTCAGTTCTGCAAAACGTTGAAAGACTTCATACTCGCTGCGGGCGTCGAGCGCGGCGGTGGGCTCGTCGAGAATCAGCAGTTGTGCGTCGCGCAGGTAGGCTCGCGCCAGCGCGACTTTCTGCCACTCCCCACCGGAGAGGTCCACGCCGTTTTCAAAACGGCGGCCCAGCATTTGTTCATAGTCGCGGGGCAAGTTTGCTCGATGACCTCGTTGGCCATGCTCTTGGCGCCGCGCTGACTTCAGCGCGGGTAGATGCGTTTACCTGGTCGATTCGTCCGACCGCAATATTTTCCCGCGCCGTCATTTCATAGCGCATGAAATCCTGGAAGATCACGCCGATTTCCCGGTAAAGGTCGTCGAGATCGTATTCGCGCAGATCGACCCCATCCAGCAGGATCTGTCCCTCAGTGGGATCGTAGAGCCGCGTCATCAACTTCACCAAGGTGGTCTTGCCTTCGCCGTTTTCTCCAATCAACGCCACCCGTTCGCCGGGATGCAGATGAAAATTCAAATCATCCAACACCAGCCGCGAATTTCCGGGATAACAGAAGCGAGACATTGCGAAACTCGAATCCGCGCGTGATCGGCCGGGGCGCAGGCAACGCATTTGGCTTCGAGCGAATGGTCGGCTTCATCGCAAAAAATGCCAGCAAGTCCGTAAGGAACAAAGCCTGGTCTGCGATGCTGGAAAGCGTGGAGAAAATCTGCTGGATGTTGCTGCTGGCCTGCACGATGGCGCCCGTCAGAAATGTGAGCGTGCCAATGCTCAGCGCCCCGGCCACGGTCCGCCAAATCACGTACACATAAGCTGAGTAATAGCCGACGGTGCCGATTATCGATAAGCAAAGATCCAGCGATCAACCGCCGCCGCGCCAAGTCAACGTTCTCGACGTAAATTTGATCGGAAAGCCGCGTGAAGCGTCCGATCAGAAAATCTTTCAGTCCGAACAACTTCAGTTCCTTGGCCGCTTCCCGGCTTCCGCCCAGGACGCGCAAGTAATCGAGTTCCCGTCGAATCGGGGTCTGGCGAAAATTCTTGGCATAGCCGAGAAATGCGAAATGGCTCTCCCCAAGAAACGCGGGCAAAATGCCGGCAATCAGCAGCAACAACAGCCAAGGCGAGAACAGAAGAATGGAAACCGACAAGGACGCCGCTGTGATCACCTGCTGGATCAGTCGCCCGATGGACTGAATCATTCCCAGTCGATCGGTGGCCTGCACCCGCGCCCGTTCCAGTCGGTCATAAAAAACCGGATCCTCATAAGCGATGAGATCGAGATTCAGCCGCGTGATTCATTACCTGAATGCTGATGTGACGGGTGTACTTGTCCGCCAGCAGGGAATCGAGATAATCAATGCCCCGGCTTAGGACCGAACCAAAAATGGCGACGCCAAATTCAGCGGCGACCAACCACCATAGAGTGTTGGTAACACGGTTGATGACTGGAAACGGCTGCACGATGTCATCGATGATGAGTTTGGTGATCCACAAGGCTGCCAGGGGAACAAGCGAAGTGATCAGCCGGAAGACCAAGCCCAGAGAAACGACCATCGGCCCTGATTCCCAGACAATCTGCAGGACGGGCGGGACATTGCGTAGCGCGGAGAGACGCTCGCTCCACCCGCTCCAGAAACTTGTCCTCTTCGGTCATTGTATGGATCCGTTGTAGTGAGTACTTTAAAGATGCCAGAAAACCTTCGGGGGTTTTCGTAGGTCACTGAGACAAGACTATTTACAGCTTCCCCGAGCAGAGAATTCACTACGTGCTACTTCACGTTGGAGGGCCGATTCGTAAAGCGGATGACTATGCCTACTCAAGATGAAAAAATGTCCACAATTCGCCAGATGAATCGTCCGTGCATGTCTTTTGAATCTTTAGATTATCGAGCAAGATTTAAGTTCGGCGCTGGTCGAGGTGTGCGGCAAAACCGATGTCCAGTGAATTGACTCTTGCGCCGATAGTACGATCTGATTCAGGGAAAATTATTCCCAGTCGGATGGAAGAATTGCTATGAAAACACAGGGAAAAGTTTATTTTTGCAGGCCTGAATTTAGTATTTTTTCAATCCCGCGCGCTGCATGCCGCGTTGGCCTCTTCACTCTTCATGAACGTGTTCCAGACGAATCCAGATGCGGATGATTCTCGGCCATCAACAGCGTGATTCCTGTATCAATTCCGATCACATCGCCGTCATACCATTTTGTGAGGGGATTGAACGCATTCACAAACCCGTACTTGGTCCATGCCTAGGATATCGATCTTTGATCGTTCGCAAGACCCGCATGACCGGTCCGCGGAAGAAATGGCAAGCGATCCCGCGGACGCACTGGGCACGATCGTCCCATCAATGGGGCCGACCGCCGGCGGGCCTCCCCAAATTACGTATCCTTTGGGCGAATCGGAAGCTGTAATGCCCCATAAGTCGTCGCTGTAGCTGGGAATTTGTTTGGCCAATTCCAGGCAAAAGCGGCGATGCACCTCAGTCGCGATCATCGGAATTTCGAAAATAGTCTGCATATTTGTCACGCTTGCCGCGGAAATCAAACCACGCCTGCGAATATTGGTGGACGAACAGCGGCGCAAACGATCCGATGTAACGCATCCCGTCATATTCAAATTTGAGCGCTTCCATGCCGTCCATGCTTGTCGCGAAGGGGATGGATGGTGGAACCCAGTCCCAGCAGGTACATCATCATCAGTTCGCTGTAGTTGTCCCAGCGATAGGGAAGGAAGCCCATCTCCGGCGTCCAGCCATGTGGCAGCAGAGCAGTGTCTTCCGACAACCAACTCCATTCCACTCGATCGAAAATGGCGTCGGCTAAGCCCTGTACCTCGGCCGACCGGAAAGTATTCGCGGCACGTCAAAACTCCACATAGCAGAATTGCGGTATCCACCGAAGAAACTTCCGCGTCCCAAACGCGTTCGCCGGTGTTGATGTTCGCCCAGTGATAGAAAAATCCACGATGATTGGGGAGCTTTCCCCAAAGACTCCGTAAGGCGCCAGGACCCGTTCCTGGGCAGCCGATGCGAAATGTACCCGCGGTTTTCGCCGATACAAAGCGCGGTTAATCCGAAGCCTGTCGAGGCAATGCTTCCGACAACTCCAGTATCGGTAGCGCGAACATTGCATCGGTCTTTCACCAGCCCGGTTTTGGGATTGGCCTGTTCCCAGAAATATTGAACGTAGTTTTTCCATGTCATCCAGGAATTGTCGTCTTCTTTGGACAGGGAGCCCGGTTGTGCCGAGGTGGCTGAGTAGCATGTGGCTGCTCCGTGCCGGCCATGGCAAAAACAAGATCCGGCTAGCGGTATACAACCCGCCGCGCCCAAAACTTGTCTCATAAATTCCCGGCGGCGAAGGCTTTTGAAGACGTTCTCAATCATCGTGTATTTAGGAAAATCTTAAACTAGTCTTACGTCGCGTAAAACCGCATGATGAAGATTCGCTTCCGGCTTTTGTAGAATGTTGCTGGGCATTCATTGAGATGCAGAAAAAGGCAAAAGTCTCGCTTTGGATTATAGTCGCTGCCCTTTGTGCGACTGCAGTCACGTTTCTGATCATTCATCGCTTGCGTCATCCCTTGACGATCATGGGGGCATGACGATCGAAGACCGGACTCAAGAAAAGAACTCCCTATCGCGGATGTTGAAATCACCGCCGCCAATGGAGCGGGCGAAACTCCCGTCAAGTCTGATGCATCAGGTTTTTTTGTTCTTAAATTGCGAAAGTGGATACGCAGGGGACGCCCCATTACGCTCAAGTTTCGGCATCCCAACTATAAGCCTCTCGATCTTCAGGAATTCGCCGACAGCAAACTTTATATTGCTCGCCTGGTTCCAATTGTGAAAAAGGCGGACAACAATATGCCCAGCGTTGCCATCGGCAACGTACGTGTTCGCTATTCCATAAAAGCTCCGAGGACAATGAATGTCGGTAGCGCAGTGAAGGCATTTGAGGTGACGAACGTGGGGAATATACCTTGCAACCATCAGGTCCCGTGTTCTCCAGATGGCAAGTGGAAAGCCGCTCTAGGTGCGGTCACACTGGATGCAGGCACGGGAAATGAGTTCATCAATGCCCGTGTCTCATGCATCGCCGGTCCATGTCCGTTCACCAGAATTGAATCCGACGACATATCCAGACCTGCCCAGAAAATCACTGCTAAGGCGCGGAACTGGTCTGACACAGCTACATTTCTGGTCGAAGCGGAAGTAATCCACGTAATGCAAAGCGCCATTGATCATCAGTCTTATCCGGTGATTTTCGGCTCGGCCCTGAATTTCACCCTGCCGGCCAACGCTGAAGGAGTCAGCTTTGAGGCAGATATCGGTGGGGACACGATAATCTATCCCCTGGGCCCCAGGCTTTATCTCAGTTGGGCGAGTTGCAATACTAGATCCAATGGCGATGGCACTATCTATCGGTGTGAGCTTAAGCCGGGCTATCGCTTTCAATAAGCGCATACAAATTATTGTATCGGTGGCACTTATCCGCTACTCCTTTCCATATCAGGCTATACAGGGAATACTGTAGAGCCTTGTCCTCTTTTTTTTGATATGTCTCTAAGCTGGTCAGAATTCCGGGCGTGGCACTAGCGTCAGGGATACGAACGGAATCTGAAACCTCTCAACATTTCAATTTGCAATCGAAGGCGATTTAAGGCCTAAAGCCCTAATACCGCCACGCTTGCGAGCCATCAGCAGCGCGCTATGACAGTCCCGGCGAAGGGGCAGGGCAGGAGACCATGATGGATAGACCGGAGCAGGATAAGGCCGGCGCGGCAGTAATGGAACGTCCAAAGGGTAAATCCAAAAACAACAACGGGCATCGGAACGGCGCTAGTGGAGCGGATGATCGAACTCAGCCTCGTACTGGCCAGTCTCCAAAGTATGCGCGACGGAGATTTTTCCGTTCGCCTGCCCGGGACCTGGACTGGGCTTCCGGGAAAATCGCCGACACCTTCAACGAGATTGCCGCCACCAACCAGCAAATGTCGCGACGAACTAAAACGAGTTGGGCAGGTGGTTGGAAAAGAAGGCAGGACCCGCGAACGTACTACGGCTTCAGCAGACGCGCGGCGCCTGGGGTGAGATGGAAGTCTCGGTCAACACGCTGACCGATGACCTGCTGCGTCCGACCGTTGAAGTTACCCGCGCGATCGCCGCTGTGGCCCAAGGCAACTTGACTCAAACCGTCCGCCTGGACGTGGATGGCCGCCCCCTGGAAGGCGAATTCTTGCGCTCCGCCAAGATCGTCAACACCATGATTCAGCAGTTGGGCGTGTTTACCGCTGAGGTGACACGCGTGGCCCGCGAAGTGGGTACGGACGGAAAACTTGGCGGACAGGCGCAAGTGCCCGGTGTGGCCGGAACGTGGAAAGATCTGACCGACTCCGTGAACTCGATGGCCAGCAACTTGACTGGGCAGGTGCGTAACATCGCAGAAGTTGCAACTGCTGTGGCGAGCGGTGACTTGTCGCGCAAAATCACGGTGGATGTGCGCGGCGAAATTCTGCAGTTGAAAGAAGCCATCAACACGATGGTAGATCAGTTGCGCTCGTTCGCTTCCGAAGTGACGCGCGTGGCGCGCGAAGTGGGAACGGACGGAAAACTTGGCGGACAGGCTGTGGTACCTGGCGTCGCCGGGACTTGGAAAGATCTTACTGACTCCGTAAACGCCATGGCCGGAAACCTCACGGCTCAGGTAAGAAATATCGCTGAAGTCACAACCGCTGTGGCTCGAGGCGACTTGTCTCGCAAAATCACCGTAGACGTGAAGGGAGAAATTCTTGAATTGAAAGAACACCATCAACACGATGGTGGACCAGCTCAACGCGTTCGCCGGCGAAGTGACCCGCGTGGCCCGCGAAGTTGGAACCGAAGGAAAGCTCGGCGGACAGGCCCAGGTGCCGGACGTGGCCGGAACGTGGAAAGATCTCACCGACAACGTGAACTTCATGGCCTGCAAACCTCACAGGCCAGGTGCGTAACATTGCTGAAGTCGCAACCGCCATTGCCAGTGGCGACTTGTCCCGCAAAATCACGGTGGACGTCCGCGGCGAAATTCTCCAGCTGAAAGAAACGCTCAACACGATGGTGGACCAGCTCAACCGGTTCGCCGGAGAAGTAACGCGCGTGGCCCGCGAAGTGGGTACGGAAGGCAGACTGGGTGGTCAGGCGAACGTGCCCGGCGTCGCCGGAACATGGAAGGATTTAACAGACTCTGTGAACTCCATGGCCGGAAACCTGACCGGTCAGGTTCGAAACATCGCTGAAGTTACAACCGCCGTGGCGCGGGGCGACTTGTCGCGCAAAATTACGGTGGACGTGAAAGGCGAAATTCTTGAGCTGAAAAACACCATCAACACGATGGTGGATCAGCTCAACGCGTTTGCCGGTGAAGTCACCCGTGTGGCCCGCGAAGTCGGTACGGAAGGAAAACTTGGCGGTCAGGCGCAGGTGCCTGGAGTTGCCGGGACCTGGAAAGATCTTACCGACAACGTGAACTTCATGGCTTCAGCAACCTCACCGGCCAGGTGCGAAATATCGCAGAAGTCGCAACGGCCGTAGCCCGCGGCGACTTATCGCGAAAAATTACGGTGGACGTAAAGGGAGAAATTCTCGAACTCAAAGACACCATCAACACGATGGTGGATCAGCTGCGCGCTTTTGCATCGGAAGTAACGCGCGTGGCCCGCGAAGTCGGTACTGACGGAAAACTTGGCGGCCAGGCGCAGGTGCCCGGTGTCGCCGGAACGTGGAAGGATCTCACCGACTCCGTCAACTCCATGGCCATCGAACCTCACAGGCCAGGTGCGTAACATTGCTGAAGTTTCGACGGCCATTGCCAGCGGCGACCTGTCCAAAAAGATTACGGTGAACGTCAGCGGTGAAATTCTGCTGCTGAAAGAAACCATCAACACCATGGTGGACCAGCTCAACGCGTTCGCTGGAGAAGTAACGCGTGTGGCCCGCGAAGTCGGAACCGAAGGACGACTTGGCGGTCAGGCCAACGTGCCTGGTGTCGCCGGAACATGGAAAGATCTGACTGACTCTGTCAACTCCATGGCCGGAAACTTGACTGCCCAGGTACGAAATATCGCCGAAGTCACAACCGCTGTTGCCCGCGGCGACTTGTCACGCAAAATCACAGTCGACGTGAAAGGCGAAATTCTCGAGTTGAAAAACACCATCAACACGATGGTGGACCAGCTCAACGCATTCGCCGGAGAAGTAACGCGCGTCGCCCGCGAAGTGGGTACTGAAGGCAAACTGGGCGGACAGGCGGAAGTGCCCGGTGTCGCCGGAACCTGGAAAGATCTCACCGACAACGTGAACTTCATGGCCTGCAACCTCACCGGCCAGGTGCGAAACATCGCTGAAGTCGCGACCGCTATCGCCACCGGCGACTTGTCCAAGAAGATCACCGTAGACGTGCGCGGCGAAATTCTGCAACTAAAAGAAACGCTGAACACGATGGTCGAGCAGCTGCGCTCGTTCGCGGCTGAAGTGACGCGCGTGGCCCGCGAAGTCGGAACCGAAGGCCGTCTAGGTGGGCAGGCCAACGTGCCGGGAGTCGCCGGAACCTGGAAAGATCTCACTGACTCGGTCAACGCCATGGCCGGCAACCTGACCGCCCAGGTGCGAAACATTGCCGAAGTCACCACTGCTGTAGCCCGCGGCGACTTGTCCCGCAAAATCACGGTCGACGTGAAAGGTGAAATTCTCGAGCTGAAGAACACCATCAACACGATGGTGGACCAGCTCAACGCCTTCGCTGCCGAAGTGACCCGCGTGGCCCGCGAAGTCGGCACCGAAGGAAAACTCGGCGGCCAGGCGCAGGTGCCGGGCGTCGCCGGAACGTGGAAAGATCTCACCGACAACGTGAACGTCATGGCCGCCAACCTCACTGAGCAGGTGCGCGGCATTGTGAAAGTCGTGACCGCCGTTGCCAACGGCGACCTGACGCAAAAGCTCACGGTGAACGCCAAAGGCGAAGTCGCCGCGCTCGCTGAAACCATCAACAACATGACCGACACGCTGGCCACGTTTGCCGACCAGGTAACGACCGTCGCCCGCGAAGTCGGCGTCGAAGGCCGCCTCGGCGGTCAGGCCAACGTGCCAGGCGCTGCCGGAACCTGGAAAGATCTTACCGGAAACGTCAACCTGCTGGCCGACAACCTCACCAACCAGGTGCGCGCGATCGCGGAAGTGGCGACCGCTGTCACCAAAGGCGATTTGACCCGATCCATTCAGGTTGAAGCCAGCGGCGAAGTGGCGGAACTCAAAGACAACATCAACACCATGATCGACAACCTGCGTCTCACCACAGACCGCAACACCGAACAAGACTGGCTCAAAACCAACCTCGCCCGGTTTACCGGAATGTTGCAGGGGCAACGCGATCTGACCACCGTCGGACGCATGCTTCTCTCCGAACTTGCGCCGCTGGTGAACGCACAGCAAGGCGTGATCTATCAGATGGAAACCGAAGAGTCGGCCGGCATGGTTCTGCTTTCCGCCTTCGCGGGTGACGGCAACGATGGCCACCTGCGCCGCCTGCAAGTTGGGCGAAGGCCTGGTTGGACAGTGCGCTGCCGAAAAACGCCGCATGCTGATCACCGATCTGCCCGGCGAATACAGCACCCATCCGCTCCGGCTTGTTTGAGGCCGTTCCACAAAACGTGATCGTGCTGCCGGTCCTTTTCGAAGACCGCGTCAAAGCTGTGATCGAACTGGCATCTCTCAGCAACTTTACGGCTTCGCACATGGCCTTCCTTGAACAATTGACGGCCAGTATCGGAATCGTGCTCAACAGTATTGAAGCCACGATGCAGACCGAAGGCTTGCTGAAGCAGTCGCAGCAATTGGCCACCGAACTGCAAACCCAGCAGAAAGAATTGCAGCAGACCAACGAACAGCTGGCGCAGAAAGCGCAACAGCTGGCCGAACAAAACGTGGAAGTCGAACGCAAGAACCAGGAAATCGAACAGGCCCGCCGCGCTCTGGAAGAGAAAGCCAAGGAGCTGGCGCTTACCTCGAAGTACAAGTCAGAGTTCCTGGCCAACATGTCGCACGAGTTGCGCACCCCGCTGAACAGTATTCTGGTGCTTGGACAGCAACTCAGTGATAACCCCGATGGCAACCTGACCGCGAAACAGGTTGAGTTCTCCCGCACCATCCACGGCGCTGGCACCGACTTGCTGAATCTGATCTCGCGACATTCTCGATTTGTCCAAGATCGAATCCGGCACGGTGTCGGTCGAAGCGGAGGAAGTCTTCTTTGGCAGCATGCTCGATATGGTCGCTCGCCCCTTCCGTCACGAGGCGGAAAACCGCAAGCTCTCCTTCGACGTTCACACCGATCCACACCTTCCCGCGCAGTCTGGTTACCGACTCCAAGCGTTTGCAGCAGGTATTGAAGAACCTGCTTTCCAATGCTTTCAAATTCACCGAGCAAGGCGGAGTGCGGCTCTCAGTTTCGATTGTGCGGTAACGGTTGGAGTGATAACCACCCTATTCTGAATGGCGCTGCTTCTGTGGTGGCTTTCGAAGTGACGGATACCGGAATCGGCATTCCCTTCGACAAACAGCGCATCATCTTCGAGGCCTTCCAACAAGCAGATGCCGGCACCAGCCGTAAGTACGGCGGCACCGGACTGGGTCTTGCCATCAGTCGTGAATTGGCCAACCTGCTCGGCGGCGAAATCCAATTACGCAGCGCTCCGGGCAAGGGAAGCACATTCACCTTGTATGTCCCGCAAACTTATGTCGGCCCGGCCAACGTTCCGGTTGCTGATCAGCGGACGTATTCGTCTTCATCTTCACTACAACTCGCTGCGGTCAAGGTTGAGTTGCCGGTGGAGCAGATCCCGGACGATCGTGAAAACCTCCAGCCCGATGACACGGTATTGCTGATTGTCGAAGACGATCCGCATTACGCGCGGGTGCTCTGCGACTTGGCTCGCGACAAAGGGTTCAAGGTGTTGGTCGCCATGAACGGCGCTTCGGCCCTGATGCTTGCCCGCGAGTTCCATCCAACCGCAGTATCGCTGGATGTTTTCTTGCCGGACATGCTGGGTTGGACGGTGCTCAATCATTTGAAACAGGATCCCGGCACACGCCATATCCCTGTGCAGATGTTAACCCTCGATGAAGACCGTCAACACGGACTGGCGCGTGGTGCATTTGCTTTCGTCACCAAGCCGACCACCTCCGAAGAAATTGACGCAGCCCTCTCTCGTATCAAGGAATACTCCACGCCGCGGCGCAAACGGCTGCTGGTGGTGGAAGACAATCCGGCTGAGCAGCTCAGTATCAGGGAACTGCTTGGTTATGACGATGTGGATGTATTGATCGCTTCCACCGGCGAGGAAGCGTTGAAAGCAGTCAAAGAAGGCAAGTTTGATTGCGTTGTACTCGATCTGCGCTTGCCAGACATGACAGGCTTTGAAGTTCTGGAACGCTTCGGGACACCCCATCGCTCAGCGACTTGCCGGTAGTTGTCTTTACCGGCAAGGAGCTGTCTCCCGACGAGGACGCGCGGCTGCATACGCTTGCGCGCAGCGTCGTGGTGAAGGGTGTGGAGTCGCCCGAGCGATTGCTCGACGAAACTGCGCTCTTCCTGCATCGCGTGGTGGCGAACTTCCCGCCGGAAAAACAACGGATGCTCGACCGCCTTCACCGTTCCGACGACGCCTTGATTGGTAAGAAGGTGTTGGTTGTGGATGATGACGTACGCAACATTTTCGCCCTTAGCAGTGTTTTAGAGCGAAGGGGCATGACTGTGCTAACCGCAGGCACGGGACGCGAAGCTATCAATACGCTGGAATCAACTCCGGATGTAGCCATCGTGTTGATGGATATCATGATGCCGGAGATGGACGGATATGAAACCATGCAGGTCATCCGGCAGAATGCTGCTTTCCGCCGTCTGCCGATCATCGCCCTTACCGCCAAGGCCATGAAAGGCGATCGCGAAAAGTGCTTGGAGGCCGGAGCATCGGAGTACTTGGCGAAGCCGGTCAACACCGACCAGT
>CAWBXL010000135.1:0-9586 GCA_963792305.1 uncultured Acidobacteriaceae bacterium | reverse complement strand
AATGTATTGCTAGTATCAATTACGGAAAAGGTACGGATTCGGGAAAGATGATGTGAGGTAGATGGTTAGTGCGGTAGATGCGCGTGCTGCATAACCCAGGCAGGAACTTCTGGAAACTTCATCCATACTACGATGGCTGCGGTAGCTAAAAGAATTACTACAGTTCCGAGCGTATAGCCAAGGAACCCCCACTCCGTTTTGTCGTTTTCGATTCGCCAGGTGCGCGAGGAACGACGGCGTAACTGGTTCTTGATTCAATGCTGCCATTTCCTGTGGCTGGGCGGCTGCACATTCCACGCAAAGCCGGCGGTGTCCCGAAACCGGGAAGCCGCAAGACTGGCAATTTCCAATGGTGCCGCGCTCGATTAATGGCGCCTCTTCCTGCTTGGCAGCCTTTGCCGTTGTTCTGGTTGTGGTCGGCACATCTTCTTCAATTGCCAGAGGGTCGAGTTTGAGGGGAACGACGCCGATTTCTGGGGCAGGTAAATCTTCTTCGAAGAATGTATTTGGCGGCGTTTGTTTGGCGGAATCGGAGTGCTCCATGGCGGTTTCCACCATTTCGCCCAGCCGCGCCAGCGCGCTAAGGTCTCTCTCCTCGAAGGCTTGAGTCATACCGGAGAGTAGTTCAAACACTCCAATCACTTCCGGTCCCCGCGCCAGCGGCATCACCATGGCGGAGGAGATGCCAAACTTCCCACAGTTTTCCGAGTTTGTGCGCACATCCACCGAGGTGTCATTGCAACGCAGAATCCTGCGCGTCCGCACACTCTCAGTCGCCAAACCTGATTCCACCTGAAGCCTTGTCCCAGTCTTCTGCTTTGGAGTCCCTGTACAGGCGTGACAGATCAGTTCTCCGTCTTCATACAGAGAAATCGTCGCTGCCATGGCCCCGGTAATGTACTTGGCGCGCTCAACCAGGAGCTGAAGCGCGGCGTCCAGATCTTCGCGGGCGGTCTCTGAAAGGGATTTACCTCCATCCTCGCCCGGGAAACGCATTGCTTCGTCTCCATGCCCCTGCGGGGCCGAGGCAGGCTGGGCCTTCGGCATTGCAGCCGCTGGAGAAATCGTCGAAGACTGATCCAATATGGAGTAGCGATCCATGGGGCCCGGGAAACTTTTCACTTTGCCGACAATAAAACCGGCAGTTGCAGAGTTCTCCTTACAGTTCATTGCGGGTTGTGACACTTATCCCGCAGCCAGCGCTTTCAAAATACATTAAGCAGACTGACTCCCGCCCACCTGAAAATAGGCAGTTACCACGAGTGTTACTCTCCTAAAATGCAGTGTCAAGGAGTGGCACCGGGCGAAAGTACTATGACAAAAGTCACAGGCGTTACTTGCGGCATTTGTGAGGCCCACACATTGGTTGACGTGGGCCTTTTCGGTGGGGTCAATTCAAATCGTTAAGCGTCCCGATGGTAAAGCCTCCGCTCAAATTGTTCAGGGCGACGATGGTCCGGTTCTGCCCTGCATTGAAGCTGATATCACCGGTATTGAAAGAAGCGAAGAGAGAGCCGTGCGGGGTAAAAACAACACTGTAGCTGCCAGCGGCCAAGTCCAGATAGCTCGACGAGGATTCAAAACCCAGACTGACAATTGCTGGGGTCGAGTTGTTGATGCTCGTACCGGAAGGCAGCACATAAACATCAACTGTGCCCAGGCCCGGGGCGGCATTCACGATCCGCAGCTTGATATGTCCAGTGGTCGTCGAGGCGATATTGTCATCTGTCAAAACGATCGCACTACTGCTGGCGGAGAAGTTGGCAATGATGGCGGTGCTACTGGTTCCGCCTGCAAGATTGAATGTCTGGTCGAGAAACACATTTGTGGCTGAGGCAGGCTCAACCTGAAGGTGGCGGGAGCCGGCTTTGGTCTCTGCATAGGTATTGGCAGCCCCATACACAATAGAACTTGCAACGCTGGCGCCGTCCAACAGCACGTTGATGTTGGCCTGATCCGGGGTCGCATTCATGACTCTGAAATTGGTTTTGTCCCCAATTCCCCCTCCTCCGCAGCCCAGCCCAAAAAACGTCCCGCATAACGCCAATAAACCGGCACATCTGGTCAATCTCGTAAACATGGGTCTCCTTCAGAGATTAAAGATACATTTTTCCACTTAGATGCGGGCAGAGTATTTCTTCTGGTGGGCGTTAAAGCAAAGTTCTGTAAAGAACAGTCAAGCGACTGTAAAAAAAGAAGTTAACGAGAAGTTTCAAGTATGAGGGAGTGTTATCAGCGTTGCTGGTCGCGCTGCCGCAGCCAGTCCAGAAACAATTGCTCGATGGGTTTGTCGTAGGTCATCATGACGTGACGGACGGTATGCCCGCTGACAAAGTGACAGACTTCCTCGGCAAGGTTCTTGGCATGGTCTCCGGCACGCTCCAGCGACTGCGTCATGAAGATGACTTGCAAGCTGGCCTGGCGGTGAACATTCTCCGGATTTTCGATATGCCGCATGAAAATCAGGTTACGTAGACGATCCATCTCCGCATCCGCCCGCAATACGTTGACTGCTTTTCGTACGTCGCGCGTGGAGAAAGCTTCCCCTACATCGGTAAGCATTTTTTCCAGGATGGTGGCCATGTGGATGAGGTCGTGCGTGTCCTCGGGATCAAGTCCAGAGTTGGCTGCCTGTGCGCTGCTGGCAAAGCTGAGCAGGAGATCACCGATGCGCTCCAGGCCAATCATGAACTTCATGCAAGCCAGCAACTCGCGGGCTTCAGTATCAGTCACCTGGGTGATGTTGGCAGTCACGCCAGCATCAATTTCCCTGTCCAGATTGTCGAGTTCTTTTTCGCGCTGCCGCAGGCTGCTGAGAAGCTGGGCTGAGCCAGTGGCGATGCCTTCCGCCGCCGCTCCAGCGGCTTCCTTGGCAAGATTGCAGGCTTCAATGGTGCATTTCACCAAATGTGAATGCTGGGACTCGGTCTTCGTAATCTCAATTGACGCGGTGCTCATGCGGACTTCCCTCCGCGTGCCTCGCAACCGCACGCTGGACTCTCCTCCGGCCCGTCTCTTGAAGCTGAAGTTCAAGCCTTAAGGATAAAGAATTTCTATAGAGGATTGGTTAATTGCAGGTAAATTTCAACTTGGTTGCCTACCTGTTACGAAAACCGAAAAATCCGAGAAGGCGCTCGGACTCACCCCTTTGCGGTGGGTAGGGTGAAAATGAACTTCGATCCGTGATTCAGCTCGCTCTCCGCGCGTATCAACCCCTGATGGGCGAACACAATATGTTTGGCGATAGCCAGCCCCAGCCCGGTGCCGCCGGATTCCCGGGAGCGGGCTTTATCCACGCGGTAAAAGCGTTCAAAAAGCCTTGGTATGTGTTCAGAAGAAATTCCCGGGCCGAAATCTTGTACATAAAATTCGACGCTGCTATGGAGAGGGCGCGCACCCAGAACAATTCTTCCTCCGCTCGCGCCATATTTGAGAGCATTGTCCACCAAGTTGGAAAAAACTTGATGTATAGCTTCGCGGTCTGCGGCCACCAATCCCAGCGAAGAATCTTCCACCTGCAGTTCGATGCCTTGCGCGCGCGCATTTTCGCGAAAGTTTTGTCCGGCTTCGCGCAATAATTCTCCTGGAGCTACCGGCTGAATGTCAAAACGTTGCTCTCCCGATTCGACCCGCGCCAGGGTCAGCAAATCTTCTGTCAGCCGCGACATACGGGAAGCGTTTTTGCGAATGATGTCGAGGAACTCGCGCGTATTTCCGTTGTCCGTACCTCCATCGAGCAAGGTTTCCGTGTATCCCTGGATGGAAGTCAGGGGCGTCCGGAGTTCATGGGAGACGTTTGCGATGAAGTCCCGGCGCGTTTTTTCCACGCGCTCGGTTTCTGTCAAATCGCGCAACACAGCTACAGCGCCCCCGCCTGGCAATGGCGCTGCCGTTATGTCAAAAGTCCGACCGGGAAGAATCGATCTGGCTCGCGTTGTAGATACCCTGTTTTCCTGGCTGGCACTACGGACTGCCTCTAGAAAATCAGGATCACGGATGGTTTCTTCTAATGGCGAATCAATCCGTGCCCGCTGCGGGACCAGTTTGTCCATGCTCTCATTTGCCCATTGCACGCGATCATCGGGCCCCACAGCGATTACTGCATCTTCCATGCTGTTCAACAGCGTTTCCAGTTGATGCTTGCTGGTTTTAAGCTCGGCAAAGTTATCTCCCAGCTTCCGCACGGCGGCATCCAGGGAAGACGCCACCTGGCCAATTTCGTCATTAGAGTTTTCCGCAATTTGTGCTTCAAGATCACCGCTGGCGATGCGGTCGGCAAAGTGAATGATGTTGCGTAAACGGCGGGTAGTAAGCACGGCCACTGTTCCCGCCAAAACTAGCGAGATAGCAACTGCCAACAGCAACAACAGCACGCTCCGGGAAGGAAAAAGAAGGGCAACCAGGGCGGCTGCGATCACCAGAGCAAATGCTGCCAGCAGTTTGAAGAAAATCCGCTTTCTCACTTAGGAGCCTCGAAACGGTACCCCGCACCGCGCACCGTCTTAAGGTAGCGCGGATTTTCGGCGTCCGGTTCGATTTTTTCACGGATACGGCGTACATACACGTCCACCGACCGTGGCGTTACATAAGCGGTTTCCCGCCAGACCGAATCAAGCAACTGGTCTCGCGTAAATACTCTGCCCAAATGCCGGGCAAAGTATTCCAGCAACCGGAATTCAGTTGCGGTCGTTGTCACCAGCCTGCCACCGACGTTAAGGGTCATGGCTCCTGGATCAATTTCAATGTCACCGACACGAAGAGGTGTAGGAGACAGCGGCCGTTCAAAACGGCGCAGAACAGCTTTTACCCGGGCCACCAGTTCGCGTGGGCTAAAAGGCTTGGGTATGTAGTCATCCGCACCCAGCTCAAGGCCCAGTACACGATCGGCTTCACCACTCTTGGCTGTCAAAAATATCACGGGAATAGGAGCTAAAGATTGGGTTTGACGGATCTGCCGGCACAGTTCCAGCCCGTCTTTACCGGGCACCATAATGTCGAGCATAAAAAGTGCCGGGCGTGTTCGCTCTGATTCTGCAATGACTGTATGCCCGGTGGGGAAGAGTCTAATCGCGAATCCAGCGCCTTCAAGGTGATGGCGCACCAGGCGAGAAATATCCGGGTCGTCCTCGACCAAGTAAATGTTCGGTTTCACGAGGACATTGTAGCGGTGAGAGCCCCGTAAAACCTAGTAAACAGAGGACCGAAATGTTAAAGGACGATGAAAATTAGCAGAGATTTCCACATCATCAGTGAGCGGACGCGTAATAACCCGGCTTGGCGTGGATCCATAATGGCCAAAGTGAATTGGGAACGGTCAACTTAATCTTGATTTTGTGCCACTTGCCATTGCGCTGGCTATCATCCGGCTTGTAGGCAAGCATGTATTGGTTGCGGAGTTCTGTCCCAACTCTCACGGCCAGCGCGGGTAGCAGATTGACGTTATCAATAGCGAAAGAGCGTCCCCCAGTCAGTCCGGCAATCTCTTCGAGAAGGATGGGGCCATTCAATTCTTCCAGTGTCTGTGAGCTGCTGTCAAAAATACCGATGGAATAAATTTCCACATCGGCTTCCTTGACCATGGACCTGATCTCAGACTCGGTGTAGCGGCTGCGATTGTCTCCGCCATCGGAAATAATCAGCAGGGCCCGTTTCTCATACTGCGCGTGGCGCATTTGGTTCAGAGAGAGGTAGACCGCGTCCAGCAAGGCAGTCCTTCCCTGAGCATTGGTAAATGCCAGCCGTCTCTGGATATCGTCAGGTTGTTTGGTGAAGTCCAAGGCCAGTTCCGGACGATCAGCAAATGTCACCATAAAGAATTCGTCCAATGGATTGGCTGCCTTGCAGAATTCCATGACGGCTTGCCGTGCCCAGTCGAGCTTTTTGGACATGCTGCTGCTTAAATCCAGGACAATACCCATCGAGACTGGAGCATCTTCGCTGGAGAAGTGCTTAATCGCCTGCTGCTGCTTGCCGTCGAAGAGCCGGAAATTATTCTGGTCCAGACCGGTGACGATACGATCTCTTTGATCGGTAACCGTTACCGGCACCATGACCAGATCAACATTTTTCCGAATAATCGGAGCATCCGCATACGTGACATCTCGATTTTGCTGAAGTTTGGGGGTGGGCAGAGGATTTACGTGGACTTCATCCAAACTGCTCTGAGCAAACGTTAATGTCGCGCAGGCCAGACAACACGCAAGCACAGGAGCGTATGTGAAACAGCGTTTCGATGTACAACGCCGCGCCATAGATTTTCTCATACTAGGGCGGATCGGCGGGCGAACAAGATTACTTTAGGTAGTGAACTCAGCTTGTGGAAATATTTTTCTTGCGGACTATCACCACGAAAAGCTTGCTGGCAGCGGGTTGCGTGGCTTTCAGCAAACTGAAAGTTTTATGAGTTTGTCACCGACGGTGGAAACTTTCGTGCTAATCGGAAATTTTGCTAGCTACTGCGCATAGACTGAGAAATGAGGATTGAGTTATGAAGTATGAATTCCTGATCGAAACCTATGCCACAGAGCGCGTTAAGGTTGTCAGTGTGTGGAGTGAGTTTCGCGATGCAGACCTTGTAATCCGCCCGAACGCCGCAGATCTCCGCGGGCGAAGTGTCCATGAGCAAATGGTTCACCAGTGCGTTAGTGAAAATCTATGGTTCGTGAATATGTTAGAGATTAACGTGGGTGCGCCGCCCTTACCAAAACAGGAAAGCCGCATGGAATTTATGAAGCGCTACGCCGAGGACAGCGGCAAGCGGCTGGCCGCCCTACAAGAGAAAGACGACTCATGGTGGGAGACAGAAGCCAAGTTTTTCGATGTTTTGAAGCCGCGGACCTGGATTATGGTCCGCCGCATCGCCCATACCTCGCACCATCGCGGGCAGCTTATGGCCATGTTGCGAATGTTAGGACGTGATCTCCACAGCAACTATGGCCCGACGGCGGATACCGGCGGACTAATGCAGAACGGGGCGGCGACAATATACGCATACCCCACTCTGGATTCTTTGCTGGAAGAAGAGGGCAGAGGAGGTCACAAAAAGCCTTTGCCGGGACCGAAGGGAAAGCCAGTAACTGAACGCCCTTAAATTAGCTCTACGAAGTAAACGCCAACGTAATCAAAGTCTTCTGTTCCACTTCATGCGCCTTGGCTGACCCAGTTGCCGGCGTTGCGCTGGCAGAACGCTTTACCGTCAAAACATGCCGCTTGCCCGCAATCCGTTTCAGACGAGGTTGCACATAGAAGAGCGCGCCCATGTTGGCCGGCTCTTCCTGCACCCAAACAAGATCTTCAGCATTAGGATGCTGTTCAAGTATGGCCGCCAATTCCGCATCAGGGAACGGGTAGAGCTGTTCCAGAAAAACGATTGCGGTAGAGGAATCACCACGCTTCTTCCGCTCAGCGCGCAACTCATGTCCAATTTTTCCTGTGCAAAACAGAATTCGTTTCGCGTCGGTTACGTCATTGTCCGGTAGGACATTGAGAAACTGTTTGTGCGTGAGATCCTCAATCGGCGACGACGCGTCCGCATGCCGCAACATGCTTTTAGGGGTAAACACCACCAGCGGCTTTCTCCAGGAGCGCAGTGCCTGCCGCCGCAGCAGATGGAAATATTGCGCAGCATTTGAAGGTTGGCAAATCTGGAAGTTGTCGCGCGCAGCTAACTGTAAAAAACGCTCAATACGCGCACTGGAGTGCTCCGGCCCTTGTCCCTCAAATCCGTGTGGAAGTAAAAGCACTACTCCGGACAGCAATCCCCACTTGTCTTCGCCAGCGACTAATGAATTGATCGATGATGGCCTGCGCGACGTTAACAAAGTCTCCGAACTGGGCCTCCCAAAGCACAAGCGTCTCGGGATAATCGCGGCTGTAGCCATATTCAAATCCAAGAACCCCTGCTTCAGACAAAGTGGAGTTATAAATTTCACACGCAGCCTGCCCCTCGGAGATGTGTTGCAGCGGCACGAACTCATGCTCGTTCTCAATATCCAGCAGCATTGAATGCCGCTGATTGAAAGTTCCACGGCGGCTGTCCTGTCCACTCATACGCACCGGAATCCCAGCTTTCACCAGGCTGGCAAAAGCCAGGGCCTCCGCCATGCCATAATCCAGCGCCCGCTTGCCTTGGCCCATCTCGGCCCGCTGCTCCAGCAGCTTCTTGACCTTGGGATGAACGTGGAAACCTTCCGGAGCAGTAGTCAGGCGCGCCGTAAGTTCTCGCAATTCCTCGGCAGCAATTCCAGTCTCAACTTCGTACTGGGGCTTGAACCGCCCGCCTTTATAGGTCTCCCAATAAGAGGGAAGCGAACGTAACAGCGGTTTCTTGCGGATGGATTTCGCCTTCGCTTGTGCCGCCTCAAATTCAGTTTTCCTGCATCAGCCCGCGCCTGTGCATCCTTTGCTTCGGTGTCCTCCGCGTAGACTTCCCACAGCGGCGGATGATCTTTGATGGCCTTGTACATGAGTGGCTGCGTGACCGTAAGGTCGTCGACTTCACTATGCCCATGGCGGCGGTAGCCAACCAGATCAATCACTACGTCGCTGCCGAATGTGTAACGATAGTCGAGTGCCATGCGCCCTACGCGAATGACTGCATCCACATCTTCGGCATTTACGTGGAAAATTGGAATGTCCTGCCGGCGTGCAATTTGTGCTGCGAAACGCGCAGAGTGTTCTTCTTTATATAGAGCGTGAATCCAAGCAGGTTATTGACAATGACATGCACTGTCCCACCGACCGAATAACCTGGGATATCTGCGTAGTTCAGGGTTTCGGCAACAATCCCCTGTCCGGCGAACGCCGCATCTCCGTGAACTAACAAAGGTAGAAATTTCTTGGTGCCATCCGCTCCGGCACGATCTTGTTAGCGCGAGTGCGCCCGATGGTGACTGGATCCACTGCTTCAAGATGGCTGGGATTCGAAACCAGGTGAATATGTACTTTGTGTCCGGCGCGAGTGACGTATTCACCAGTAGCACCCATGGATATTTCACATCGCCACTACCCAGCACACTACGGGGATCCACATCTTCGAATCCGGCAAAGACTTCTTCCGGAACTCGTTGCGCCACGTGGACGATCACATTTAGCCGTCCGCGATGGCTCATGCCCATCACAAGTTCTACCGCTCCATATTCACCGGCAGCTTCGATGATTTCATCTACTAAAGGTATGAGTGCGGTGACACCTTCCAGCGAAAACCGCTTATTGCCTAAATACCGCTGCTGAATGACCTGCTCAAACAAGTCGGCCCGCATGAGTTGATCAAGCACATGGTCCTGGTCCACCTCAGACTGTGGGCCTTCCATGCGCGCTTGGATCGAGCGACGCCGTTCCGGTCGGCAATATGCATCAATTCAGCGCCCACGGTCGAGCAATAGACTTGCCGTGCTTCCTTAGCCAGTTCGCCCTCAATTTTTAATTCCGGCCGCACAGACGGATGCAGAAAACCCAAAGGATCGAGGTCAGCCTCGAGATAGCCCCACTGGCGGAAAACATCAAACACACGTTCACGATCGCTCGTCATGCTCGGTAAGCGGTCTTCTTCAATCACAGTTTTACTGGATGCCATAACCCTCTAGAA
>CAWBXL010000134.1:0-25984 GCA_963792305.1 uncultured Acidobacteriaceae bacterium | reverse complement strand
GCCACGATTGCATACCGCGTAGCCACAAAGCGAGTAGCAGAGGCAGTACGATCGCCAGCGCTATTCCTGTTGCCAACACGTGCGACTGCATATTGTGATCGTTATAGAAACTCCAAATACGTTCAGGTGCAGCTGCGATTGCGGAAGGAATAAGCGCGATGCCACCAATCCAAAGCAGCACTCGGCGTGTGCTGTCACGCTTTTCTCCATACGTGCCACCAAGGTAGGCAATGGCCAGCAGAAAGATCCCTAATCCTAATACTCCATCACTCCGATAGTAGTGTTCCGTTGCATCAATCCATTCACACGCTAACCATGCAGGTGTAAGCAAAGCCACCAAGCCAGCTTGGACCCAATCACGGCGGAGCCACCATCCTATCCAGGCTCCCAGCGCCCAGAGCATAATTCCGCCCGGCCAATGCTCTTGCAGATTAAAAATTTGCGCAGAGAGATAGATTCCTGCTCCCAAAGACAAAGTTCCCAGACCATGCATTGCCGAAGTAAACATCGGGAACCGCTCTGTGACGAACACTCCAGCAATATGGAACATTGCGACCAGCAGAACTACCAAAGAAAAACGTCCGGCAGGAGACAGATCATCCCAGTGCGAAGAAACAAATAGCAGAACTCCGGCGCCCAGCATCAGCGCCCCGAATCCAATGGCAATTAAGATCGGCCAGCGGAATTGGCGCGGTTCTTCGTGTGATCCTTCAAACGTGCGGATGCGCTCCGCTGTCGCCGCATCAATCAATCTGGCGTTGGTCCAGCGCTCGAGAATGGATTGCCAGGAATCGGACATGTTCTGTTTAGTTTTAACTTGGTTTAACTAAGTTCTACCATTGCACTTTCAATGCAAACTGCAGCTGCCGAGGATCGAAAGACGCGGTTGGTTTCTGGCCGCTGTCCCACAGCGGGTTCACATCCGACACGTTGAAACGGTTGATGAAATTGAATACGTCCATTCTGGCTAGTAAGCTGGCCCGCGATCCTAGCGGAATAAGTTTTGAAATCCCAATGTCGGTGAACAGATCGTAAGGTTTGGTTCCGGCATTTCTACCCAAGTTGCCAACCAACGTGCCGTCCAGGAAGCAAGCTGGCTGGAAAAAGCCTGTAGGAGAAAACGCCGAAGCGGCTGGTGTGTCACCGCAAGCGTTCTTAGGTGTGCCTGCCGCGACGGTCAAGGGACGGTCCGTGGTAGTGCCGAAATCGAAGTTACGGTCATCACCCACGATGATGTTAAAAGGGCGGCCTGATACGGCCTCGATCAGTGGCGCTATGGTCCAGTTGCTAAAAACCTTGTGAGTAAAGCCAGAACCACCCAGGTTCCCACTGTTGTAGATCGCATTGAAGACAAAACGGTGACGCTGATCGAAAAGCGAGTTGGAACGCTCCGCGCCGGGATTGTTGTTGTCCTGAGGCGCCAGCGGAGATTGCAAGTCCGTGGAATCATCGATGGAGTGCGACCAGGTGTACGACGCCTGCAACTCGTAATGATGACTGAAGCGCTTTCGCAAGTTCGCAGTCAGCGCGTGATAGACCGAATTGCCGTTCGAGTAATTTGCCGGCATGTCGCTGAAGGGGACACAATCAGCGAGAGTCGCAGAATTGCAATTTCCGTTCAGGCCTAGGGCACCGAGAACCTGATTGGCCAGCCCTACACACGATCCCGCTCCAACGGCTGTCAAGAAATTCGCTAGCGACGGATTCAACCCAGAAGGACGGAAGAAGCTCACCAGCGCGGCTGAAACCCAAGGCTGCCCTTGCAGCGGCCCTGGATTTGCATTCACTCCACATGGCGGATTGCCACTGCCCACCGTTAGCGGTCCAATGGAGTCCCCCGGGGCCGCAGCGCCTGCTGCCACCGCTACGTTGTAGTTGTTCACTAATAAATTCGCGCGGGTGGCATTGGGGTTGATCGGGCGGTTCAGGTGATGTCCGCCGTTAAAGCTGTATTCGATGCTGAGTGCGAGGTCGTGGCCCAGATCGCGGTCAATGGCAAAGTTTCCCTGTTGGGAATACGCGTACTGAAAACTGCTGGCCGTGGGGAATCCAAATGGCTGCACCACCAGAGGAACGCCAGCTTGCAAATATGCCTGATTCACAAATGCAGACGGGGCACCGGGTGCGGGGTTAAAGCGTTGTTCACCAGCTAAGAAATTCAGCGCGGTGGTCAATCCCGGCGGTGTGCAGTTAACGTTTCCTGCAATGCCCTGGAAGGTATTGGCTGCATTTAAATTTAGAGGATTGGGAGTACTGCCGGCATTGCACGGAGAACCGCCGAACAAAACGAATTGCGGCGCCTGCGCGCCATCAGCGACGTCAGAGTCAAACGCCAGCGCAAGCAGTGGATGATCGTAGAAAATCCCGTAGGAAGCGCGGATGGCCGTCTTATGGTCGTTCCATGGGTCCCAGGCCAAGCCAACGCGAGGCGCAAAATTATTGTTGTCGCGGGGAATTCCCTGAGTCACACCGAGAAAGTTCTGGCCGAACTCTGCCGTCCCATTAATTGCCTTGAAGGTCGGCGTAAATTCGATGTCGTAGCGAACGCCGTAGTTCAAAGTCAGGTTCGGTCTGATCCGCCAGCTGTCCTGCGCGAACACCCCAAGCGTCTTGTTGCTGAAAGAATCATGCGGGCCTCCCACACCCTGAATGAAGTTGGAAGGAATTCCCGCCCCATAGGATTGTATCGGGCTAAATGCCGGGAACGGTTCGGGAAACGGCGCCTGGCCGCCAAAGTTGTAAATTCCGCCAAAGTTCACAGTGAAGTCAGCGGTAATCGGAAGATAGTTAAGGTCGGCGCCAAATTTGAAGGTGTGGGTGTCTTTGGAGATTGAGAAGTTGTCAGTGAACTGGAAACGTTTCTCCGTGCGGTTGACGAATGAAAAAGGCTCGCGTCCAAAAAAGGCAAAACCTGGAATATTGACCGCTACATCACCTCCGCCTGAGCCACGGGAGAAGCTATACAACAAGCCGCGACGTGCGTATTGGAAATTGAATTCGTTAATTTTATTTCCTAGTACCAATTGGTCCTGCGCGGTAAGTGTCCAGTCGTGATAATTCTGCGTCGAGGTACGGGAGAAGGCATTTTGTCCAAAATTTTGTGGGCCTTGCGCCTGTACCTGAATGCCGGTTTGGTCGCTAGGGCTAAAACCACCACGCAACATGAGGCGGTTGGTAGCGCTGAAATTATGGTCGAGCCGGAGAGAATACAGATCGGTATGTTCGGACACCGGAAAATTTCCGACTAGATTCCGTAGCGGCACGTACGAAGCCGGCACAAAACAAGTGGGGGTCGGTGGCGGACAGCTCGTAGCAAAACCGCTAAATCCGCCGAGAGCTGCGGGCCACTTGCCATCCAGCGCCATACCCGAAGAAGCAGCGGCCAGGGCAGTATATTGGCCAACTTCCGTGGCGAAAGTGGGGCTTGCCATTTCCTGTTGCAGGATGGCCGGGTTGGTCAGAAATGTAACTTGATCCGGAGTCAACTGCACGGTGCCAAAAGGCTGTCCCACTAGCGTCGTGTTGAACGGCACCAATCCAAAATTATCGGCCCCGATAGAAGAGAAGCCCGTTTCCTGACGCCAGGTACCCTCATAAGAAAAGAAGAAAAATGTTTTATCGCTTTTGATCGGCCCCCCAAAAGTGATTCCCGGTTGCACGCGGGTATAGGCCGGGTCCTTGACTGTGCTGAAGGGGTTCACGGCCTGAAAACTGCGATTGCGAAGAAACCCATAGATAGACCCGTGGTATTTATTTGTGCCGGCTTTGGTGACAATGTTTACGACTCCGCCCGAGGCCTGTCCGTATTCCGCTGCGTAGCCATTGGTTTGAATTTGAAATTCCTGGACGCCTTCCTGTGAGATTGTCGAACGAATGCCATTCGTAGAGTTATCCACGGCATTGGCGCCATCTACGTTCACCAGGTTGGCACGTCCGCGCTGGCCGCTCATATTTAAGCCTGAAGTCGGGGCTGCACCGATGGACGGAGCGTCATCGCGAGCCAGCCGCGAATCGGTCAAGGCAAAGTTGATGTAGTTGCGGCCGTTGATCGGCAGGTTTTCAATCCGGCGCTGGTCAATGGTATTCGTGGATGAAGTACGCTCAGTTTCGATAAGCTCTGCTTCCGCGCTTACATTGACCGTCTCCTGGGTCCCGGCAACTGCTAATTGCACGGGCAATTCGGCCAGCTGCCCCACAGCGACTTTTACGTCCGTAACAGTTGCTTTAGCAAAACCTGACGCTTCGACGGTGACGGCATACACTCTGGGAGGCAGCGCCAGGATGTTGTATTCGCCATCGGTATTCACCGTGGTCGAACGCTCGAAACCTTTGTCTGCATCTCGCACAGTCACGGTTGCGTTGGTTATTATGTTGCCTTTCACGTCTTTAACGATGACGTGCAAATCGCCGGTAGCTGCGCTTTGTCCAAGACAAACTGCGCTCCATGACAGAATTATGAGTATTAGCAAGATCAGTTTCGAGGCTGACATAGGGCTCTCCTATCGGGATGCTCGCGGTTGAGCGGGCAGAGACGTGGTGGACGCGAAGACGGGCGGGCTTTGGCAAGCGCGCATGTGAGTCTTAAGTGAAACCGAAAGGTTTTATATCAGTTACATAGAAGAAAGCAAGTATGAACGACGGCACTACCTTGTTGTGCTTGCGGAGCCGGAGCATATGCCCCAATTTGCGCTTAATAAAATTTATGATCAAAAAGAGGCGGGAAATCTCCTCGCACAGCTGTAGCAATCAGCTCCGAACCAAACTGGCCGCCTCTGTTCACACCGAACAGGCGGTGTTCAATCTTACTTTCAAGCAAAAACAAATAACGGAGCACATCGCCGATACGCCCTTTTACTGTCACCGAGCGCGGCGGGTCGTGAAATCTAACCTCGTCAAACCCACAGATATTCAGCAACACTTCCAGATTGCTTCCCGCAAACCCATATTCGTGTGCCAAGGTGACATAGTAACTAGACGATGGGCGCGGACCTTCCATGTTTGGAGTGCGCAGGAATATCTTTCCGTTTTTTTTGAGTGCGAGATACAGGGCATCCATTACCCAAAGCAAGGAATATTTAGGGATGTGTTCAATCACATGGGACATATGGATGAAATCGTAGCTTTCGGCCTTATCCGCCAGGAAATGTCCAATGTCCTGTTTGATTACATGCAAAGCAACTCCGTCATTTTCGAGATACCGCTTACGCTCGACGGAAAAATCAGCGCCGTGAACGTTTGTATAGCCAAGTCTTCTACACGCCAAACAAAACCAACCATCGCCGATACCGATATCCATGATGTGCGCGGATTTGTCTGCTGGCAAGAATGATGCATAATCGTGCATTACTTGGCGTATTCGGCTTTCTGCTGGGGGTCTGAATTCATTAGGTGGGGTTCGCAGAGCCATCCTGCGGTAAACTTCGGCCACAAAGGCGTGGGGATCCATATTCGTTCAAAACGTGCGAAAGTCTAGCACACGTCGCCTGTCCTCCAGCTCTCCGCATTCGTTAAAGACTTTTTGATGCGCATATTGCGCAGATTATTGCCTATTTGTGTTGTTGAAAACCTGTCGCACGGAAAGGACATCTGACTTCTTGGATCTCACTATTCTTCAATAACCACAATAGGATAATGAACATTTTCTCGCATGCGGCAGTAGCTTCGCAACGAACGGTCATAAAAATGCACTAGGCATGCTTTCTTCCTCTACTTTTCGCTTTCAAGGTTTCGTATAAAAGGGGCAATGTCATGAAACTGGTAAAGTTTTATCTTTCGGCTGCGGTATTCGCGACCCTGTGTTTCATTCAAGTGGTTCCGTCTTGGGCCGGAGCTATTCCGAGAAAAAGCGACTCTTCATACGGAGCCAATGATCAGCAGGTAATTTTAACCACGCCCACATTCACTCCGATCTCACAAAACGGGGTCAACATCAGCCTTGACTCTGTCTTCTGCACGAACGATGCGTGCAACAACAATTTCGATGCTACCGGTCAGGCTCTCAGCTATTTCTTTGCCATCACGATGAGCCCGAATTCACAGCTTAATTCCCTAACCTTCGGCCCTGATTTTAATGATTTTCTAGTCACTACATTCGACAGCACATTTACTTGTGCAGATAACTTCAGTTGTGTCCCTCCATCGTCCCCAAATTTGGATTTCACTAACGTAGGCATGACCCTCGACTGCTCAAGCGGTGACTGTATTGCTACGTTTACCAATTTCAATACAGCGACCATAGGGACTGGAACAATCATCTTCGCAGCTGGAACGCCTGATGGCTCCATCTTGAATGTGGATGGAATACCACAAACACCACCGCTGCTGAGCGCGAATACAAGCCTGCTTACAGTATCAGTTCCCGAACCAAACAGTGTTTGGTTTGTTGTGATCGTCGGTCTGGCTTGTTTGCTGTTTGTCAGTAAAAAGAGGAAGCAGCTAGTGGCATAGAAATCAATTTAAGCCAGTTAACGCAGCCGATTTCGGGCCATCAAGACAAATCCTTGGTGGCCCGCATCTATTTGTACTTTACGCGCAGTAGCAATCCCCTGCTGCTTTTGACCGGAAGCAATCTGATTTTCACCCAGAGCCAGCCGTGCATCGAGTTCATATTGCATCAGGCCCATTTTGCTCGCATCGCGCACGGCGGTGTTTAGCCGGTTTGTGGACTCTGTGTATTTCTTTTCCTGGCTCAGGACTCGTGCCGCAGATATTGCAAAATCGAGCCTAACCATTTTGTCGGTTGATTGTAATTTTTCGGTGAGGTCCACTTGTGCGCGCGAGCGTCTGCAATTTTCTGTTGCTGAAGTAGTGCTCTTATCAGTGCAGAACGCGCCAGTGTTTCGGCATCGGCACTTTGTTCTGCTTTGAATTCCGCAGCCGCCTGACGGGCGTAATCCTCCGCTTTCGCAGGTTGGGAGCGCTCCAGCTCAAGTCCCGCAAGGGACAAACGAGCAGTAGCAATATCTGAAGCTTGGCCGAGCTTGCTCTGAATGTTCAGGAAATTCGTATAAGCTGTGTCCGCTCCTTTCAAATCACCCTGAGCCAACTGAATGTCTCCCAATATCTGATATGCGCCGGCGGCGTCGTTTTGGTCCCCGATTTGATTACTTACGGCAATGGCTTCTTGAATTCCATTTTTTGCATCATCAAACTTCCCCTGCTGCAAGTGAATGATGCTCAAGTTCATGCGTGCGCGTATCAAGCCTTGTAAGTCGCCGCTTTCTTTGGCGATCTGATGTGCGACATCATAAGAATCGGCGGCCTGGTTATACATTCCTTGCGTGAAATAAACCGCGCCAAGATTATTTTCGATCAAAATAGTCTGGGCTCTATCGCCAATCTGACGGCATATGGATAAAGCCTGCTTGTAGCGATCGACGGAACCTGGGAAATCGCCGTGGTCGGAAAGAAGATTGGCGATATTGATCAACGCTCCAGCGGAGTCGCGCTTGGCTCCAATCGAATTCGTCAAAGTCAACGCCTGCTCATGCAGGTTTTGCGCCGCTGGGATATCTCCTTTGCCGGCCAGAACCCTAGCGATGCAAGTCAGGCTGCGTGCCTGGCCTAAAAGATCGGTAGTATCTTTGAAAATGCGCAGCGCCTTCTCGCCCGCAGAGCGTGCGCCATCCAAATTGCCAAGGTTAATTAGCGCCGAACATTGGCGCCATGCCGCTTGGGCAGTAATTGTCCGAGCGCCACTTTGTTCGGCTTTTTGCATAGCCTGATCTGTCGTTTCCTTCGTGGTTTTAAAATCTGATAAGTCGAACGCCGCTTCTGCCTGCACCAAATCAATACGTGGATCATCCCGCCGCGGAGAAGACAGACTCCGCAAGCTCTGCACTGTTGACAAGGCGTCTTGTGCTTTAGCCGAACGTACTTGGGTCGAGGCCAACCGCAAACCGTAATCGAGTTCATCGGGTGCGATACTTTGCAGCGTCCGGTAGATGGCGGCTGCTTTGTCCCAATCCGATGTGGCTTCGCGATAGCGCGCTTCCACCAGGAGTTTCTGCTCCCGCAGTAATTTGTCAGAGAGGTCGAAGGCGCGTTTGGCTTCGTTCTGCTTTTTTGTGTCGTAACCGAGTTGATCCCACGCTGCGGACAGCGCCGAGTGGGCCATGGCATATTTCGGATCAGCCTCGACGGCTTTTTCCAGCAACTCGCGGGCACCAATCGCATCCGACATACGCAGTTTGACAACACCATCCGCATAGTCGCGGGCAGCCTGGGTGTTTGAGGGCATGGAGGCCCGTATCAAGTCCACTTCTGCCTGACTGATATGTTCTAGCTTCAACTTGTCTCGGAGATCAAAACCCGTGCGGGTAATTAGTTGTTCGATATCCTCGGTGCCACCGGGCTCCGCTAATGAAAAAATAGTTTCCCCTGACTTCGTATCTTGCACGACCACGTCGAGACGAATATTGTTAGCCGCACTCGAGAACGCCCCCAGTACAATCAAATCAGAATTCAATCGCCGCTGGATGCGCGAGAGGGTTTCTTTTCCGAGGCTTCCCGTGTCCGACAGCGACAAATCTTGTTTCGCCCTACCCACATCTTCTTCAGAAATGATTCTGATTTTTTCACCGGCAGCCAGTTCGGTCGGCAACTGTGTCGTGAGGACGTTAGAAATCCAGCCGTCCTGATTGTTTGGGTTTAAGTTTTTGAATCCCCACACCGCCACTGACTTGCGAAGCGAATTTTCGGTAGTAACACGCGGATGCCGCTGCCTCCAATACCATCCAACTCCAATCGCCAGACAGAAAAACAGAACCAAAACCCCAAGCTTCCACGGAACTTTCCTGGTTGTGAGTTTCGGACCTACTTCAGAACCAGGAGGCGTCGCAATCACAGGAAGTGTTCCTTGCCGGGTCAAAACCCGATCCAAATCCACTTTCAATTCACGTGCAGTCTGATAGCGGTGTTCCGCTTTTTTCTCCAAGCACTTCATGATCGCGCTTTCAAGCAGTGAGGAGAGTTGCTTCCTTAGCCCAGAAGGTGGTGGCGGCGATGTGTGGATGATTTCCGCGGCCAGCGCGGTGGCCACTTTCCCCTGAAATGGTCGGGCACCGGCGCACAATTGATAGAGCACTGCGCCCGTGGCCCAAATATCTGTGCGCGCATCGGGCCGTTCACCTAACAATTGCTCGGGCGCCATATACGGCAATGTTCCCCTGATCTCATTGGTCTGAGTCATGGTCATGGTGGCCAGGGTTTCATCGGTGGCGGAATGCATGAGGCGGGCAATTCCGAAATCCAATACTTTCAGCCGCCCATCCGGAGTCAAACGCAGATTGTCAGGTTTAAGATCGCAATGCACTACCCCCTTCTCGTGCGCAGCGATCAAAGCATCTGCCAGCTGCAGGCCTAAAGAAATGATCTGACTTTCGGGCAAAGCGCCCGCTGCGACAATGATGTCTACCGATGGTCCGGAAACGTATTCCGTCACCAAAAAACAAGTCCCGCCTTCTTCGTTGAAATCGAAGATGGTGGCGATGTTGGGGTGATTGAGCCGCGAAAGGGTCAGCGCTTCTTTGCGGAAACGCTTTCTTACCGATTCATCTGCAAATGTTTCGGGAGGCAGGACTTTGAGGGCTACATCGCGTTCCAAACGCTCGTCGTGCGCCAGGAAAACGACTCCCATGCCACCGGCACCAATTTGCTCTTTGATGAGATAGTGGCCCAGCTTCTGGCCGACGAGTTCTACTGGACTGGCCATGGAAAAGTTAGCTGTAAGTATGGTGAGGCCAGGCTCAGGCTTCGTTACGAATTACGAACAAGAAATTGGGGGAATTCTGTCCCAAGCCCGATTGCTGCTAACAGCAAGATGATAAATCAGTTGTGAGGGAATTGAAATGGAAACAAAAATCTATGCCGCCCGTCCGGTCCCAGCGGGATTGCTTTCCATAAGGCGCGTACGGCTCCAGGTGTACTGAATGCGGTGAATCACTGTAATGGTCGAAAGCACAGCGATCACCCATAGAACCGGAGCCATCACATTGAATAACGCTCCGATGATTACCAAAACCAATCGTTCCGGACGCTCCATAAATCCCACACGGCAAGTACCGATGAGGGACTCTGCGCGGGCGCGGCTGTAACTGACCATGATTGCGCTGATCATCACGTAAGCGGCTAGGGACACGTAGAAGAAGCGGCCTCCCCTGGCGAAGAATATCAGCAGGCCGAAGAATTGGGATGCGTCACTGTAGCGGTCGATGACTGAATCAAAGAATGCTCCGAACTTCGTGACGCGGTTGGTGGCGCGCGCAACCTCGCCATCGACCAAATCAAAAAATCCAGAACCGATGATGACTAGGCCGGCATAACGAAACAGCCGGGCCTGACTGTCGGCGTTGGCTTCACCGAATAAAAATGCTGCGACGGTATTTACTACCAATCCGAGAAAGGTCAGTACATTGGGATTAATTCGCGACAGGGCCAGCCAGCGGACGATGGCGTTGAGCAAAACTCCGCAAGCGCGTCCGAAAGCGCTGGTCCAGGTCCTCGCCATTAGGCTTTCGCCTCGGCTTCGGCTTCATCGTGAATCGTGCTAAGGGTCAAGATTTCCAATTCGCGATTGCCGGCTGGCGTGACCACTTGCGCTGTATCGCCAACTTTCTTATTCAGTAAGCAGCGGCCAATCGGTGAGGTCGTAGATACTTTCCCAGTTGCTACATCCGATTCTTCGCTGGTAACCAGCTTGTATTCGATTTCCTCGTTCTTTGTATTGTCATAAACACGAACAGTCGATCCCAGACCAACGCGGTCCTTGGGGATGTTGCTCATATTGATTAGAGACAGGTCTGCCAGACGCTTTCCCAACTGCCGCACACGCGCCTTTACAAATTCTTGGCGCTGCTTCGCCATGTGATACTCGGCGTTCTCGCTTAAGTCTCCGAGCGCTGCCGCCTTCTTAATTTCGCGCGGAAGCTCATGGATGAGCTCATGTTCGAGAGCATTGATCTCTTCTTGCAGCTTCTTTTTTATTAATTCCGTCATGCTCGCGAAATTATAAACCTAAATGACCACCGTGTTTGGCAGTTATAAGATAGTGTTTTTCCTTTAGAATCGGCGCAGACGCTCAGCAAGTTATCCTAATCCATCTCAATGATAAATAAATGTTTAAACCAATATTAAAGAGCAGATTTTGACGGAGAATGGGCTATTCCCATAATTGATTTCGGTTCCGAGTTGGAATATAATTGGGTAGTACCTCGTTTGCCTGGAGTCCCTGCATGATCAGTAGCAACGGTCATTTCCACATAGGCGACAAGGTGGTCTACCCCAATCACGGAGTAGGCGTAATCGAACAGATCAGCAGCCGCACTATCGGGACCAATGTTGAGCAGTTTTACCTCCTGAAAATCCAATCCAGCAGCCTTAAGGTGATGATCCCATTCCACAATGCCGGGACGGTCGGCCTGCGGCGTGTGGTGAAAAATGGGGAAATCCAGAAAATCCTTGATTTTCTTACAGATGGCGAGTGTGGCAATAACACTGACTGGAAAGACCGCTTCAAGGAAAATTCGGACCGGATGCGAACTGGGTCACTATTGGAAGTAGCGGCGGTCTTAAAAGGTCTCTTGCAGGTGAATCAGGCTAAACCACTCTCCTTCCGCGAAAAGAAAATGCTGGAACGGGCCCGCTATCTACTGGTCAGCGAATTGGCGATGGCTAAAAATTGCGAAGACAGCCTCGTGGAAGATTTACTTACGCAAGCGCTGGCGAAATGTAATTTGCGGTTTCCTGAAGCTACAGAGTTTGAAGCTTAGTCGATGGTCGTTTGTCGTTGGTCGTTAGCCTTTCCCCCCTCATTCCAGTCATGCTGCCCTTGATATTTTTAGGGAATTAATTAGTGCGTTTAGGCCTTTCGCTAAATGCTCTAGCTGATCGTTCAGCTGTCGGCTTTCTAGTTCACTGATATAGCCTAGCCGGTTTGCGATCAGGAGTTGTGTTTCTACTTCCAGTAGAGAACCTCTGGCATGATGCAGGAACAAGATGAATTCTCGATCTGATGACCGGCCCTTGCCTTCGGCAATATTGCTGGCTATCGAAACAGATGCGCGACGCAATTGCGACACTAGACCGTAAAGCTCGTGTTTTGGGAATGCCGCAGTGGCCCGATAAACCTGAACAGTTACTTCAATCGCTTGTTTCCAAGTCCTCAAATCTCGATAAGAACTGGCCATGACAAATCCTCGTCAAACCTTCATACCTGAAGGCAAACAACAAGGCTGTGATGAATAACACAGGACGACGTGACAACTGAACATAGAATTCGAACGGCCACCGACTAACGACCAGCGACCAACGACTAGTTTCACTCTCCCAACCAAGCGCCATACGGTTTCAACGATTCGATGTGGTCGAAGACTATCTTCATGGCGGCCGTGATGGGGATAGCCAAGACCAGACCCATTGCCCCCCATAACCACGCCCACAACAGGAGAGCCATAGTCACAGCCAGTGGATTGAGTTGCATGCGGTTTCCCAGGAATTTGGGGTAAAGGATGTTGAGTGCCAACAAGTGCAGGGCAATCACGGCCACGGTAATAGCGAAGATGTCCTGAGAACCAAGGTGTTCCATGCCAACAAAGAGCGGAGGTGCAATGGCCAGAATCACTCCCAAATAGGGCACGAGGCTCAAAAATCCACTTACAAAACCGACAAAATAGAAAAAAGGAACGTGCAAAAGCCAGAAGATAAACGTACTGATTGCGCCCAGGAAAAGACCTATAAGTAAGTTTCCCACCATAAAGCTGCGAATCATGGCAGAGATCATTCCCAAAGCTACGTAGGCTGTGTGGCGATGCTCCATGCGAAATAGCATTACGGTGGAGGAGCGTACATGGTGATGCCAGCTCAACATGAAATATACGAGGAATGGCACGAACGAAGCTGCCAACAATGCGTGGCTCATGGAACCAAAACCCTGGGTTAAAAGGCCTCCCCAATCGGTTGCGGGACGCACATTGAGCACGCCCTTCTCATGCTCAGGGTTTAGCACCTGGAGGCTCTCAGCCTTTTTGCGGAACTGTAAAAATTGTTCCTGGATTTTACTGGTGTATTTGGGCAGATCATCCGCGAGGTTAGCCGCCTGGTTGTAGGAAAAATTGACGATTCCTGCCAAGACTGCCAAA
Source organism: uncultured Acidobacteriaceae bacterium (assembly GCA_963792305.1). Lineage (GTDB taxonomy): Bacteria > Acidobacteriota > Terriglobia > Terriglobales > Acidobacteriaceae > CAWBXL01. The sequence goes on along the minus strand of CAWBXL010000134.1, from coordinate 12,848 downwards.
AGCGCCAGAACAGCAATTCCGGAAGCCAGAGCGCGTGGGCACCGCACTCGCGTAAGTACGTCAACTACCGGAGCAAGTACAAATGCCAGCAGAATCGAAACCAGAATCACGACCAAAACCAGTTCCGCGTAATAGCAAATGCCCAGGATCACTGCGATGCCAATGACGTTAAGCGCCCAATAGCGCGGACTGTGCGCTACCTCAAGCGACTGTGGGATGGCAACATCTGTCTGGATTGGCTCGTGTTCGGCCATTGGCGATGCATCAGTGTAACCCGGCGCTTCATCGCGAGACATATAATCACGATGTGCCAGACAATCAAACCGATTCAACTAAATTGTATCCGCGTGTTTTAGGATTGGACGTTGGCTCGAAAACTATCGGAATGGCAGTTTCCGATCCCCTGGGAATTACCGCACAAGGTTTAGAAACCCTCCGTCGGAAAAATAAACGGACTGATTTTGGCCGGTTGAAAGAGATCGTGCTTCAGTACGAAATTGCGGAGATTGTGGTCGGACTTCCACTGCGCATGAGCGGGGCTGAGGGAACTCAGTCGGAAAAGATGCGGCTATTTGCCGAAGACCTGCGAAAAGCGTCGGGATTGCCGGTCCATCTTTGGGATGAACGGTTGACCTCGGCCGAAGCCAACCGCGTATTGCGTGATTCTGAAATGTCTATCAAACGGCGGGGTGAAGTCGTTGACAGGCTGGCTGCGGTATTGATCCTGCAAAACTGGATGGAAGCGAAAAGCCGTCGTTAGTCTTTGGCCAACGACCAATGGCCAGCGACCAACGACTGGCTGTAAGCCGTAGAAAATCATCTAAACTATCTCAGTTTGCGCAAATTTTTCATAATTTTGCTGCTTGCGGCACTCGGTATTGGGGGTTGGCTGGGATGGGCGTTGGCTGCGCCTGTCACCCCGACTTCGCAGACGTTTGTTCTGTTGCGTCCCGGATATAGCACGCGCCGCATTGCCCACGAACTCAAAAATGCCGGCGTGATTCACAGTGCTGATGCCTTCGTCCTCTGGCACTCTCTTCACCGCAAACGTTCGCTGAAAGCCGGTGAGTATCTCTTCGATAAAAATGCGGACGCGCGAGACATCCATGAGCGCCTGGTGCGGGGAGACATTTACGTGCACACTGTCGTCATTCCCGAAGGCTTCAATATGTTCGATATTGCGCAGGCCATCGAAGATGCCGGGCTCGGTCCAAGCCAGCAATTCTTGCAGGTGGCAAAATCTGATATCGGACTGATTTCCGATTTGGCCCCTGAAGCCAAAAGCCTGGAAGGATTTCTTTTCCCCAACACTTACGAATTTACCCGGACTGAAAGCATGCACGACATGGCGGCTGCCATGGTGAAACAGTTCCGCCAGGTCGCTACGCAGGTAGGTTTGACTACGGACGTACAAAAAAACGTGACCATGGCCTCCATCATCGAAAAGGAAACTTCGGCCCCGGAAGAACGTCCGCTGGTGGCAAGCGTTTACTACAACCGTTTATCGAAGAACATTGCGCTGCAAGCTGATCCGTCTGTAATTTATGGGGAATTACTCGAAGGCACGTACACGGGCGCTTTGCATCATCAGGACATGCAGACAAATTCTTCTTACAACACCTACCGGCATCCTGGACTTCCTCCCGGCCCTATTGCCAATCCGGGGAAAACATCTTTGGAAGCCGCGCTCCACCCTGCGGCGAGCGACTACTACTACTTTGTGAGTAATGGAAATGGGCACCACAATTTTGCTCGCAGCCTGGAAGAACATAACCGCAATGTGGCCAAGTTCCGTAAAATCGCATTCAAGAGATAGTCAAACCACCATAATTCTTTCGTTTACAGTTCTTTTCGCGACTTTCTTTCTGCCTTGGCATCCTATGAATTATGTATTGATCTATTAGAGGCGCGCAGCGCGCGGCCCGGAATACACGATATATACTGGTTGTTTCCAGGCACCCATAAAATTCATGTCATCCGTCTTCAAGTTACGCGCTATTTTTCTCTTTTTCGCCATTCTGCCGTTAAGCGGCTGTTTGTGGCGTAATCACATCCCCGTCCGCACGGCATCTACAGCACCGCTCAAAACCGCTACCCAGGCAGAATTGATTGATTACATTAATGGGCAGGCGGCCAAGGTACAGTCCATGAACGCTACGGTGGACATTGACACTACCGTGGGTGGCGAGAAAAAAGGCAAAGTCACCGACTATCAACAGATCCGCGGCTACGTACTCGCCCGCAAGCCGGAGATGCTTCGCATGATTGGCCTTCTGCCGATCGTACGCACCAAAGCGTTTGACCTGGTTAGTGACGGCAAAGAATTTAAACTGTGGATTCCACCGAAGAACCGCTTCGTGCAGGGGCGCAATGATGTGACTACTCCCCATCCGCAGCAGCCGCTGGAGAACCTGCGCCCGCAACACATCTATAACGCTCTTCTGATTCCCGCTATCGATCCGCAAACCGAACATGCCTTTATGCAGAGCGACGTCGAACAGGTGGCCGATCCTAAGAACAAGAAGCACACGCTAGAACAGGCGGACTACGAAATCCTTGTAGTCCACGATTCACCACACGGCTGGTATATAGCACGCAAGATTATTTTCAGCCGCACGGATTTGTTGCCGCACCGTCAGATTGCTTACGATGACATGGGGAACCAGACCACCGACGTGCGCTACGGGACCTATAAAGACTACAGTGGAGTTAGCTTCCCTTCACAAATCGAAATAAAGCGGCCGCAAGAGGAATACGACATAACGTTAAGCATGGTGAAGTTGGAACTGAACGGCCAGCTTTCAAACGACAAATTTATTCTGGAAAAACCTCCGGGCGCTGAAGTTGTTCACTTGAATGACACAAAAACGCAAGTCCGCGCCAGCAAAGGCCAGTCCGGGGAGTAAAATCCTACCTCATGATGCACAAAATGATCGTCTCGAACCTCGCGCATCGGCCATTGCGGTCGTTCATCAGTATCGTGGCCGTCGCGCTTGAGGTTACCCTGATTTTGCTGATCGTCGGCTTCGCGCTGGGGATGCTGAATGACACGCGAACACGGCAACAAGGGATTGGAGCTGACGTGATTGTGCTGCCGCCGGGTTCTTCCAATTTGCTTGGCGTCAGCGGCGCTCCGGTGCCGATCAAAGTGGCTGAGGTTCTGGGCAAATTGAACCACGTGAAGAACGTGGCCCCAGTGATCTTTCAGACAACGCTGCAATCGGCCGGAACTCCGGAATTGCTCTACGGCATCGATTTGCCTTCCTATGAGAGCGTTGGAAAGCCGTTTCAATATTTAGAGGGTGGTCCATTCCAGGGCCCTTATGACATGTTGGTGGACGATTTTTTCGCCCACAGCAAGCACGTAAAAGTTGGTGCTGAGATTGAGGTCCTGAACCACATATTTCGGGTCGCTGGGATCGTTGCACATGGCAAAGGCGCAAGGAAATTCTTCCCCCTGGCCACTTTGCAGGAACTCTCAGGCAACCGCGATAAAGCATCGGCTTTTTTTCTTCAATTGGATAATCCCGCTAACACCGATTCAGTACTTGAAGAAATTAAGTCCACCCCAGGCATGCAAACCTACGGCGTACATTCCATGGAGGAATGGCTCTCCCAGATGACGGTTGACAATATCCCGGCATTGGCAATCTTTATAAAGATTGTGATTGGGATTTCGGTCACCATCGGATTCATTGTGATCTTTCAGGCCATGTATACCGCGGTCATGGAGCGGACCCGGGAGATTGGCATTCTGAAATCCATGGGAGCTTCCAAGCAGTACATTGTGGCCCTGATTCTCCGTGAAACAATCGCTCTGGCGATTGCGGGAATCATTCTGGGCACGGCTCTAAGTCTAGCCGCAGGCGCCGGCATACACTATCGTGCTCCAGTGTTGCCCATGGATGTAGACCTGACTTGGATTGGTAAGACCACGCTCATTGCCATTGTAGGTGCGTTGGCAGGCGCTCTTTACCCGGCCCTGAAAGCGGCCAGTAAAGACCCAATTGAGGCATTAGCTTACGATTAGCTGCGCCCTGATTGCGGTGCAGGGTCTGCGTTGACAATCCTCTACAAGCTACGTTATCTTTAAGTCTTTGGTAGTCCTGCGGTTGCCCGCCTGAACACCCGCGCAATCTGCGCTTGATGTAGGGTACTCAGCGGTTTTCTTTGGACTTTTAAATTTCTGGGAGATTTCTGATGTCAACGTATTTCCCCAAAGCGGGGGAAATTGTGCGCAAGTGGTACGTCGTGGATGCTTCCAAGCAGCCGCTGGGGCGCATTGCCTCGCGTGTTGCCAGCATTCTCATGGGTAAAGAGAACCCGCAATACACCCCGTTCATTGACACCGGCGATCACGTCATCGTCATCAACGCGGGCAAGATCAAGACCACCGGCGTCAAAGCCGAAGTGAAGGTCTATCACCGTTACACCGGTTATCCGGGCGGATTGCGGACTGAAGAATTCAACAAGCGGTTGGCCGCGAAGCCCGAGCGCATTGTGGAAGACGCCGTCGCACGTATGCTGCCCAAGAATAAAATGGGCAAGCACATGATCAGCAAGCTTCAGGTTTACAAGGGTGACAAGCACCCGCACGCCGCGCAGAAGCCGCAAGATCTGGTGCTGCTGGCGTAGGCAGTGGCTAGTGACTGGTTGCTAGTGGTTAGAAAAACCAGCGTGAAAAGATTTCGGAATACGGGACGGACTTCAGTTCTGGGATGTCAGTTCCCGGTTCCCAGTTAAATTCAAGAAGGGGCTGTTAGCTGAAAGCTGACGGCTGAGTGCTGAGAGCTACGAATGGCTGAATTAGTTCAATACTACGGAACCGGACGCCGCAAGACGGCGATCGCGCGTGTTTACCTGCGCCCCGGAAATGGTGATTTCAAGGTCAACGGCAAAGCGTTCGAGGAGTACTTCGTAACTCCGGCGCAGCGGGCCAGCGCGAAACAGCCGCTGGTATCCACCGACACCGCAGCCACGTTCAACGTTCTGGCACGCGTAACCGGCGGCGGCGTGAATGGTCAGGCGGACGCAGTAAAGCTCGGGATCACGCGCGCGTTGATGCTGTTCAACGCTGAACTGCGCAAAGGGTTGAAGACTGCGGGCATGGTCACACGCGATCCCCGCGGCAAAGAGCGTAAGAAGTACGGGCAGAAGGGCGCACGCGCTCGCTTCCAGTACAGCAAGCGGTAAATCTGCGTTGGTCGCTAGTGGTTGGTCTTTGGCCAATGACAAACGGCTAACGGCCAGAGCAGTTTTTAGGTGTTCAATTCTTCCCGGCCTAAGGACGGGACGGGAATGGCAATCCCGAGCGGCAAAATCGCCGCGAAGGATGCAGACTCAACGAGGAGGTTGTTTGGCTAATATCACCATGAAGGAGTTGCTCGAAGCAGGTGTTCACTTCGGGCATCAGACGAAACGTTGGAACCCCAGGATGAAGGAATACATCTTCGGCGAGCGCAACGGTATCTATATTATTGACCTGCAAAAGACACTGAAGATGTTCAAAGAGGCGTCCAAGTTTGTGCAGGAACTGACCGCCGCAGGCAAAACCGTGCTCTTCGTGGGCACCAAGCGGCAGGCGCAGGACGCAGTCGCTGAAGAAGCGAAACGCTGCGGAATGTTTTATGTCAACCAGCGTTGGCTGGGCGGACTTCTCACCAACTGGGTGACAGTCCAGAAATCGGTGAAGCGGCTGAAGGAACTCGATGAGATGGCCACGGATGGCCGTTATGAGCTGCTCCCGAAAAAAGAAGTCATTAAGCTCGAGCGCGAACGCAAGCACTTGGAAGCAAACCTGGCCGGCATCAAGAACATGAACCGTTTGCCAGACGCAGTGTTCGTGATTGACTCCAACAAGGAGCAGATTGCGGTGCGTGAAGCCCGCAAGCTGGAACGGCCGGGCATACCACAGCCAGCGCTCGCCTTCCTTCTCGTTGATCTCGTGATGTTCGCCGGAAGCGCTGCTCGGGCTGGCCGTTGTTCGACTTCGAGCCACGCAAGCGCCCGTCGCTCGAAGTCGTCGCGCGGGCCGCCGCCTTGCCGGCCGGGCCAGGGATAGTGGCTGTAGATGCGGGCCTGCACGTTCGGGTCCTTCCGGCTGATGCGGTCGGCGATGTCGATGGCGTACGTCGCCGGCAGCGGCATCGCCGCGTCGTCCTTCGCGTAATGCTCGGAGAAGCGCACCTTCGTCTTCTTGTAGTTCAGCCCGTCCACGCGCTCGGAGTAGAAGCGCCAGTTCTCGTCGAGCATGGCCGCCTCGGCCCGGGCGCTCTCCAGGGCCGTCTGGCGGACGAACCGGTCGGACAGCCGCGACAGGTACAGCACCGCCGCGCTCGACGCGAAGACGACCGCCAGGAACAGGCAGACCGCCAGCGGATTGCGCCGGCACCAGCGCCAGAAGCGTTGCGCATAGCCCTCCGGCCGGGCCAGGATCGGTTCGCCCGCGCAGGAAGCGGCGCAGGTCGTCGGCCAGCGCGGCGCCTGGTGATAGCGTCCGGCCGGCGGACTTGGCCATCGCCTTGAGGCAGATCGTTCCAGGTCGCGGCGGCACCTCGTCGTTGAGCGGCGCGGCGGGCGGGGTTCGTCTTCGAGCACCTGCAGCAGCAGCATCCGCCGTTGCCGCGGAACGGCCGCTCGCCGGTCAGCATCTCGTAGAGGATCACGCCCAGGCTGTAGACGTCGCTGCGGGCGTCGACGTGGTGCGACTCGCCGCGCGCCTGTTCGGGCGACATGTAGGCCGGCGTGCCCATGACCTGGCCGTCCGACGTCATCGTCTCGCCGTCGGCGTCGCGCTTGGCGAGGCCGAAGTCGGTGACGTGCGGCCGGCCCTCGCGGTCGAGGAGGATGTTCGACGGCTTGACGTCGCGGTGGATGACGCCGTGGTCGTGGGCGTACTGCAAGGCGTCGGCCATCTCGGCGATGAGTTGGGCCGCCCGGCCGGGATCGACGGCGGCCTTTGCGCAGCGCCTCTTCCAGGGTCTCGCCCTCGACGAATTCCGTGACGAGGAAGCAGATGCCGTCCTCGGTGGTCCCCGTGTCGTACAGGGCGACGATGCCGCGGTGCTTCAACTGGGCGACGCTGCGCGCCTCGCGATGGAACCGCTCGGCGGTCTCGTCGGAGGTGATGCTCGCCGGCCCGCCGGATCTTCAGGGCGACGGGGCGATCCAGTTCGGTGTCGCGGGCCGGAAGACGTGGCCGAACGAGCCGACGCCGAGTTCCGCTTCCAGCTCAAAGCGGCCCAGCCGGCAGCCCCCTCGCCCAGCATCCGGGCCAGTCGGCGGCCCGAATCGAGGGACACGTCGGGGCAGGTCTCGCCGCACGATGAACGCCCCGCGCTCGGGCGACCTCGAAGCAGCGCCCCCGGCAGAGGGGCAGCGGCGATGCGTCGGGGCCGAACCCCTCGAGGCTCCTGAGCAGGCCGTCCGTCAGTCCGTCCAGCGACCGCAGGCGCGGTCGCACGATTCGCAATCGACGACGTGATCGGCGATGCGGTCGATGTCCGCGTCGCCGAGATTGCCCACGGCGAAGGCCCGCAACTCCGCCGGCGAGGGGCATGGCGGGGGATTCATCGTCTCGTTCATGACAAAACCAGGCACGGGACGGGGTCCTCTCTCAGCTTACCCAAACGTCGGGCGTTACACAGGGCCGACGCGTGCCTGGGTCGGTGACGCCCCGCGTTGTTAGAGGCACGGGCGAACGATTGCGGTCGCCGAATCCCTTCTCTCCTCTCAGGAGTCGTAGACATGCGTCCACACGATCGCCGGGAGTTCCTGGCCGACGTCGGCCGGGGCATGCTGGTCGCCAGCGTCGGCCCGGCCCTCGCCGCCGACCTGGGCCTGGCGCCGCCGCCGGCCGCCGAGGACGCGCCCGACCGCTGACTTCGGCAAGCTCGAAGCCGCTGGTCGCCCTGATGCAGGAGACGCCGGCCGACAAGCTCTGCCGATCCTGGTCGAGAAGCTGAAGGACGGCACCGACCTGAAGCACGCTGTCGGCGGCCGGCGCCCTGGCCAACGCCCGCGACCTTCGGCGGCCAGGACTACGATCGGCTTCCACACCTTCATGGCCCTGGCCCCGGCCTACCAGATGGCGCCGCGAGCTGCCCGAGCGACGCAGGCCGCTGCCGGTGCTCAAGGTGCTCTACCGCAACACCAACCGCATCCAGGAGAAGGGCGGCCGCAAGACACGAGGTGCTGCACCCGGTCGAGCCGGCCGAGCTGCCCGACGGGCGCAGGCGCCGGCGAGGCGCTCCGCGAGGCGGCCGCCGGAAGGACGACGCGAACGACGGCCGAGCGGACCTTCGCCGCGCTCGCCAAGGGCGCCGCCCGACGAGGCCTTCAACGACCTGCCAGTACGCCGTCGCAGGACGACATCGAACGTCCACCGCGTCGTGCTGGCCTGGCGGGCCTGGGCACTGCTCGACCTCACCGGCAAGGAGCACGCCCACACGCTGCTGCGGCAGTCGGTCCGCTTCTGCGTCGACGAGGAGCAGCGACGCGGCACAGCAGCCGAGCCGGCGATCCGCACGCGTGCTGCCGAAGCTGCTCGACCAGTACAAGCTGCTCGGCCAGCAGCCCGGCACGCGCGACGGCCGACGACGCCTGGGTCGAGCAGCTGAGCCGAGGTCGATCTACGGCGGCGAGCCGGGAGCAGGCCGCCGACGCGGTCGCCGCGGCGCTGGCCGAGGGCTTCGCGCCGGAGGCCGTCGGCGAGGCGATCTCGCTGGCGGCCAACCAGCTCGTGCTGCGCGACCCCGGCCGCGCCCGAGGACCGACAGCGCCGGCAAGCCGGTGGGCAGCGTCCACGGCGACTCGGTCGGCGTCCACGCCTCCGACGCGGCCAACGCCTGGCGGAACATCGCCGCGGGTCAGCAACCCGCGCAACACGGTCGCCAGCCTGATCGTCGGCGCGTACCACACGGCCGGCCAGAGCGGCGGGCAGACTCAAGGACGCCGTACCCGCTGGCCGAGCACCTGGAGAAGGTCAAGGCGACCGACGCCGGCCGACGCTGCTCGCGCGAGACCGAGGCGGCGATCCAGGCGCAAGGACCAGGCCCGGCCTGCGCCGCTGGTGCACCGCTACGGCGAGCTGGGCCACGCCCGCGCGGCCGGTGTTCGACCTGCTGCTGCGCTACGCCGTCAGCGAGGACGGGGCGCTGCACGCCGAGAAGTACTACCGCACGGTGACGCGAGGAGTTCGCGCACGACGCCGGCCGGCCTTCCGCTGGCGGCAGCTCGTCGCCCTGGCCCGCGTCACCGCCAGCGAGTACGGCCGCCCCGCCCCGGGCTACGCGCAGGCGTGCGAGCTGCTGGGGATCGACGGATGACCCTCGGGTTGCGGACCCCGTGCGGGAGTTCGACCCTCGCGGGTCCGACTCCCGCACGGTGGTCTTCGCCGGGACCCACCCTCGGAACCGCTCTCGCCGCCGCTGAACTGCGCGTCACTTCTCCTGGCGGGAACCGCGGGATCACGACATCGTGCCGCTGGGCATACCAGTAGACCAGCAAAACCTCGTCCTGCCGGCGGGCCGCACGAGGCCCGTGGCGCGCTGACGCACGAATACCCTGGCTGTTGAGACACCGCGTCGTGCCGGCCGGCAGCGTCGCGGTGTCGAACCCGCTGCGCTGGACGCTTCGGCAGGGGACCGGCGTTACTTCCCCTCGCCATCCGGGAGAGGAGCCTCGAGGGCCGCACGGTAGCCGGGCGTGCTGTCGCACAACCCCGCGCCCCTCTGGTGAAGGACGGGCAGGAGTGGGCGTGCCGTTCTTCCTCGCGGCGGCCCAGTTCGGTCTCCCGTCGGCCGGTGTACACCCGCAGGGCTGTGCATCGTGGTGCGACGCCGAGGTCTGCGTCATGGCCGGCAGCTGCGCCTGCCGGGCTCGCCGGGACGCAGCGTCGATGCGTCGCGTGAGCCGTTCGAGCCCACCCGTCATCCGTTCGGGTGGCCAAAGAGGCAAGTTTTCCGTAACGAGATTCTGACACTTTTCTCCCGGATCACGGTCCACAGGCAGCCAGTTCTCGGAGGTCCACATGAGGATGCCTGCATACTCCTGACCGTATGGCAGCCGCTCTGCTGACCGCTTCCTGCCAGCCCGCAGGACGAGAGAAGCTCCTGCACGCAGGGAACAGAATCCGAAAGCCGGCCAAGACGGTCAAGGAACTCCAGAAGGAGCGGACCGCGACTTGAAGGAGATGGCAGACCAGATCGCCAAGGCATTCCAAGAATGCGAAGCGGCACCGAAGAGACTCTATGAGGCGAAGCTGCTGGTCCTCGAGGCGCAACTGGACTGCCGCCGGAGAAGCAGTCGGATCGCACTCACGCTCTACAAGAACATCGTGGACGGATGAAGGAATACGAGAAAATCGCTAGGCCAGGGCGCAGGCCGCAGGGGACGTGGCCGTTCCTTCCTCAAGGTCAAAGCGAGGCGTCTGGAAGCAGAGATTCAGCCGGAGCAAGCGAAGGTCAGAGATGCCCGATCGTGGAGCACCACAAGATCGTGGTCACCAGCCCCAAGGTAAAGGACGTCATCATCACCCAGCAATATGTCTGCCAGATCCACTCGCAGCGCCACATCGATGTCCGTGCCCTGGCAGAACGGGTATCTCGAGGAGATCCCGGTCAAGGAGGGCCAGGCGGTGAAAAAGGGCGATTTGATGTTCAAGATCGTCCCGACTCTTTACCAGGCAAAGCTGGACGCCGAGTTGGCCGAGGTCCAGCTCGCGGAACTGGAGTTCAATAACACCAAGAAGTTGTTCGAGAAGAAAGTGGTCTCTCAGAATGAGGTGGCGCTGTACCGAGGCCAAACTGGCCAAGGCCCAGGCCAAGGCGAAGCTGGCGAAGGCCGAATTGAACTTTACCACCGTCAGAGCACCTTTCGACGGCATCATCGACCGCCTGCACGAGCAGCAGGGCAGCCTGGTCAAGGAGGGGGACTCCTCACGACCTTGTCCGACAACAGCGTGATGTGGGTTTATTTCAACGTGCCCGAGGCCCGCTACCTCGAATACATGGCCGGCCCGGGTCAGGATAAGGAGGAGCCGAAAATCGAACTCGTGCTGGCGAACGGCAGCAAGTTCAAGCAGAGCCGGCAAGATCGGTGCGATCGAGGCCCAATTCAACAACGAGACCGGGAACATCCCCTTCCGCGCGGATTTTCCGAACCCGGACCGCCTGCTGCGTCACGGTCAGACCGGCACCGTGTTGATCCACCGGACGTTGAAGAACGCCATCGTCATCCCTCAGCGGGCGACTTTCGAGATTCTCGACAAGCGGTACGTTTACGTCGTCGGCAAGGATGACGTGGCGCATCAGCGCGAGATCGTCGTCCAGAACGAAATGGAGGACATCTTCGTCATCAAGAAGGGAGTTGATGTGGACGACAAGATCGTTCTCGAGGGGGTCCGACAGGTTCGCGACGGCGAGAAGGTGGAATACGAGTTTCGTCCCCCGGACGATTCCTTGGACACCAAAAAAACCGGCCGGAATGACGACGGGCAACCGAGGATCCGCTCGGGCGGGAGCAAACCGGTGTGGGTCGACTACGACAATAATCTGTGGGTCTTCCATGCCGGAACCGCTTTCCTGGTCCTGTCCCTGTACGCCGTCAAAGAGGCCGCCCTTCAATTCGCCGGCCGCACCGGCCTTGCCGGCTCGATGTTCGCCGCGGCCGTGTTCCTTTGCGTCCCCATTACCTGGGTGTTGTCCCCCGACTGGGATAACGAGTTCGTCCTCCCCGCCGGGGTCTACGTGGGATGCCCGATCATGGTGCTGACCGTCCCCACCGCCTCGTTCGCCTTCGACCTGCCGCGGAGGGCGTCGGATCGTCTCGGGGAATGGAGATGGCGGATTCCGCTCGAAGTGTTCGTCGGCATACCCGCCTGGGCGTGCTGCTGGGGATCTTCGAACTGGTCGCGTTAGGGTGGGTGTGGATATGAAGCCACGGTGCGGCCCATCCCACGCTGCCCCACGGCAACCCGTCCGTCCCCTCGTTCGCTCACTAAAGGGGGTTGACGCGCAGCCGCCCCGTCCCTGATCATGATCCGGAGAGGTTTCGATCCCGAATCAGATTCTCGTACCTGTGCCCGGTCGATTTACGAGCAGGGGACTTTCCGCGACTTAGAGCAGCCAACGCAATTTCACCACCCGATGGCGTCGCGGCGGACGGCCATCCAGGCCGGGGCGATCGGGTCTGCTCGGCCTGGGCATGAACCACGTCGCCGCGCCTGCGCGCCCTGGCGGCCGCCGGCCGGCGCCGCCGGCGCCGGCAGGCCAGGTCGGTCATCTACATCTTCCTCTCCGGCGGCCTGGCGCAGCACGACAGCTTCGACCTGAAGCCCGACGCCCCGGACGAGATCCGCGGCGAGTTCAAGCCGATCGCCACGCGCACGCCGGGCGTGCGATCTGCGAGCACCTGCCGATGCTGGCCGCAGCGCAGCCACCACTGGGCGCTGGTCCGCTCGCTGACGCACCCGTCGAACGACCACTCGGCCGGCCACCACATCATGCTCACCGGCCGCATCGACGCTGCCGCCGGGCTTCGACCGCGACCGCGCCGCAGCCGACCGACTGGCCGTCGATCGCCGTCGGTCGTCGGCGGCGCTCGTCCGCCCCGCGGAACAACCTGCCGCCGGCCGTCGTGCTGCCCGAGCGGCTTGTCCACAACACCGGCCGCGTCATCCCCGGCCAGTTCGCCGGCGAGATGGGGCCGCAGCGCGACCCGTGGTTCATCGAGGCCAGCCAACTACCGCGACACGAAGTACATCCACGGCGCCTTCCCCGAGTACGGCTTCCACGCCGCGAGGGAAGACCGACCCCGCCCGGCTACCGCTACGAAGCCCCGCGCATCGA
>CAWBXL010000133.1:0-46290 GCA_963792305.1 uncultured Acidobacteriaceae bacterium | reverse complement strand
GGCCGACATCGTTCGCCGTGGCCTTGAACTGGGTGCTCCCTTCCATTTAACGTGGTCATGCTACAGCCGTGAGGATAAGGCCTGCGGAATGTGCGATAGCTGTGTGCTGCGCTTACGGGCGTTTCAGGATGGTGGGGCTGAAGATCCAATTCCTTATGCGCCGGTTGCGGAAAGAGTTTAGCCGTAGCTGTTGGTTTGACCGATCACAGGGTTGATCGGAATCGCATCTAAGCAAGACGATTTTAGGAGGCAGAGATGAGGCAACGATTCACACTAGCGCTGGTGGCCATGATGCTGATCACGCTGGGCGCCACGTCGGCGTGGCCACAGACTTTTGGAAAAGTTTCAGGCATATGCAAGGACGCTGATGGCAAGCCGATTGTGGGTGCCACGGTCCGCTATCTGAGCAAGGACACCGGGCAGAAGTTCGACATGAAGACCAACGGCAAGGGCGAATACATGTCCATTGGAGTTTCGGTTGCCCATCAATACACGGTCATCTTGATCGGAGCGGATGGCAAGGAAATCGACAAAGTGGACAATGTGCAGGTGCAGAGCGGAGACAATCAACCGGTTGACTTCGATGTAAAAGCACAGCAGACACAAGCGCTGCAACAAAAGGGCATGACCGCCGAACAGGCGAAACAGGCCCAGGCACAGTTAAAAGAGAACCAGGCGGCCGCCGCCAAGGAAGGCGAAACTGTCAAAGTTCTGAATGAGAAATTAAAGGCTGCCACTGATGCTTCCAAGGCCGGCGACTACGATAATGCTATCGCCCTTTTAACCGAGGCGACAAACCTCGATGGTACGCGCGACGTGCTGTGGTATCAATTGGGAGATGCGTATTCCCAATCTGCATCAAAACAGACCGACGCTGCGGAAAAAGCCAAGCGTTTAGACACTGCTCATACCGACTTCCAGAAGGCAATCGACCTTAAAAAGGCTGATATGGCAAAGGAAGGTTCCTCGGCTCAAAAGCCGGACGCGAACGCTCAGTCTGAGGCCAACAAGAGGCTGGCCGCTTACTACAATGGCTTGGGCAACGCCTACGGAAAAGCGGGGAATACCGATGGCGCGGTTGCCGCTTACGGCCAGGCCGCTCAAGTTGATCCCCCGAATGGGGGAATGTATTTCTTCAATCTCGGCGCAGCCTTGACCAATGCTAACAAGACCGGTGACGCCAAGATGGCCCATGCGGCGATCGACGCGTTTGACAAGGCCATTGCGGCGGATCCCACCAAAGCGGACGCTTACTACTGGAAGGGATCGAACCTGATGCAGCTGGCAACCATTAAGGGCGACAAGATGGTTGCTCCGGATGGCACTGCTGAATCATTCCAAAAATATCTTGAGCTGAAGCCAGATGGCCCACATGCAGAGGAGTCGAAGGCCATGTTGCAAGGCATGGGCGCTACGATTGAAACCACCTATGGAACCAAGAAGAAAGCAGCTGCGGTAAAGAAATAAGCTTCGTCATCTTTGTTAAGGGCGGCTGCGGCCGCCCTTTTTTTGTGCCTTCCCATCCCTGCATTACGAAGGTGTATGCACTTGACGTTCTTCCTAGTAGCCCACCGCCGGTTTCGTTAAATTTAAATTGGCACGTTCCGCATCGTACTTCCCCCACGCGCCCGACTCTTGAGGTCGTATGGCAACCCCTGGCATTGCGCCCATTTCAATCTCGATTGAAGCTCCCGGTTCCGGGGCCTCGGCCACACAAGATCTTCTTGCGGCCGTACTGCGGGCCAATGACCAGATCAGCGATCTCATTTTCTCGCCCGGGCGGCGGCCACAGATTGAAGTGCATGGGCAACTCATTCCTATACATGCTCCAGGGCTCGAGTCTTTGACCCCGGATGATACCCGCCGCATCGCGTCCGATTTAATTGGCAACAACAAGCAAGCCATCAACATTCTGCGTGAGCAAGGGTCCTGCGATATCTCTTACGGTTTGCCGGGTATAGCCCGCTTTCGTGTCAATGTATTTATTCAACGTGGAAGCTGCGCGGTGGTCATGCGTGTGATTCCCACGACTATTCCCGGCTTTGCCACACTGAATCTTCCTCTGCATCTCAAAGAAATTGCTGATTTGCAAAAGGGAATTGTGCTGGTTGCCGGTCCACGCGGATCAGGCAAGTCTTCCACATTGGCTACTTTGCTTGACTGCATCAACGAGCAGCAGGTTTGCCACATCATTACCATCGAAGACCCAATCGAATTTCTGCACAAGCACAAGCGCGCGACCATACATCAGCGGGAGTTGCATATAGACACTCCCAGCTTCGCCATCGCCATGCGGGCAGCACTGCGGCAGGCTCCCAAGGTGATTCTGGTTGGTGAACTACGCGACCGGGAAACAACCGAACGTGTAGTTGAAGCGGCTGAAACCGGGCATGTCGTTCTCTCCACAGTGAATTCGGTGAATGCGGCAAAAACAATCGACCGGCTGACATCTGGTTTTTCGGGTGACGAGCAGAAATCCATTCGCGCCCGGCTGGCCAAGAATTTGAGCCATATCGTTTCGCAGCGCCTCTTACCTCGCAAGGACGGCCGCGGCCGCGTGGCCGCAATTGAAATCTTCAAGCTCACGTCACGTACCGCCGGGGCCGTGGAATGTGAAGATACCAGCGGCCACAATCTACTTGAAGCCATTAAGGGCGGAGCAGCTGAAGGAATGCAGCATTTCGATGCCGAGATCGAGAAACTTGTGCGAAATGGCATTGTGGATTTGCAAACCGCATTGGCACATGCCAATGACACCCAGGGATTGAAGCACGCCTTGTCAGATTCTCGTTTTTAGCAGATTAGATTTTCCCTCCTTGCCCTCGTATCATCTTCTGCATGGCAGCGCCGTCCGCAAGATCAGCTGTACTCAGCTTCGAAGACGCTCGTCATATGGTCGAAACACACGCTGCACAGCTAGCGCCCGTAGGCAAGGAACCACTGGAATTACTCGATGGCCTAGGCCGTATTTTGGCGGAAACTGTAGCCGCCGATCGTAATTTTCCACCCTTCCGGCGGGCTGCTCGGGATGGATACGCGGTGATTGCGAATGATTTGTCCACAGTTCCTGTCACCCTACGAGTGGTCGGTGAAATTCGGGCTGGAGCGAAACCAGAGTCCATACCTTCCATCCGCTCGGGTCAAGCGGCAACGATCATGACTGGAGCACCCGCACCAGCGGGATCGGATGCAGTCGTCATGGTCGAGTACACGTCGCTTCAAGGCGACCACGTTGAGATCAATCAGGGAATTTCTGCTGGGGACAACATCGTTGCGGTTGGTTCAGAAGCCAAGCGAGGCGAGCGGTTGCTTAGCGCGGGCATGCGATTCGATCAGGCTGCGATTGCCGTCGCGGCATCGGTTGGAAAAACGCGACTGCTTATGTATGAGAAGCCTAAAGTCGCGGTGCTCTCCACGGGAGATGAGATCGTTGATATTGATGCACAACCTGGGCCGACACAAATTCGTAATTCCAACAGCTATTCCCTGGCGGCACAGATTCAGTCTGCGGGCGGGGAACCTGTCCTGCTTCCCGTCGCGCCTGACGAACCGAAACGCCTTCGCGAATTGATAAACGATGGATTGGAAGCTGACCTGTTGTTGCTGGCGGGCGGAGTTTCGATGGGGAAGTACGATCTGGTGGAGCAGGTGTTGACCGAACTAGGCGCTGAGTTCTTCTTTACAGGAGCAAAGATCCAACCCGGAAAACCCATCGTGTTCGGGCGGGTGGACGGCAAGTATTTCTTTGGTCTTCCGGGAAACCCTGTTTCCACCATGGTGACTTTCGAGCTTTTCGTTCGCCCGGTGCTGGATGCGCTGGCGGGTGCAATGCCACATAAGTTGGTTTTTATGCGTGCCCGGCTAATGGCTGAAATCAAAGTCAAAACTGGACTGAAACGGTTCCTTCCGGCCCACCTCTCTGGAGAATTCGAAGATGCCCAGGTTGAACTGGCTCAGTGGCATGGTTCGGGCGATATTGCTGCGCAGGCCCGGGCCAATTGCTACATTGTGATCGCGCCGGACCAACACCGCATCGTTGCTGGTGAATGGGTCCCTGTCCTCATGCGCTAATTGGCTCAGGTAAGATTGCTTCATGGCGAAAAGCCTCTCTCACTACGATCGCAGCGGCCGGGCCAAAATGGTAGATGTATCCAGCAAGGCCACCAGCAAGCGTCAGGCCGACGCCAGCGCCTTTGTAGCCTTAAAGCCAGCAGTACTTAAGGCAATCCCCAAAAACCCCAAGGGCGACCCGCTGGAAGTCGCGCGGCTGGCAGGCATTATGGCAGCCAAAAAAACTGCCGATCTAATCCCAATGTGTCATCCGCTACCCCTGTCCCACATTGATGTGGTTCTACGGCTGTGCGAAAATGGCGTCACTATTACCTCACAAGTTACTACCACGGCAACGACAGGAGTTGAGATGGAAGCCCTGGTTGCCGTCAGCGTGGCTGCCCTGACCGTGTACGATATGTGTAAAGCCCTCGATAAGGGCATTGAAATCCGCGAAGTTGTGCTAGAGAGTAAGACGGGCGGTAAAAGCGGTGACTATCGCCGCAAGAAAACTTAGGCCGAATGGCAAGCAACGTCAAAATCCTGCTAGTTGATGACAATCCCATGGTCATGGGCCTGCTGCGCGAAGCTCTCTCAGCTTTGGCACAGGTAACAACCGCCACCGACGGGGCGGACGCGCTGCTCAAAGCGGTAGACGACCCTCCAGATCTTTTGGTCAGCGATTACCACATGCCCAGCATGGATGGGCGCCAGTTGGTAGACAAACTACGCAGCCGCCCGGCGACTCAATCCACCGCAGTTGTACTCCTGGCAACAAAATCGGAAATATCAGAGAAGCTTTCCCATCAGGACCACCTGGCGGATGACTTCGTTGAAAAACCCTTCTTTTTGAAAGATGCCATCCGCCGCATCAAGCGCGTAATTGATCGAATCGCGCTGGAGAAGATGGCCAAGACGGCGCCGTCAGATGGAGTCTTGCGTGGCAATCTTTCGCAGATGAATGTAATTGACCTGGTGCAGTCGCTGGAGATGGGCCGCAAGAGTTGTCATATCACATTCACCAACGAAGGCGAGCGCTGCGAAATGTTTTTTAGTGAAGGCCAGGTGACTCACGCTCAATATGGCGAAGTGACCGGGGACGCGGCCGTATTCAAAGTATTGCGTTGGACTGGCGGCAACTTCGAAATGAACTTCGAAGGCAAGACTACCCAGCAAACCACTACTCTCAACACCCAAGGCCTGCTGATGGAAGGCCTGCGCTTGCTTGATGAAGCCAACCGCGAGGAAGGCAACCCTGCCGTATCTGAGGAAGACGATGTCCTCCTCGATACCTAATCTAGGAACTGAAAACTGAGAACTGAGAATCCCACCCTCACAGCAGCCGTACTAACAGTCAGCGATTCCTGTGCAAAAGGCGAGCGCACAGACATTTCTGGCCCTGCAGTTGCTGAAGCTCTTACCCGTCACAAATTTTCTGTCGTCGCTACAGAGATCGTTTCTGACGACGCCTTGGCAATTTCCAATGCGATCGTTCTTTTGACCGACGAAGCTCGCCTGGTCGTCACTACTGGTGGAACCGGCATTGCCCAGCGCGATGTCACTCCAGAAGCTACACGCATGGTATGCACTCGCACCGTGGAAGGAATAGCTGAACGTATGCGAGCGGAGGGAACGAAGAAAACTCCTCTCGCAGCTCTGAGCCGAGGGATTTGCGGTGTGCGGGAAAAATCGCTGGTTCTTAATGTTCCCGGCAGTCCTAAAGGTGCGGTCGAATCTTTGGAAGCAGTGATTGATCTGTTGCCTCACGCTCTTCAGTTATTGGCTGGTAACACCAAGCACGACTAGCCTCGTGTACTATTGCAATCCATCCGTGGAGGAAAATTATGAAGCGATATCTTGCGTGTATGGCGCTCGCCGTGGCATTGGTGAGCTCGGCTTTTGCCCAGACTCAGGCCGAAAAAGACAAAGCATTGAAATATTTAGAGAGCACCAAGCAAGGCGTAATTGACGCCACCAAGGGCCTCTCAGCCGCTCAGTGGAACTTTAAATCTGCTCCTGATCGCTGGTCGGTGGCTGAAGTCATGGAGCACATCGCAGCCGCCGAGGATTTTATCCGCGGCAATATTACACAGAATGTGATGAAGGCTCCGGCTCGCGGCACTAGTGAAGATGTCAAAACACTAGACGATACGGTGGTTGAGAAGGTTCCAGATCGATCCCATAAAGCGCAGGCTCCGGAACCGCTGAAGCCGACCAATCGTTTCGGTTCTCCCGAGGCTTCACTAAAACATTTCCTTGAGAGCCGTCAGGAAACCGAAGCATTTCTAAACAGCCACAACGATCTGCGTGACCACGCAACCGACAGCCCGATGGGCAAGAAGCTGGATGCGTATGAGTGGGTGCTTTTCCTTACCGCTCACAGCGAACGCCACACCAAGCAGATTCTTGAGGTG
Organism: uncultured Acidobacteriaceae bacterium; assembly: GCA_963792305.1. Lineage (GTDB taxonomy): Bacteria > Acidobacteriota > Terriglobia > Terriglobales > Acidobacteriaceae > CAWBXL01. Next base: position 39,826 of record CAWBXL010000133.1, on the reverse strand, counting down.
AAGGCTGATCCCAATTTCCCGAAGATGTAATCGTCAATTCTGCTTGCCTGGGCCGAGTAATGCTCGGCCCGGAAAAATATTCGGAACAATCTTTCCTTGATCTACTACGACCGTCCCACCAACAACCAGATATTGAACTCCCACACTAGGCTCGATGGGATGCTGAAATGTGGAATGGTCTTTAATGGTTTGCAGATCAAATACCGTGATGTCGGCATCGGCTCCTTCCTGCAATCGGCCTTTCTTTCGTCCTTCCGGCGTCGACTTCTCCAGCCACTGTGCCGGCATCAACGTCATCTTGCGCAAGCCGTCCATCAACGTGATCGTGCCCTGCTCGCGCACGTAACGAGATAGAACCCGCGAGTACGTACCGGCGTCGCGAGGATGGCCCTTCTCTCCATCACTGGCGATCATGATCAGCGGGTTGGGGATGAGAGCGTCGATAACCTGCATGCTGTTGGTAAATGTAATGACAAGTTGAGGATTACTGGAAGCGTGCAATTCATCGAACCGTTCTTTCGTCAGGCGCTCGCCGTTCTCGGGCAACATCAGGTCCTTATAAGAAATGTCGTACTTGGCTTGCCAGCCGGGATTAAAAAGCGCGGAGTTGATGGTGGTCATGCCTGCTTCATAGGGATAGGCTTCAGTGGTGACATCCAATCCACGCGCACGCGCGCCGGCGACCATCTGCATGCATTCCTGGAACATCCGACCCGCAGCTGCTGTTGATGTGGACAATATGCAGCGAGGCTCCAGTTACAGCGACCGCGCCGATGACTTCGCTAATTGATTCGACACTTGATCCCGGCTCCACTTTTCCGGCGCTTCGCACGTGAGTGAAAACTGGCAACTTGTTCTCAGCGGCAAACTGAAACATCTGGATGACTTCCGAGCGAGTTGCTCCGGGTGTGTATTGAATCCCCATACCAATACCGAGAGCTCCTGCGTCGAGTTCGTGACGCAGACGCTCTTTGATCTTTGCGATCTGCTCTGGAGTGGCAGGATTGTTGGTGGCCGGGCCTGATTTAGGAAGCAGCCCATTATCTGGCAGCGGTGTTCCGAACACTAAAGAACGGGCCGCGACATGGCTAGCGGTAGTGCCATAGTTCAGAAGCGAATGGCCTTCCTGCCTCTTCAGAAAACTGGCGACATCCGGTTTGCCGATTTCCATTTCAAGGGCGGTGGTGACACCGTCCAGCGCTTTCATCCGCTGATTTTCCAGATCTTGCCCGTGCTGGTGCAGATCAATAAAACCCGGTGAGACGACAAGGCCTTTGGCTGCAATTACGCGTTTTCCGTTCAATTCAGCTTCTGCTATGCGAACAATTTTACCGTCGCTGATGCCGACGTTGCGGACCGCGTCCAATCCAGTTTCTGGATCGATCACGCGTCCACCTTGAATCACCAGGTCATATTGTTGCGCGTAAACGGGAGAGATCAGCAGGAAGAAAGCCCGCCAAGACATACAGTGTTCGCATGGTGCCGGATCATATACGCAGCGCGGGATTGACAGCAAGGCTACGGTTTGTCACCTGTTAGAATCTCCTTTTGAAAACGATAAAAACCATCCTCACCAAGTACACCGCCTTCCTCTGGAAAATTCTGGCGCCTATGGGCCCGTGGGGGGTACTGTTCATTTCCGCCATGGACGCGGCAGCTATTGGCTTACCTATGGACCCGGTAATCGCCGTCTATGTGTACAAGAAGCCCTCTGCCTTTCTTCTTTACGTGGTGATGGGAGCTGTTGGTTCGGCGCTGGGCAGCTGCATTCTTTACTGGATTGGATATGAGGGTGGCGAGAAACTTTTACGCAAGAAAATGTCGCCCGAGCGCTTTGACAAAATTCATGCCTCTTTTGAGAAGCATGAGTTTTGGGCACTGATGTTTCCCTCCATGCTGCCTCCGCCTACACCGTTTAAACTTATTCGTTCTGGCAGCGGCTGCATTTGAAATGAACTTCTGGCATTTCTTGCTGGCCATCTTCTCCGGGCGGTTCGTCCGCTTCATGATTCTCTCGCTGCTCACCATTAAATTCGGGCCCAAAATCGCGGAAATAAGCGGGAAGTTTCTCGGCCAGCATATTTTCTGGGTGCTGGGGGCTGTGTTTGAAATTCTGGCGATCTGGTGGCTGTTGCGGAGGGTTAAAGGCAAGCGTAAGAATTCGAATGATGGGCAGGTAAGCCAGTAGGGCTCGACTGGCTCATTTCGCCTCGCTTTGCTCGCGTGATGGGACAAGTCCCGTCTCTACATGGCCAGTTTAGGCTGCCGCGATGTGGTCGCTGTCTTTTTCAAATGCGCCGGCCATCCAGTGCAGCGCATAGGGCGTGGCGAACATGATGCCGGTAAACAGTAAATCACCGCGCATGCTGCGCTGGAAATGCGGCAATCCGATGGTGTAGGACATCATCAATCCAGTAAGGGTATGAGGATAGAGGTTGGTTGCCGCCCATACGGCAAGGTTGCTGATTACAAAAAACGAAACTGACGTGGTCAGTGAAGCCACCACTACGCGCACCGGCTTGTGATTATTCTTCAAGTTTGTGCCCAGCCATAAAATTCCCGCGTACCAGGCCCAAGTCACCCATTGGTCCCAACTAATCGCCATGCCATATACGTATTTCGTCAATATGATGTCGCATACCATCATGAGCGCGACCGGTAACCAGAGCATGCGGCGTGGCGCTTTCGCGCCAAAAAACAGGAGCGACGCGGGAATGGGTGTAAACCCCCAAGGGTGAGGAATGAAGCGAAACGCCACAGCAATCAGAACGAACACGTATGCAAGCATCTTTGACCTCGGCAAACTTGAACAATGATTGTGGCCTGTTGAGAAAATGGCGTCAAGTTATGGTTTTGCTGGCCTATCTTCGACCAACCGGCTCCGTGTACCCATGAACTCCCTGACTACGCGCAAATCGGGGTTCAACTCTACTCCGGCGCCCAAAGGATTCCGTCCGCGACGGCCGAAATATTCAAAGCGCAAATCGCTAAAACGGACTACGTAGCCACCTGACTCCAGCTTGTCGGTTTCCGTCATGGGATATTGGGCCCAATCGAAATAAAAACGGCCGAGATAAGATTTCTTGGCCGCGATCGTGATCGGTGTTTCTTCCGGCTTGTAGCGAATATCCATCTGTCCCTGCGGGTCAACTTCCGGGACAAGCGAATCAACCGGCATGGTGGCAAAAAAATTAGTTGTTTCGACGACTCCATACCACTGAAACGGGTTCAGCATGGCAGGGAAAGCGGAGACGCGCAGAGGGTCAGCATCTCGATACAGTCTGGCATCTAGCGCATTGACTGCGCGGCGATGTTCGTAGTCCCGCACGCCCCAGGTAAAGCAAACACCGAGCAATGCCAGAATCGCGGCAGCGCGACCTTTGGGTCCTTTGACACGAGCGCCTACTTCCTCATTGATCAGCGAGAACAGAGCCGGCAACGCCAGTCCCCCGATCAGTAGAACCAGCAATACGGGCTCAACGATAAAAACAATGTCCCAGGAATACCACTTTTCGGAAAATGGCCAGAGTGGCCGGATGCCGTAATTATTGGTGAAATCGAGAAGTATGTGGCTCATACAAGCCAGGTAAGCTAAGGCGTATAAAAGGCCCCATTGCGGCTGCAAATTATATTGCGCCTTTCTGCCAAGAACTCGCCTTACCAAAGACTTTAATCCGGCCACAAGTCCCGATCGCCATATCAAATACATAAATCCAACCACAAGCCCCGATACTAAAAATGCGCCTAGAAAAGAATGGGTGAATCCGCGATGATGCCCGAACCCAAATGCTGGCCCTCCAAAGTTACCGAAAATGTCGAGGTCAGGAGCTTCAGCTGCCAGGCACATTGTGGCCGTGGCCAGAGCGGTTTTGCGATTGAATCCCGAGCGTCCGAGGCAAGCGCCGGTTAGAAAGTGAGTGATGGGTTCCAAAGTTTATCGCAAAAGCAGAATGCTGAATTTATGAGGATACATGGTCTGCGAATGCAAGGCCAAGCCGCCTCTAGTAACATTGCCTGCAACGATGAAAACCCTCGCGGAACTGTCCATCCAGCAGGAAATCAAGCAGCGCCTGCAAACTATTCGCCCAGAAAGCCAGCGACGCTGGGGCCGCATGTCTGCCAACCAGATGATCTGTCATCTGGCGGATTCCTTCCGCCGCATCCTAGGCGAAAAAAATGCTACCGACCTACCTCCCAATAAGATTTTGAAGCTGGCGGCGCTTTGGCTTCCCATCCCGTGGCCTCGTGGCTTTAAAACTCGCCCGGAAATGGACCAGGAAATCGGCGGCACACGTCCGGTTGAGTTTGCGGAGGACCGCAAGGAACTTCTCAAATTGATGGACCGGTTTACGTGCGAATCACCAGTGCCACAATTCTCACCTCATCCTATATTTGGACAGATGTCGCGAAAAGAACTGATGCGGTGGGCTTATCTTCACATGAACCACCATCTGCGGCAGTTCAGCGCGTAAATAGCGTTTAACTGACGGCTTAAGCGGTCTACCAATTGCGATTTTCCCGGCTTTTGGGCTATGCTACGACTCTATTCAAAGCGCGCTCGTCGCTAGGGCTTTCTCATAAGTAATGTTCGATTTCAGGAGGTAGTCCGATGACTTCTCGAATCTCCATCGTGTTTGTAATGGCTTTGTCGCTGACCGCCGTCGCGCAAGACCATGCCGCCCATCAGGGCAAGGCAAAACCGGTAACGCTTGTGACTGGGCTAGGGAATCTGCATCATCCCGTTTCCACCAAGAATCCTGAAGCGCAGAAATTCTTCGATCAGGGACTACGCTACATCTACGCCTTCAATCATGATGAGGCTGCGCGTTCCTTCCAGCATGCTGGCGAACTGGACCCCAAGCTGGCCATTGCGTGGTGGGGAGTGGCTGAAGCTGTTGGTCCGAACTACAACGATCCGGCGGATGATCCACGCTTTGCCAAAGCGCATGAAGCGATCCAGACAGCTGTTGACCTCTCGACCAATGCGCCGGCTAGTGAAAAGGCATACATCGATGCGATGGCAAAGCGTTTCCCCGCTGATGCCAAGGCTGACCGCCGCCAAGCCGCGGAAGAGTATCACGAAGCTATGCGCGAGGTTGTGAAGAACTTCCCCGACGATCTGGACGCGGCGACACTATTTGCCGAATCCGCCATGAATCTGCATCCCTGGGGACTGTGGCATGTTGACGGAACTCCTGAAGCCGGAACCACGGAAATTGTCTCTACGCTTGAATCGGTAATTCGACGTGACCCTAATCATCTCGGAGCCATCCACTACTACATCCACACAGTCGAGGCGTCCCCAAATCCAGAACGAGCTTTAGCGGGAGCCAATAAACTCGCAGCTCTGGCTCCAGCGGCAGGACACATCGTACACATGCCTGCCCACGTCTACATTCGCACAGGCGATTACGATGCAGCGGTCAAATCCAATGAAGTTGCTGCCGCGGTAGACCGCGCTTACATCAAGGCGAGTGGGGCCCAGGGCATCTACCCGATGATGTACTACAGCCACAATCTGCACTTCATCGCTATGTGCTCGGCCATGGATGGAAATTATCTGGAAGCAAAAAAAGGTGGGGACATGCTGGCCGCCCACGTCGCTCCGCACGTGAAGGAGATGCCTCCACTGGAAGGATTCATGACGATCCCGCTGGCGGTGGATATTCGCTTTCATCAATGGGACAGCATTTTGAAGACGCCTAAGCCAGATCCATCCATGCAGGTCACCACCGTTTTCTGGCGTTTTGCGCATGGCATGGCGCTGGCTGGAACGGGGAAAATCGAACAGGCCGAAGCAGAACACAAATTCCTCTCCGAGGCCGCCAAGAATACGCCTGAGGATGCTGTCTTCCAGATGCCTATCAACAACAAGACCAAAGACATTCTGACAATTGCCGCCGATGTTCTTGGGGCCAAGATTTCTATGGCCAAAAAAGATTCTCCGAGAGCTATCGCACAGTTGAAGGAAGCGGTTGCCGTTCAGGACACGCTCAAATACGGCGAGCCGCCGGATTGGTTTTATCCGGTTCGTGAGTCATTGGGCGCGGCGTTATTGATGTCTGGTGACAATACTGGTGCAGAAAAAGTATTTCGTGATGATCTGGAGCGAAACCCACGCAATCCGCGTTCGTTGTTTGGGTTGGAGCAGGCCCTGAAGGCTCAGGGTAAAGACTTTGACGCTGGTTTTGTGCAACGCCAATTTCAGACTTCCTGGAAGGGCGGAGCCAAGGCATTGAAGCTGGAAGACCTGGTTTAGCAAAACAACTCATGTGGTGGCAGCCGCCCTCGGCTGTCACCACATCTTCATCCCGCTTATAATTTCTCTTCCCCATGTCCGCCAAAGACATCTCCAAGCGAATCGAAACGCTCCGCGACAAAATACGGCACCACGAGCACCTCTATTACGTTCTCGACAATCCTTCCATCTCTGACGCTGAATTCGACCAGCTCATGAATGAGCTGAAACAGCTCGAGACGGAAAATCCAAAGCTGATTACCCCCGACTCGCCTACGCAACGTGTGGGAGGCAAGCCACGCGAGGGTTTTAGCAAGGTGCCGCATTCTTCGCCAATGCTGTCCCTTGACAACACCTATAACGAAGAGGACCTGCGTAACTGGGAACGGCGGGTACACGAACTGAGCGGTCGCAAAGATATTGAGTACGTTTGCGAACTCAAGCTGGACGGAATGTCTCTGGCATTGCGCTATGAAGACGGCCATCTGGTACGCGGAATTACTCGCGGTGACGGCACGACGGGAGAAGACGTCACGTTGAATGTCCGCACTGTGCGCTCGATCCCTTTATCAATTGCGAAAGAGAAGCTGAAGAAAGCAGGCATCCCACAGGATTTTGAGGTCCGCGGTGAGATGCTGATGCCGTTGGCCGCGTTCAAACGAATGAATGATGAACGCGAGAAACAGGGACTGTCCCTTTTCGCGAATCCCCGCAACGCGACCGCAGGCACAGTCCGTCAACTTGAACCGAGCATTACGGCCCAACGCCGCCTCGACTACTTCGGCTATATGCTTCTGCAAAATGGGCGCACATATTTTGACCGCCATTGGGAAACGTTAAATGCGCTCGAAGCCGCCGGTTTTAAAGTAAATATCCGCCGCGCATTGGCCAAAAACTTTGAAGAGGTCCATGCCTTCATCAATGAATGGGAAGGCAAACGCGAGAGCCTTCCCTATGAAATTGACGGGATCGTCGTCAAAGTGGACCGCGTTTCTTTGCAGGATGAACTTGGTTTTACCGGTAAAGCTCCGCGCTGGGCCATTGCCTACAAGTACGCCGCACGAGCAGGAGTGACCCAGGTCGAGGACATTCTCGTCCAAGTCGGACGCACCGGAAAACTCACGCCAGTTGCGGCTTTGAAGCCGGTACCCATCGGTGGTACGACCGTCAGCCGCGCCACTCTGCACAACATGGATGAGATCGATCGCCTTGGGGTGAAGATCGGCGATTGGGTGGAAGTTGAGCGGGGGGGAGATGTAATTCCCAAGGTCACGCGCGTCATCGAAGATAAGGAACACCCGCGAGGCCACAAATTATTTCACATGCCGGAGAAGTGCCCGGTTTGCGGAGGCAAAGTTGTCCGTACTGAGGGAGAAGCCGATCACCGGTGTGTCAACGCTAATTGCCCGGCGAAGCTGCGCGAGACCATTCTGCACTTTGCTTCACGTCATGTAATGAACATCGAAGGTATGGGCGATGCCATGGTCAATCAGTTGACCGAGCGCGGTATGGTGAAAAATGTTGCTGACATTTACAAGCTGACCAAAGAACGTCTGCTTGAGCTGGAACGTATGGGGGACAAATCCGCACAGAATGTGCTGGACGAAATTGAAGCTTCCAAAAAACTGCCCTTGGAAAGGGTGATTTTTGGCTTGGGCATTCGCTTTGTCGGAGAACGAACTGCGCAATTCCTCGCTGAACATTTTGGCTCGATGGATGCGCTGATGAAATCTAACGAAGGAGAACTCCTGGAAGTGGAGGAAGTCGGTCCGCGCATCGCCGCCAGTATCCTGGAATTTTTCCGTGAACCGAAGAATCGTGAGCTGATCGAACAACTGCGCAAAGCTGGACTCAGTTTCACCGGCAAAAAGAAAGAGCGCGGCACTAAGCTGGCTGGTAAGACGTTCGTTCTGACCGGGACACTCAGCCACATGACTCGCGACGAAGCCAAAAAACTTATCGAAGACGCCGGAGGCCGCGTGGCCGGCTCGGTGAGCAAAAAGACCGACTACGTAGTCGCAGGCAGTGACGCCGGTTCAAAATTAGACAAAGCCAAAGAACTTGGCGTCGCGGTCATCGGAGAAGAGGAAATGCGGGAACTGGCGAGCTGATCGGGCGTCTACGATGTCATTCATTATCTTTCACATATGTCTTTGGGGTTTTGCCTGCTACGTGGGGCACAGTTGGGTGAAATGGGCACGTAGCGAGATAAAACTGGTTCCACCGCGATGGAGAAGTGGAATCACAGTGCTTGGGTTTACAGCTGCCACGATCTCACTGCTTCTTATCCTCGTGATCGGAGTGCATGCAATAGTGACAGGCGGTTTCCCGTACTACCATCCCGCGCTAATGCTAACGATGGCAATCGGTTTTCTGACCGCTATATTTGGGGTATTGGCCGCAATTGCCGGGAAAGGCCCGCTGGAAATTCCCACTATCATCTGTTCGACACTGTGCCTGTTGATCTGGTTTGGTTCGGCTGTCGCGCAGTAATAAATCGAAAATCAGGGCCAACTCTACCGGGCCAAAAGCATCCTAAACTCCCGCGAGCCCTACGTGTCCAACTCCGACCTGACCACTATTCTTTTCATCCTTTTGTTGCTGGTTGGCTTGGCCCAATTACTGGGTTACCTATTCGTAAAACTGCGCCAGCCTAAAGTGGTCGGAGAAATCCTTGCGGGAGTCGTACTCGGCCCAGCGTTGATTGGCCATCTGCCGGTTGGCGCGAAGTTACTGGAAGCCGCACAGCGCCAAGGCAATGTCCTGAATTTCGTCTACTGGATGGGCCTGCTGCTACTGATGTTCCTCTCCGGAGCGGAGACGCGCAATCTGTTTACCCGCGAAGAGCGGCGGGAGGTGAGTTGGCTGGTGATCGTTGGCACGGGACTACCGTTTGTGCTTGGACTGGTGTTGGGCCCGTGGCTGATTTCCCGGCACTTGCCGGCCCGAACGGCAACCGCATTTCCCTGATCATTATTCTCGCGGTTGGTGTCGCAGTGACCTCCGTTCCTGTCGTCTCCAAAATTTTCGCGGACCTGAAAATTCTTCACACTCGCTTTGCCCGCCTGGTTCTGGGCGTGGCCGTGTTGGAAGACATTGTTTTATGGCTGGCACTCGCGCTGGCTACAGCGATGGCGGGGAAAAGCGTTCTCAATCCGAAACAGATGTCGTATCACCTGATTTCGACGGTTGTTTTCTTCGGCCTTGGTTTGACCATTGTTCCGCGTATTATCAAGCACATTAATAAATCGCGCTTCAACGTTTTCGCGCAGCAATCGCCAGTGGCTTATGCTTTGGCGGTATTGCTGGCATATTGCGTTGTCGCAGGAGCGCTGGACGTCAGCCTGGTCTTTGCCGCGTTCCTGGCTGGATTTGCCGTAGTACACAAAAAACGCAAGCTCTTTGCCGAGGCGCTTGATGCCATCGGCAAGGTATCGTTCGCATTCTTCATCCCTGTATATTTCGCCATTGTAGGACTGAAGCTTGATCTAATTCGTGGATTCGCTCTGTGGATGGTAGTAGCTTTCGTTTTAGGAAGCTGCCTGGTCAAAATTCTTTCGGTGTCGCTGGCAGGACGATTTGCAGGCTTCCGTGGCTTAGATTTGGTCAATCTGGCGATTACGACCAACGCCCGTGGCGGCCCGGGGATTGTATTGGCCAGTGTGGCATTTGACGCCGGCATCATTAGCGCACAGTTTTACACAACTCTTGTTTTGGCAGCTGTGCTTACGTCGCAGGCTGCCGGAGCGTGGCTGGACTATGTGTTGCGTAAAGGATGGCCGTTGCTGGTGCCGCTGGCTATCGAGGAAGTGGTGTTCCCAGCGAAAGGCCGTCGGCTGCCTGAGCTCGTTTTACTCAGGTTCTTGGAGTTGCCGCAGAAGTCCCGCGTAAAGTTGGGATGTGCTTTTCCCCACGCCAATGCCCGGCTCATGGTCCTGCAAACGAATATCAGCCGACCAATGTTCAAAATAGAGGAGATGCAGGAGTTTCAAGAGCGTGCTCAAGAAAAACCTGCCTCTATGGCATCCCGGACTTCTTTTTCGCTTTTCCAGGAAGAGTGCGGTGACGGCCAGTGCGGCACTTCGAAGAACCTCAGATGTATTCTCCATTTCTACCAGATGACAAAACCATCCATGAAGAATTTGTGCAGCTTCCCAACGACCCTGTATCGCAGCATTTCCAGTTACATTCTGTTCAATGCAGCCGAGAGATAACGTTGGATCAAGTTGCACGTCTTCTCTTGCCCGAGCTCTGGCTGGATTCGATAGTAGCCCTCTCCTGTGAGCCGGTATAGTTTGGCTAGAGTCGAAAGGTCGTTTGCGTTTTCAATCCAGAGAATTATCTTCTCGCGAGAAATTGGGCCATCGGAAAAGAGCGCTGCGTCGATATCAGGACCAAAATCTTGCATCACGACGGCTCTGAAGTATTAAACAATCTTTTCACCCACAATCTTTTCACCCACAACCTTTGCCTGCGAAAACAGGTAGAGATAATCCGGGCCACCCGATTTGGAATCTGTCCCTGACATGTTGAAGCCGCCGAACGGATGCGCGCCTACAATCGCACCCGTGCATTTACGGTTGATGTAGAGATTGCCGACATGAAACTCGCGGATAGCACGATCGATCTTTTCCTGTGTGCCTGTGTATACCGCGCCGGTGAGCCCGAATTCGGTGTCATTGGCAATTTCTAGTGCGTGATCGTAGTTGCGTGACTTGATTACGGCCAGCACTGGCCCAAAGATTTCTTCCTGTTCCAGCTTTGATCCCGGAGCGATATCGGCGATCACGGTGGGGCGAATGAAGTAGCCCTCGCCAGCGGTGGTATCGCGCATGCCGCCGGTAATCACTCGTCCATCTTTTTTGCCCTGCTCGATGTATTGCAGGATGGTATTCATCGAGCCTTCGTTGATGACCGCGGCCATGTTGGCATTCTCGGCCGGATCACCAAGCTGGATTTTTTCCACGCGGGCTTTTAGTTTCTCGAGGAACTTGTCGTAGATACGCTCATCCACGATGGCGCGAGAACAGGCCGAGCACTTCTGTCCCTGGAACCCGAATGCGGCCTGGGCGACACCTTCGACCGCAGAATCAATATCCGCATCAGCGTCCACGATGATTCCATCTTTACCACCCATTTCAAGGATGGTGCGCTTGATCCATACCTGGCCGGGGGCCTGTGTGGCTGCACTCTTGTTGATGTCCAGTCCGACTTCGCGTGAGCCAGTGAAAGCAATGTAACGGGTCTTGGGATGAGCGACTACGAGCGTTGCCGAAGCTCGCGCCAGCACCGGGGCAGAAATTCACCACGCCTTCGGGCATTCCGGCTTCTTCCAGAAGTTCGATAAATTTGGCCGCGATGGTTGGCGAATCACTCGATGGTTTCAAGATCACAGTGTTGCCGCAGACAATGGAGGCCAGTGTCATACCTGCCATGATCGCGCAAGGGAAATTCCATGGCGGAATTACCGCACCTACCCCGAGCGGAATGTAGAAAAGAGAATCATGCTCTCCGGGCAACTGGACGGGAGTCGTAGCTTTTGCAAACCGCAGAGCTTCGCGCGCATAGAATTCGCAAAAGTCGATGGTTTCGGAGATGTCGGCGTCGGCTTCTCCCCAGTTCTTACTGACCTCGAACACCAGCCAGGCCATGTATTCGAATTTGCGTTCGCGCATCAGGTCGCCCACGCGGAACAGCAGGCTGGCGCGCTCTTCGACCGGAGTTTTTCGCCAGCTTTCAAATGCCTTCAGCGCTGCCTGCATGGCCGGCTCAACGTGCTCTTTGCCGGCCTTCTGATGGAGTCCCACCAGCTGCGACGGCCTGGCCGGATTGATGGAACGGATTTTGTCCGCCGTCTTGATCCGCTCTCCACCGATAATTAAGTCGTACTCGCGCCCTAGTTGGCCACGGACTTTTTCAATGCCAGCGCGCATCTTGCGCGCATTTTCGTCACGGGTGAAGTCGAGCATGGGCTCATTTACGAATGGACCTTGATGAAGACGGACAGGAATCGGAGGGGTTTCTAGGGTTGCCATGGGACACACCTCAAAGGATCGTCGGAGGGTTCTCTAACTTAGTAATTTTAGCACTTGATCCGTCCAGTATTTTTCCTGGCAATGACTCGCAGTCAGCCTTCAGAAGGCGTTTTTACTTAAATCCCAAGAGATGTGAAAGATCGCACGCATGAACTCCAGCCCCAATAAAGCGAGGAGCACCCGTGGTTCAATTAAGAAAAATGCCGCAATACAAGCAAATACAAATATTGCCAAACGGGCTGAAAGCAGAATATTCCAGAGCCGTGAAATTTTACTTTCGTGTTCAACAAGTACGTGCATTATTTATCCAGAAAAGTCGCAATCGCCGGTTTCACCGGGCGCGGTTTTCATGGCCGGGCGATTTTAATACAGAACTAGTTGAGCGGCTGCAATCGCGCCGTGAAATGGCGAAGAAACGGAGCTTCATATTCAATTTTCAAGCCGCGGATTTTGTCGCGGTTGTTCCATACTTCCAAAATTACTTCCACGACATAGTCAATGTGGCTCTGCGTGTAAACCCGCCGCGGGATGGCTAGCCGTACTAAATCCATTTTCGCCGCAGTCCCGAACATGAGCGTGCCTATTTCTACCGAACGAATGCCGCCTTCAAGATAAAGTTCCGCTGCCAGAGCGACGCCGGGAAATTGTGCAGGCGAGATATAAGGCAGAAACGCGCGAGCATCAATATAGACAGCGTGGCCTCCCGGAGGTTGCACGATGGGCACGCCCTGTTCGGCGACGTGTGTGCCGAGATACGACGTGGAAGCGATCCGGTAACGAAGATAGTCTTCCTCGAGGGCTTCTTGTACCCCGACTGCAATGGCCTCCAAGTCACGCCCGGCCAGTCCGCCGTAGGTTGGATACCCCTCGGTAAGAATGAGTAAGTCTTTCTGCTGCTGCGCCAGTAAGTCATCGTTGGTACAAAGAAATCCGCCGATGTTTGCCATGCCATCTTTTTTCGCGGACATGGTGCAGCCATCCCCGTAGTGGAACATCTCCTGCGCGATCTGCTTGGGCGTTTTCGATTCGTATCCCTTTTCGCGCAGCTTAATGAAGTAAGCATTCTCGGCAAAACGGCAGGCGTCGAAATAAAACGGAATGCCATGGCGGCGGCAGACCTCGCTCACCTGTCGGACGTTCTCCATGGAAACCGGTTGGCCTCCGCCCGAGTTGTTGGTCACCGTGAGCATGACGAGCGGCACGCGTTCGCGTCCGACGCGAGTGATGAGTTCCTCGAGCGCAGCGACGTCCATGTTCCCTTTGAATGGATGCACCAAGCTGGGCTGTTTGCCTTCGGCGATGGGTAAATCCACAGCTTCAGCGCCGACAAATTCAACATTGGCCCGGGTGGTGTCGAAGTGAGTATTGTTAGGGACCACATCACCTTTCTTACAAGTGACGCTAAACAGAATTCTCTCTGCCGCTCGCCCTTGATGAGTGGGGATCACGTGGCGATAACCGAAGATTTCCTGGATCGAGTCTTTAAAGCGTACAAAGCTCTTGCTGCCGGCGTAGCTTTCGTCGCCTTCCATCACTGCCGCCCACTGATGGGTTGACATGGCGCCGGTGCCGGAATCCGTGAGCAGATCAATCAACACATCATCGGCTGCTAATAGAAATAAATTGTGATGTGCGGCCTGGAGAAGTTTTTCGCGCGCTTGCCGGGTGGTCCAGCGGATCGGCTCGACGCTCTTGATGCGGAACGGCTCGATGATGGTTCTAGCGATAGCGCACCTCGCCGGAGATTAGTGGACTTCCGCCGGTTCCTGCTTCTTCTCCGGCGAATAACTCACTGCGGCCGTCCGTTCCAGCTTGTCCCAGGCAAATTTCTGGCCTTGCACTGCGCGTTTCAATGTCTTAAACAGCACCACGGAAAATAATTGCCGGTAGGCAAACCGCTGGAGCCAGACCTGGCTCAGCAGCCAGGCATCTTCCTTGGCATCGGGCTGGCGGCGTTCCAGAGCAAACGCAATTGATGAGGTGATGAAATCGATCACCAGGAAAGCGACAAAGAATAGAACCAGGCGGTGGAAGCTCGCGGGATCAGTGGAATCCGGGTGAAACCACTTCTGAATGTAGTACCAGACGGCGCCCACGACAAAACCAATATCAATTAATGGCGAAACCAGAGGCAGAAGGATCTGGAAAATTACGATGTTAGGCAGCGCCACCAGGCCCAACACACCCTTTCGCGCAAAAACTCCGCGATGTTTCCACACGGATTGCAAAATCCCGAATGACCAGCGGAACCGTTGCCGCATCAAGCCATTCGCATTCACTGGAGCTTCAGTGTACGCCAGCGCCAAATCTTCGTATTCCACACGCAGGCCGCGACGCAGCAGGGCCATGGTGAGGTCGGCATCCTCGGCGACTGTATCTATGTGGTAGCCACCCTCCGCCTGCACGGCTGAAACTCTCCACGCACCAATCGCCCCGGGGACCACGCTTACTGCCCCAAGGGTGTTCAGCGCGCGCCGCTCGAAATTCTGGCTGGTGATGTACTCCAAAGCCTGCCAGCGCGTCCAAAGATTTACGCGGTTACCGACCTTGGCGTTGCCCGCTACCGCGCCTACTTTTGGATTCATGAAATGTGGCACTAAAAGCGAAACTGCATCCGGAGCGATCACAGTATCCGCATCGATTCCCACGAAAATTTCTTCGCCGTTAAGATACTTCAGGCCGTAATTCAAGGCTTCGGCTTTACCCGCATTCGGCTTGGTGAGAATCAGCACCTTACCCGCGGCCTGCTCAGCGGTGAATGCAGTGCGAGCAACTTCAAGTGTGGCATCGCTTGAGCCATCGTCAATCACAATCACACGCAGATCGGGATAAGTGGAAGCCAGCGCAGCCCGTACCGTTCTCACAATTACTTTTTCTTCGTTGTATGCGGGGATCAGCACCGCAACCCTCGGCTTGTAGACTGCGACTTGTTCAGTCAGACCGGTTGAGCGCACACGGAAGCGATCATAGAGCGCGAGGAAACCGACGATTAGAAACCGGCCCGTCATCAATAGATCGCCCAACAGAAAAACATAGGCGATCCCTTTTTGGGTAACGTCGAAGAGCCAAAACCCCACCCAGGTGAGCCTGGCGGACCAAAGCTGGTTGGCAGGGACTGGCGGCATTACGTCCGCCCGGGTCTTGTTCAGCAATTCGTGGACGCTGACAATCTGAAAGCCGCGCGCGCGAACACCGTCAATGATCATGGGCAACGCCCGCACGGTTTCGCGGCGGTCGCCGCCGCCGTCATGCAGCAAAATAATGTTGCCGCAGTGCTGGTCATATTGGCCGCAAGGCGGGAGGTGAGCGAGAACATCAGCTGCAATCTCATCCGCGCTGCGGCGCGTCGGAGTTTCTTTCCAGTCGTTCGGATCCAGCTTGTCGCCTACCGTGGTGTAGCCCATTTGCTGGGTGGCTTCGAGAGGACGCACCTGATCTTCGGTATCGGGTTCCTGATCAATCGAATACGGTGGACGGAACAGGACCGTGCGCACTCCCAGCTTGCCGGCAAAAAGCTGCTCCGTGAGATTGAGTTCAAGCCTGGCAAAACTTTGCGAGATGTTACTGATATCAGGATGAGTAAAAGTATGGTTTCCGATCTCATGCCCTTCGCGATAAATACGCGCAGCCAGGTCGGAAAACTTGTCCGCCTGAAGTCCTATGAGAAAAAATGTTGCTGGAGCATTTTTTTCTTTCAGCACATCGAGAATTTTCGGTGTCCACGTCGGGTCTGGACCGTCATCAAAAGTCAGCGCTACTTTGTTCGGGGTCGCACCATAACGGCCCACGCGATAAGGCTCAGGTAGCGAGTCGAAGACTTCATCAGTAATCAGTCCACTGCTGGAATCGACCGTGATGGCGCGCTGCCCGTTATTAGGACGAGCCTCGATACGGAGGATTTCGCCGCTTCCCTCCATGTCCACATCCTGCCCGGGAGGAACATCCTTCAATTTGTCGGGAGCAGAAGAATCTCCGGGAGCATCCCATACCCGCCACATAGAGCGGTCTTCAGCGCCCAGCCGCCATAGGGCGAAGGTCTTGATACCGAGCAGTTGCGACGCGCGCATCTGATTCAGCGCAGTGACTGCATCGAGAAACCAAATGTCATGCTGGATATTGTTTTCGTCGAGATAGCTGACATGAGGATTGGAGCTGTCCCAGTCGAAATCCACGTCAGCATCGGAATCGCGCGCTGCCAGCCAGGCGTCCTGGACGGTCTGGTTTTTGTCTTTCTCATCTTCCGGAAGTTTGCCGGCGCGCGGCTTCTTTGCCCAGTCGTAGCCAAAATTTCCAATGGCACAAATAAGCTTGTCCTGCGGGATGACTTTGTTGGCGAAATGCAGGTTCTTGACGAACCAGTCCTGCGACGCTACCGGGCCCGGCTCGCCCCCGGGATAGTGCTCGTCGTAGTTCATCAGCACGACGCCATCGGCCGTCGCTGATATTTCGCGATAATTCCATTCATCGTTGTGTGAGGGAACGGCAACGTAAAGTTTTTTCCCTTTTGCGTGCAGTTCGCCTGACACTTCGTGAAGCAATGTGAGATACCCGGGCTGGCCTTTTTTGGGGAAATCCTCGAAGTCCATCATCAGGCCTTGATAATTGTCCGTGGCCAGGAATGTGGAAATCTCGTCGCGGAAATGGGCGCGCGCCTCAGGGTCGTTGAAGAACTGTGATACATCCACCCAGTTCGCGCCATCAAAATTGTTCACCAAGGGAAAAACTTCGGTGCCGGTGTTCTCTGACTTAAGAAAGGACATGACCTTGTCGTCCACCGGACGTACATTCTTGTCCTGAACAACGTCGAAGAACTTGTTGGTCTGTGAATCCACACTCTGCAAGTCTCCGTCGGGAGTCAATACATGCAGCCATTCGGGGTAAAGCAGGTCAATCTGCGCCGCATGTTCACGCAATGAAGAAAAGCTGGCAGCATCCCAGGAAACATAAAAGGCGGCGCGGATACCTTCTTCCGCGTTCAGCTTTACCTGGGAAGGCGCGCTTTTGGATTTGCGGTGGCTGCGCTTGATGGCCTGACGGCGTTTTTCCTTGGCCCGTTCTTTTTCGTTTTCCTTCAGGGCCCGGAAAGGCTTTTTTTGCACCGGCAGCAGCATCTCAGGCAAAGGGTCGCTGCCCAGCATCACCTTATAGCCGAAAAAAAGGACAAGTAGTCCTACAGCCGCGCCAAGAAGGTCAAAAAATGGGCGTAGACGCTTCCAGCGTGCTTGTCGAGGATCGTAAAAAACCGGTTGGGCCATGCGGGTAAAGCCATCTCTATCCTAAGCGATTCCTGGATCAATGTCAGCTAACTGGCTGATATGATTCCGGTGTGCGCGCACTCCTGCGCAGTCATTCACGGTTCTTTTTGCTCGCAGTGCTCTCCGGCCTGGCTCTGCGGCTGGTCTTTGTATTCTTCTTTCCGGCAATCACGTCTGACTCGTTCATCTACGGTGATATTGCCAAGAACTGGCTACAACACGGCATCTATGGCGTAAGCGATGGAACGGTGATCGTCCCGACCTATATACGCCTGCCCGGGTACCCCATATTTCTAGCCACAATATTTTCAATATTTGGGATGGAGCACTATCGGGCTGTTCTGGTAATTCAGGTTTTTGTGGATCTTGCCGGTTGCTTCCTGATTGCAGACATTGCCCGCCGGTTGCTTTCCGACCGGGCCGCCAAAGCTGCATTCCTGCTGGCAGCGTTATGCCCATTCTTTGCGAACTATGCAGCGGCTGCTTTGACGGAAACGCTGGAAATCTTTTTCACGGTACTGGCCCTGGACTTGGCTGTGTCCGAAGTTGCCAACTGGCAAACTCGCAGTCTCTGGCGCTGGATAGGCTGTGGTCTGGCGATCGGAGGCGCTGTTTTGCTCCGCCCGGACGGCGGGTTGCTGTTACTCGCGATCGGTGGATACCTGGGGGTGATGACGATCATTTCATTCGTCAGGAATACCCCAACGTCTTCCTTCTATTTCCTGCGCGCGGGCCTGCTGGTCGTGATGGTTGCGCTGGCCCCTTTAATTCCGTGGTCGCTGCGAAACTGGCGCACTTTGCACCGCTTCGAACCTCTGGCCCCTCGCTACGCCAATGCGCCTGACGAATTTGTTCCGTTGGGGTTCCAACGCTGGGTGAGGACCTGGATGGTGGACTACGCGTCCGTGGAGGAAATCTACTGGGCTGTTCCTGGAAATACGCTCGATGCCGAAAAGCTTCCATCCCGGGCATTTGACTCGCCAGCGCAGCGCGAAGAAACCGAACAACTGCTCGATGACTACAACAACACGCTGCATGTTACTCCCGAACTCGATGCCCGCTTTGAGAGGATTGCATCCGACCGCATTCAGTATGCGCCGATTCGGTATTACCTATGGCTGCCGTTGGCCCGTATTGCCGATATGTGGTTGCGTCCGCGAACTGAAATCCTGCCTTCGGATTCGCGCTGGTGGGAATTCGACGATGATCCCAAGTGGTCGGCCCTGGCGGTGGGGCTAGGATTGATTAATCTTGTTTACGTCGGCGCTGCGTTAATGGGTTTGATTAAAGGACGGTCGTTTCCCCTGCTGTGGCTTTTGCTGATCTTCCTGCTGCTCCGTTCGGTCTTCCTAGGCTCACTGGAGAACCCTGAAACCCGTTATACGCTGGAATGTTATCCAGTTCTTCTCTTGCTAGGCTGCCGGGCATTGTCTCCAAAGTCGTAATTGTTGCAGTTTACAAACCCTCCAATTGATATGAAAGATTGTATTTCTTATCTTGAAGTACTTTATTTCATATCCAGGCGAGTCCGATCTTATCCGCTAAAGAATCAATACATATCAAAATGTTATTTTTTGTTAACTGTTATATGCGCCCTGCAAATTCTTAAATTTGCTTTCTATCTACGGGAAACCGTATCTCACCATTTGGAATCAAACTTTGGCTTTCCAGTCTTCCTCTAGAATTCATAGACATCGCTGACCAACTGTGTTGGGTGTCCAATTGCATACTTGTCACGTCAAACAGTTTAGTTTTTCAGCAGTCCGTTCTGTTTCAACAGAACGAAACGCATTAAGACAAAAAGTGTCTGGAAAGTTTGCCCGGGCTTACCCCTAATAAAGGAGATTTCATGCATTCCCCGCTTAAGTGCATTGCCTCATCCTTTTTACTTCTGCTTCTCTCCGTATCCACGCTGGGCTGGGCACAGTCCACAACATCTTTGCGCGGCACCGTGATGGACCGCAGCGGCGCGGCGGTTGGCGGCGCTACAGTCACTCTCAGCAGCGCGGAACGCTCCTTTCAGAGGACTACCACCGCTACTCCTGAAGGCGCTTATGAATTCACCCAGCTCACCCCGGGGACATATTTGCTGACTGTGGACAGCAATGGGTTTAAGAAGTACCAGCAAAAGGGAATTAGTCTGCTAGTGAATACTCCGGCCACTGCCAACGTGACGCTTGAGGTGGGAGCGCGGGCGGAAGTCGTCGAGGTTACGGCGGAGGCGGCGGTGGTGAACACCCAGGATGCGTCGCTGGGAAATGCCATTAACCAAAGCCAGGTAACACAGTTGCCGCTGGAAGGGCGCAGCGTACCTGACCTTCTTTCGTTACAGTCAGGCGTTGCGTATACGGGGAACCGTAGCGATGTTGACCGAGATGTAGACACTCGCAGCGGCGCCGTCAACGGCGCGCACAGCGATCAGAGCAACGTAACTCTGGATGGTGTGGACGTGAACGATCAGGTCAACGGCGATGCGTTTACCTCAGTTCTGCCGGTAAGCGTCGATTCTCTACAGGAATTCCGAGTCACCACCACGAATTACAACGCGGACCAAGGGCGTTCCTCGGGCGCGCAGGTTTCGTTGGTGACCAAGTCCGGAACCAATACCTTCCATGGCTCAGCGTACGAATATCATCGCAACACGATTACCAGCGCTAACGACTATTTCGTGAAAGAAACAGAATTGCAGACCGGCCAGCCCAACACGCCTCTGCAATTGATCCGCAACATTTTTGGAGCATCGGTCGGTGGACCGATCGTGAAAGACCGGCTTTTCTTCTTTGCCAATTACGAAGGCACTCGCCGCCGCGAGGAAGCCAGCGTTTTGCGCATGGTTCCCAGCGATGCGCTGCGGGACGGCGTACTCCAGTACCCGTGTGATGATGCGTCAGCATGCCCGGGCGGCACCATTCAAGGCAAAACCGCGAGCCATACCATTAAACCGGGAAACATGGCACTGAATGCCGATGACATCAAGGGCATTGATCCGTTGGGGATCGGGCCGAATCAGGTGATGCTGAATTATTTCAATACTTTCCCGCGCGCGACCGATCTTCAAGCTGGCGATGGCCTCAACTTTCAGGGGCTGCGTTTCCGCGGGCCTGTTCCATCCGATAACAACTGGTATATCGCCCGCTTCGACTACAAGCTCAACAACAGCGGTACGCAAAACCTGTTCTGGCGCGGAGCTTTAAGGAATGATTTCCATACCGATCCGCCATATCTTTTGGGTGATGTGCCGTTGCACACCTTCACTGATTTCAGCAAAGGATTCACCGTGGGCTACACGGCCACACTACGGCCTACACTGGTGAACAGTTTCCACTGGGGTTACACGCGGCAAAGCATCGGGATCGTGGGCAACAATGACTCGCAGCCTTTCATCGAGTTCCGCGGATTGAACGACAACAGCACTTCGAACAACTCTAGCGATGCCATCGCACGCAGCCGCGATTATCAAACGCCCGTAAACAATTTGACAGACGATATTTCCTGGACAAAGGGCAAACACAGCGTTCAATTCGGCACGAACATTCTTTTCATTCGCAGCGCACGCTCGAATTTTCTCAATTCGTTTGGGCGCGGCGTGACCAACTCTTCTGCCTTGGATACGGCGGGTATTGCCAATGCCGGCAACGAACTCGATCCGGCAGAAAACTCCCTGCCAGCTGTAAAGGGAGGATTCGAAAATTCCTATGACTATCCCATCATGGCTTTGATGGGGATCATCAGTGAGCAGGACGCAACTTATAACTTCGACAGAACCGGCGCTGCCGTGGCCCAGGGTCTTCCTATTAAGCGCCATTGGGGTGACAAAGCCTTTGAGTTTTATGTACAGGATTCCTTCCGTGTAAAGCCGAATTTGACATTCAATTTTGGCGTGCGCTATTCGCTAGAGTCGCCCCCTTGGGAGACTACCGGCAATCAGGTTGCTCCTTCGTTCAGCTTGGGAAACTGGTTCAACCAACGGGCTAAGACCATGCTTCAGGGACAGAGTGCTGTGGATGATCAGAATGTCTCGTTCGATCTTGCAGGACCGGCCAATGGTAAGAAGGGATACTACGATTGGGACAAGAACAACTTTGGGCCTCACGTCTCTTTCGCTTATTCACCCCACGCCGACGGTGGCTTTCTACATAAGCTCTTCGGCGATGGCGATAAGACTGTAGTTCGCGGAGGCTTTGGTGTGGTGTTCGATCACATCGGCCCAGGATTGGTGAATACATTTGATGCGAATGGGTCGTTTGGCCTCACCACTCAGTTGAGCAATGTCGAAGTGCCCAGTGTTTCGAGCGCGCCACGTGTGACTGGATTGAACACGCTACCGTCCGTTGCTGAAGGGTTCCCGGCACAGCCTGCGGGTGGACTTCCCTTCACCCCTCCACCGGGAGGAACCGGACTGGCCATTTTCTGGGGCTTGGATGACACCATCAAGTCTCCGTACTCGTACACGGTAGATTTCTCCATTGGACGTGAGTTGCCCCACAACATCGGATTTGAAGTTTCCTATGTCGGACGTTACTCACACCGCTTGTTGGTGCAGGAAGATTTGGCGATGCCGCTGAACATCGTGGACCCATCGTCTAAGGTCAGCTACTTCCAGGCTGCCAAACGTTTCACGCAGATGACACTTGCGGACACTCCAGTAGCGGACGTGAATGCAGCAAGTGTTGGACCCACCGCCGCCTACTGGCAGAACATACTAAAGCCACTTGCAGCGGGCGATCAGTACAGCGTTATGTGCGATCCCGCTAAAGCTGCAACTTTCACAACCGATCCAGTGCAAGCCGCCTATGGTGTGTTCTCATGCTTCCCGTACAACGAGACCACTGCATTGGGCGTTCTGGATTTCTATGGATCGGATTTCTCAGGTAACGCAGGAATCAGGGGCAAAATCCCAATAACTACTATCCCAGCAAATTCGGAGCAAACGCCTTTTTCAATCGCCAGTTTCACTCACTGTACGCGTGGCGCTCCGTGGGTAATGCCAACTACAACGCTTTGCAAGTCAACATCCGCAAACTGCTTCTCATGGTTTGCAGTTTGACTTTAACTACACTTATTCCAAATCCATTGACCTTGCCTCAGATGCAGAGCGCATTGAGAATGGGGCGGTCTGGGCAACAAGTCGTCAATTCCTGGGACCCCAACGCATTAAGGGCCGTATCGGATTTCGACACCACCCATCAGTTCAATGCGAACTGGATTTATGAGTTGCCCTTCGGTAAAGGCAAGGCCTTCGGCCAGACGCTCATGGCGGCCTCGACGCTTTGATCGGCGGCTGGCAACTCGCGGGCTGGCGCGCTGGTCCAGCGGCTTCCCAGTCAGCGTCAACAGCGGCTCAACCTGGTCCACCAACTGGCAATTCAGGGCGAGGCCGGCCAACCGGCAAAATCGTCACCAAGACCACCAAGAATGCCGATGGGACCGTGAATCTTTTCCCTGATCCATCGGCAACGATTGGCCAACCTCCGCCCCACTTTCCCGGGCGAGACCGGTGTGCGCAACACGTTCCGCGGCCCTGGTTTGCCGGCCTTGATATGGGACTGGGCAAACGCTGGCAGTTGCCGTATGAAGGGCAGAGCGTGCAGTTCCGCTGGGAAGTATTCAACGTCCTCAACCTGACTCGGTTCGATGTGCAGACCATTACCAATGGCATCGATGAGGGATCATTTGGGCAGTACAGCGGCCTGCTGACCAATCCTCGCGTGATGCAATTTGCTTTGCGGTATGAGTTCTAGTTGATCGGAGGATTCTGCAACGTGGGCCGACATGATAATGTCGGCCCATTTTTATTGGTGCGGCAGACTCTTGGCTCGCGTGCGCTCCCGCGCAGCATCGGCATCTCTTCCAGCTTTGTCATAAGCATCCGCGAGAAAGCTATGCGCTTCCGCCGAATTCGGAGCGGCCTGGACAGCTTTTTCCAATCGAGGTATCGCCGATGCCGGATCGCCTTGCAGGTAAACAATTCTGCCTAAAAGCAGGTTGGCGTGGAAGTGGTCCGGACTCATCTCTAAAACTTTGTTCAGCAGTTCAACCGCTTCTGGCACGCGGTTAATGCGCGCATAGACCGAAGCCAGTGAATATTGTGCATCCACCCACTTCGGACGTTTCTTGGCGACAGTCTCAAAATATGGAGCTGATTCCTGCCACGCTCCAGTTTCAAACAGCGCCAGGGCCAATTCATATTGGGCCTGTACGGCATCAGGTACTAACTCAATGGCTTTTTTCAGAGCTGGTATGGCTTCGGAATAACGTTTGGTTCGGGCCAAGGCAATCCCAAGTTGGAGTTGTGCGGCCGTAATGGCCGGACTATCAGCCAGTACATGTTGCAGCATGGGGATGGCCTCGTTATAGCGCCCATCTTCCACCGCGATCATGCCCTCGTGCAGGATGTTAGAGATTTCAATTTTGTCTTTGGGATCGGCACCTTGCAACGGGTCCTGCGATTGGCTTGCGGCGCTCGATGACACGTAGCCCAACGCGGCAAGATTCTCATTCTGTTCGGCCGTAGTTGCCGATTGCTGCGGCTTGCCGTGGAAACTTGTGGTTTCGTCGTAGAACTTGTCCAGCTGCGATCCGAGTGTGTCGGTCACAGCGGGAGAAGATGCCGCCAGATTGCGCTCGGCCGTTTTGTCCGCTGTCTGGTCATAGAGTTCGCGCTTAGGAGCACGGATGTATAGATATTTTCCCGTGCGCATCGCGCGAATTCCGGCCCAGCCGAACGCACGGTGTGGATATTCAGTTTCGGCGTAAGCGGGCAAATCTTTTTGCTCGGATGGAGCCGCCTTCATTTCCGGCACGAGTGATTGTCCCTGAAAAGTTGGCGGCAAAGGCAGACTCAGCATACTTAGGAGAGTCGGAGCTACATCTACCAGACGTACTCGCGTGGTCACCCGCTTGCCGGCCAGCAACGCATTTGGAAGCTTGAAGAGTAAAGGTACGTGAATCGTTTCATCGTAGAGAAAAATTCCATGCATGCTCTCGCCGTGAGCACCGAGCGATTCGCCGTGATCGGACATCATCACGATCAACGAACGGTCGTATAGACCTCGCTGGCGAAGATACTGAAATAGCTTTCCCAAAGAAGCGTCTGCGTATGCGATTTCTCCGTCGTATGGAACTTTGAAGCGCTTGTCGTAGGGCGGAGGCGGGTCATAGGGCGCATGTGGATCGTACAAGTGCACCCAGACAAAGAAAGGGACCTGCCGGTTCTTGTCGAGCCAGGTGATGGTGTGAGCAATTACATCTCCAGCCCGGCGCTCAACCGTATCGTAGCGGCTCTCTTTAACGCTGACTTTAGGTCGAAAGCCCGCGTCGAAAAAATCGAAGCCACGATCAAATCCCGGAGCCATGTTCGCCTTCGGATCGAGGATTAAAGACCCGATAAAAGCTGCTGTGTGGTAACCGGACTTCTGCAAAATCTCTGGTACCGAAGGCAACAAGGGCGGCAGAGGATGGCCAAAATCTGTGACAGTATGGAACTGCGGATAAGTCCCGGTAAAAATTGTGGCGTGAGAAACGGGAGTCAGCGGCGCTTGGGAGAAAGCTTTCTCAAACACGACACCTTGACGCGCAATACCATCAAGATTCGGGGTAAGTCCAAGTTTGTTGCCGAGGAAGCCCATACGGTCGACACGGGTTGTGTCCACAGTAATGAAAATGATGTTAGGAGCTTCCGCCCAAGCTGTTGTACTAAAGAGCCCGAGAACGAAAAGAAAGAGAAAAAGGCGCCGCATGGGGAAACAAAAAGGGAGTTTACCATCGGTAAACTCCCTTAATAAATTCTACTAAGATTTACGGCTAAAATTCAGCCGAGATCCCAAACTGCATGGTGCGCTGTGCGCCAGTTCCAAGAATGGGGCTGTTAGCGAGGCCCACGTCCGGAGTAGCAAACAACGTTCCAGTGGAACTGCTGCCAAGTTTGGCCGGGAACTGCGCGGAAAACATGGCATGGTTCAAAGCATTGAATACCTGCCACCTGAACTTCATAGAGAAACGCTCAGTAAATTTAAATGTTTTGAATATCCCCATATCGAGTTGGGAAATACCCGGCTCACGTACTATATTGCGCGAATTCCCAACCTGGCCGCGTTCAGGCGCCGAAAAGGCATTGAGGTTAAAGTATGCACCCTGCGGATTGCCATCTTGCAAGTAGTGGGCATCGTAATGCAGCGGCTCTCCGTTGTAGACGGCATATGTATCGCGCAAGCCCTGTCCAGTGGGTTCGACTGATTTTGTGTGGTCAGGGTTTCCAATAATAGGGTCTGGGACGGTAATGCTACTGACATATATCGTGTAGGGACGTCCTGCCTGGGCACGGAACAGTGAATTGACTTCCCATCCTTCTCCAAGCAATTTAGGCAGTCCGTGCAACTTCGGTACGTCGTACACCAAGTTGAAGTTGAAATTCCACGGGGTGTCGAAATCCGCCGGAGCGTAGCTTTGGTCGGGTCTGTAGGGGTTTTGGAAGTTGCTAAGGAAATCGCCGCCACGATTGGCGGACCCAGTATCAAAGGTTCGAGACCAGACGTAGTTAAATTGCCCGGTGAGGCTGTGTAAAGCTCGCAGCTTTAACGATGTTTGCAAACTGTTGTAGTTGGAAAACCCATCGTTGTTCAGTTGGAGGATATGGTTATAGGTAACCGGGTCCCCTGTCTTAGGATCAGCAAATACACTTGACGCAAATGGCTTGCGGGCGTCAGTGCACTCTTCCGTAGCACTCAAGGGACACGCATTCAAATCACGCCAATTGACCAAGTCGCGCCCAGCTGTGCCGACATATGCAATGCTGAACGACATTTTCGGAGTCAATTCTTGTTCTATGGTCAGGTTGTACGCATGATTCATTGGTGTTTGGAACCCAGGAATTATTTGCACAGGATTGGAAGGCAAGGCAGAGTTGTCGCCGTATACGTTCACGCCGGGAGCAATGCAAACGAACGATGCGCAAAGATCATTACCGGCGAATAACGCCTGATTCTCATCCGGGGAAACATTGATATCTGCGATGGTGTTTCCTTCCGCCAACTGGGTAAAGAAGCCAGAACGAGTACCACTCCACATCTGGAAGTAAGTTTGCGGGGCGGCGATCGTCCCGAAGTTGGGTAGATCGTAATTCAAGGAATATCCGACTCGCAGCACTGTCTTTCCGTTTTTAAACATGTCCCAGGCAATACCGACCCGTGGGCCGAAATTGTTCTTGTCCATGCCATAAAGAGGTTTTTTGTCCAGAGTTACAAATCCCAGGGAATCTGCTTTGGGATCGTTGGGCAAGAAATTGGCCCCAAGATTTCCTCTTTCTCCCATAGCACCTGTGATGTCCCAGCGCACCCCTGCTTCCAACGTAAAGTTAGGCTTCATTTTCCAGCTGTCCTGGATATAGAATCCGGCCGATTTTTGGTAAAGATGACGATTGGTGACACCAAATGAACGACCGCTGTCGTTGGCAAGACCGAGCAGCAATTCATTGAGGGAAGCTACGCGTCCACTCTCTCCAGCCATATTTCCGGTTACGCCGTAATCTGGGGTGTCATACCCACTGCCGTAGTAGTAAAACGAAAACTGAGCATGGGCACGGTCGCGACGGCTTTTGGTATAGGCGTCCTGATACTGTCCACCAATTTTGATCGTGTGATTGCCTTTCGTCATGGTCAGGTGCTCTTGCCAATCATAAGAAGCATCGGGACGCGTAAGCAATGGATAACCTTGAATTCCACCCACCTGTCCGTACACGCTGGATCCGAACGAATATCCCAGGTAATACAGCGTGGGTAATACAAAATTCTCCTTATCATCAGGTCCAGCGCCTAATGGCCCAGTATTGAGCCCTAAATCGTTGGGATTAATAGTGTTATTCACCGTAATACGCTGCGAAAATCGTTGATAACCGATGCGGCTCTCGAGGACTGTCGTCGGTGTGATCGTCCACGTGTAGTTCAGGCCAAGCAATTGAGAACGGGAAGGCGCAATTGAGTTCCACATATTAGGTCCCGTGGCAAGGGGTCCAACCGATTGCGGTACGCCTGCCGCCGGCGGTTGGTTCTGAAAACTGTCCCCGAAAAGATATTTCACGGAGAGTCGATGCGAAGGATTGATCACGAAATCAACCTTGGAAATCATACTGTTGATATCCAATGAGTTGTTGGCCGCGATATTGACCAGAGCGCCTGGGCTCGGCGCTAAGGGGAGAAACGAAAGCAGTTTTTGGCCAATGATATTGGCGGTGCTGTCGTCGAGGGTCCCTACAATTTGGTCCGATCCCGCCCCTGGGATTCCATCATTAATGCACGGAGCCGGATTGGGATCATGAACGTGGTCGTTCAAGTTAATGCCGGTTGCAATACACTCCATGGCGTCGTCTATTTCGGCCTGTGCCGGCAAGTTAACGCGCGATGCAAAAACATCCTTTAAGTGGAATGCCTGATAAGAAAGAAAGCCAAATATTTTGTCTTTCTTGATGGGGAATCCAACCGATGCACCCGCTTGATTTAATCGGAATGGTGTGACTACACCAGTCACGGCGTTAGAAGCATCGAATGCATCTGTATGACGATCCCAGAACGCGCTGCCGTGGAGCGCATTAGTGCCACTCTTCAGACCGACGTTGACGACTGATCCGCCTCGGATTCCAAACTCAACACTTGGGTTTGATTGCACGTTGAAGTCGGAAATACTCTCCATCGCAATCTGCGTGGCTGCGGTCCCGGAAATCGCAGCCTGACCAAAGGACGATTCGCCATAGTAACGGTCATTATTAGGAATGCCATCAATGGCGAAATTGTTAGAACTGGCGCGTTGTCCGTTGATATTGAGGTTTTGAAACCCGCCGCCCGGGCTGCGTTGCACACCCGGAATGCTGTCGAGCAAGTTGTTGTAGTCGCGCCCATTGTTCGGGAGGTCTGTAACCTGACGGGAATTCAGCACCGTGTTGAGCCGGTTCTCGCTGGTTTCCACCAGCGGAGCGACGTCCTCTACCTGTACCGTTTCAGAAACCTGTCCAATCTGAAGTTGAAAACTGGATTCTGTCACGGTCGAGATTGTGACCAGAGCTTCGCGCGTCGTAGTCTTGAAACCTTGGGCCGTCACACTCATGTCGTAGGTTCCCGGCGGCAATTCGAGGATGCGGTAAAACCCTGCATCCGATGTCATGGCCGAGCGTGTTTCACTCGTTCCTTTGTTCGTTGCTGTAACTTTGGCGTCCTTTACCACAGCGCCGCTGGTATCAGTCACCGTCCCGGAGATATCGCCGGTGATTTTCTGGGCGAAGGCAGGCAGGGTTAATAGGAAACAAGTGAACAGAACAAAGGCTGACACCACTCTGCGAGTACAGGAATACCGCATGCGGTCCTCCGGAGATTCAAACGGGAACTACAACGGTCACACCCATTTGTCTTAAGCAGAGAGTGTATGCCGCATGGTGGCCAGTACGTCAAGCAAATTCTGCGCTTGACTATAAGTCATGTGGTTCATAACAAAGACATTACAAGAATTATGATCGCGGGAATAAATAGAATTGATGTCGCTAGCTTAAAGGCGAGTCCGTCATGCGGAAGCGGGTGCGGACGTGTTCCGATAGCAGCTGTACTGCGTCTTTGTTAGTGACCGGGTCAGACTGGGCCAGATACCTCATGGCCTCAACCAGCAGACGCTGGCCCTCGACATAACGCTTATCCGAGCCGGTTTCACGCCTTCTGCCGCCTAGCTTGGGGGGTACCGGGATAGTAAAAACCTTGGCCATAATCGAAATCAGTCTATAAATAGCAGTATTTGCGCAGTATAACCTTCGCCACGAGCTTTTTCAGCCGTAATCTTGTACCGGTTATGCAATCGGTTACGTCGCTGACTGCATTCTGTCCTAAGGTGTAACAAATTTTGTTTTCCCGGTAGTTTTCAACTTGAATGCGTTGTCAGGGATCTTCTGATTTATGCGGATGTCGGAGTATTTGGCCAGGCGGTAATCCTCATTCGCGGCGATTAATTGTTGCTGTACAGAAACCCCCCGGCTGGGGTCGATCCATAAAATGATGTGGTCAAAAGTATTTTTCACTTTCGCCGACTTGGGGACCAAGTTGATCTTGTTGGTTTCCACCCCGTCGAGCTTCTCGCTGCCCAGAAAGGTGACGTCGAAGGATTTTGCCAAATCGTGCCCACGGCTTCCGAAGCCCAGCATCAGGTAAGTTTCAAAGCTTTTATCGATCTTGTGTATGGTGACTTGGTCCAACTGGGGTTCGTACACCTGAATTTTTGAGTCGTTAAACAAAACAGATTTTCGGTCTTTCGTTTCAGGCCCAGTTACATCAGCCATCATTTGCACTTCGTTCCCGACCTTCCGGAAGTATATTTTTCCTTTCTGCGTGTCGGTTTGTTCCACCACCTTGGTGAATTGGTCCCAGACAAAATCAGCTTCCGTAGTCTTGAAGCTGGCGGCGGCTGAGTCCATTGAAGTTAAAACGCTCTCCAGCGATGGTGCCGCGCTCTTCGGTGCGGTGTCCTTTTCCGCAACATCCTTTGAGGCAGCAGCTTTCGGCGTTGCACCCTTTGGTGCAGCATTCTTTCGTGCCAAAGCATTTTGGGAGAAAAATGTAGCCAACAAGAAACAACAGAAGATGGAGATCCGCCGCAGGTACAGCTTTGTGGTCTGCATAATTACCTGCTTCCGCTGTCTAGCCGCGCTGGGCCCAAACTTTGTAGCTCAGCGCATTGCCCTGACGGTCCCGGACAACCTCATACTTGGTAATCGTAACTTCGCCGGAAATAGGTTCGATGATATGCAGTAACTGAGTTCGCACTGCTGCATCATCCGTCCCTTGCACCGCCGTGCCGTCCACCTGGAATATAAACCCATTCCCATCCGGCACTACCGCTACTCCAGTAGGATGCAGGTTGCGATCAATCGGTTTGTCGTTGTAACCGAGGTAGTGAGGCGAAATAAAAACGAACAAAAGGATCAGCGTCACCATTACGTCATATTGAATGGTGCCGCGCTCGTACGACCAAAGAATGTATCCGCGGATTGTGCGCCAGATTCCGGTCATTGGAACGGGGGAAATGCCGGTCTGAAGGGTGGTCGTTTCAGTCCTGTTCAAGTCTAGTTTCTACTCCCTGTCTTGGCAATGAAGTTCATTGTTCAGAACTTTTTTGGGGTTAAGCGGTCGGTCCCCATATATGGACGGAGCGCCTCTGGGACAACAACCGTTCCATCGGCCTGCTGGTAGTTCTCAAGGATAGCCAGCCATGTGCGCCCTACCGCTAGTCCGCTGCCATTCAATGTGTGGACTAATTCAGTTTTGTTTTTGCCTTCCGGTCTGTAGCGGATATTGGCCCGCCTAGCCTGGAAGGACTCGAAATTTGAGCACGAAGATATCTCTCGGAACAACTGCTGTCCAGGGAGCCAGACTTCGATGTCGTACGTCTTGGCTGAAGAGAAACCCATGTCCGCAGTGCACAGCGCCATCACGCGATAATGCAGGCCAAGTTTTTGCAGGATGGTCTCTGCGTTTTTGGTAAGTTTCTCGAGTTGGTCGTAAGATTCTTCCGGCTTTGTGAACTTTACCAGTTCGACTTTTTGAAACTGATGTTGACGAATGATTCCACGGACGTCCTTGCCGTAGGACCCAGCTTCGCTGCGAAAACATGAAGTGTACGCAGTAAGAGATATTGGCAGTTTCGTAGCATCCAGAGTTTCGTCGCGATAAAGGTTTGTGACTGGAACTTCCGCTGTCGGAACCAGCCACAAATCTTTTTCTCCGTGTGGCACACGGAATGAATCGGCGGCAAATTTTGGGAGCTGCCCGGTGCCATACATCGAATCAGAGTTCACTAGATACGGCGGTAGGACTTCGGTATAGCCATGCTCGCGTGTATGCAAGTCGAGCATGAAGTTGGCCAGCGCCCGCTCGAGCTTTGCTCCTAAATCCCAATACACGACAAAACGTGCGCCAGTAAGTTTTACTGCACGCTCAAAATCAAGGATTCCAAGCTGCTCCCCTAACTCCCAATGCGGCTTGGGCGCGAAATCAAGGTTAGGTGCTGTGCCCCAGCGCCGAACTTCTACGTTGTCTTCCGCGCTCTTGCCAACTGGGACTGTGTCGCTGGGGAGATTGGGAATTCCCGCCATGGTTTCTTGCAGACGCTGATCAAGCTCTGTGGCAGTTCTCTCCGATTCCTGAATCTTCTCGCGCAGTTCCTTGGTTTCCGCCATCTGAACGCTGGCATCCTGCCCAGCCTTTTTCAGCTTGGCAATCTCTTCCGAAGCGCGATTGCGCTGCGCCTTCATGGTTTCAGCAGCGGTGATGGCTTCGCGCCGCTGTGAATCCACGGACTTGAAGTCTTTCAAAACTTCAGCCGGATCCATGCCGCGCTGCACGGAGCTTTTCCTCGACCAAAGGCAGGTTGTTACGGACAAAGTTCAGATCAAGCATGGATTCATTACTTTAGCGGAAAAACGTTAGAAGTGTAAGCATCCGTATCCCTCAGCGATCTCTGCGGATTTTCTCTGCGACCTCAGCGTTTTAAGATTCCGCATCTTCTAAGTACAAACCTTAAACCGCAGAGTACGCGGAGATTGCGCGGAGACCGCAGAGAACACCTAATTCCCGGCCAGCGGCGCTTTCGACGCAGGCGGTGCAGGGAACGGCCCTTCCGCCTTGGTCAGAGAAATTTCCTCAAATAACAACGACGGCACCACGAATGACGCAACTGGCATATCCACGCCGCCAGCCATACCCATGGTGAAAATCGAATTAATGTTGGGGATAACCTGCTGATTCAAGATCACCGGCTTATCTCCAGCAGCAACGATGTCGCGGAATGTGGCTGCTGTCAGGCCAGACAGTTCTGCGCCTTTAATTAATTCCTCGTGTCCGTCAGGGAAAACTTTATAGACTTCGAGCAACGTGTTGCTCGGGGACGATTGCGGGGACGCCGCCATCATCGCAGCAGTACGCATCGCCGGGTTGGCCCCACCTCCGGTTCGGCGGACGATAATTCCATAGTCCAGCCCACGCTCTTTCACGCGGCGCAATAACTCGGCCTTCAATTCAGCGCTGGTTGAAGTCTTGCTCGCGGTCAGGATCAGATTGCTGGGCACGGCTCCAAGACTTCGGCGGCTGCCGGTGCTGCGGGAAATCGTCCGCACTGGAACTCGCGACGTCAAAAGTGTTTTTAGCGTGCCTTTCTCTATCAATTTTGTGGCGCGGGAAGGGACGGCATCGTCATCAATCTCGTAATACCCCGCCAATTTCGTGCCCTGATATTCCTTTGTGCGCGGATCGTCCACTAAATCCATCCAGTCGGGCAATACCCGCCCGCCGATTCGGTCCAGTAGGCTTCCACCGAAACCCATCTGGCTGAGCATCTGCTTCATGAAAACTTCGAAACGCGGATCATCGCTGTCGGGGAGGCGTGACGCTGTCAGCTTCGGCGCGAAGACTTGGGCGAAGACTTCCGCCGCGGCATCACCTTCAAAAAGCACGGGCCCGTTGTATTGCTCGGCAGCAGACGCGGCGCGAAGCTTCTCCAGCCTCTGGCCCATGTCTTTCGCTTTGGCAATCAAATCAGCTTTTGCCGGCAAGTCACTTAGCGAATCGCCAAAAAACTGGAGCGTGTCATGAATGGGAAGTCCGTCGGCGGCCTGGGTATCGGCGTCAATACGCAACGAATATTGCGGATCTGAGCGAGTGAAGGTTGAACCTTCACTGTTAACGTAACGGGTATACAGATTCTTAAACTCAAGGCGCACGGAAGACGTCACCACATTCGGCATTTGCTTGAAGGGGATCGACACTTCACGCGCCAGCTGTTCGAGTGCCGGCAGATCAGCTTTGACGTTAGACCGTGATTCGTGGACAGTGGCTGGTTGCTCTTTGCTGAAGTCGGCGACATCAGTGGTGCGTTTGCGGTTGGCCAACGCTGCTTTCTTGGCGGAGAACTCTTCGGCGACATGTTTATATTGCGCGTCGGTGGCCACCCACAACTGCCGCCTTACTTGCTGGTAATCGTCGTCTAACGGCCCCTGCACGACTCCTGATTGCATTCCGCCACCGCCGAAACTCTGCGCGGAAACGTAGTTGCTGTTGTCAAAGGAGTAGTCGCCTACACGCACTTCTACCCCAATGATCCGCGTACGAACTGGATTGCTTTGGGTGACGCTGCCGAGCGTGGCTGAAACGGCCGCGCTATCGAGGTCATCCACACGATAGGAGAGGAAATATGGCTTTTCCAGATCCGTTACATGGAGTTGGTTTACCGTCCGCGCCAGTTCGTCGTTCATGGCCTTCATGACGACATCTTCTTTTTCCTGCGCGCACACCGGCAGTAAAACTGCCAGCAGACCAACTACGATTTTCGCTGTTGTCTTCATTGCCAACTCCAAACTATTTGTCTGCTGGAGGAGAGGGCAACACTGGCGCCTTCTCCTGCGATTTTTCTTTGCGCTGCACTTCGATCTGCGAAACCAGCAACCCGGGCGAGATTGCTGAAACCGGCACCCATCCCGATTCGGCTCCGCAAATTCCGTTGAATACTCCTACATCATCGTCGGCAGCGGTGATCTTGCTGAAGGCGATCAGCGGCGTGCCGATCAAATCCACGCCGCGCACCAGCTCTTCCCGGCCATCGGGATAGACGCGGTAAACCACCGTGGGCATCACGTTGAATGCGTTGGGAGTACCACGTGTCGTAAAAGTGAAGCCGCCTTCGATGTCGTCGAAGATCAGCCCGTACGGCTTGTTCGCGGCCTTAATCTGCTCAATCAACAACTTCTTGAGTTCGTCGCGCGAAACTGTCTTCTTGCTTTCCACCAACAGGTTCGACTGGCGGGCTACAACTGCGAAGCCCTGCTGACGCCGTCCGTGGCCATTCGACTTGGGAAAACCGTCGATCGGAGTACGCGACATCAGGAAATTTTTGAGCACACCGTTTTCGACCACAGTTACCCGGCGGCCCTTTACCCCTTCATCATCAAAAGCGTAATAACCGAGCAGTTCGGTGCCGTGAATTTTCTGCAAGGTCGGGTCGGAATAAACGGAAAGAAAATCCGGCAACACCGCCTGATTTACTTTCTTTTTGAAGGTCTGGGCTTCGTCTTCATTTTTCTGCCGCTGGCCTTCGATGCGGTGACCGAAAATTTCGTGGAAGAAGACAGCGCTTGACCGGCCGGAAAGA
Source organism: uncultured Acidobacteriaceae bacterium (assembly GCA_963792305.1). Classification (GTDB taxonomy): domain Bacteria; phylum Acidobacteriota; class Terriglobia; order Terriglobales; family Acidobacteriaceae; genus CAWBXL01. The sequence continues at coordinate 5,132 of CAWBXL010000133.1, read as the reverse complement.
ATCGCCGGACCAGTGTAAGGTTCTGCCAAGGGCGCCTTATTCAAGGCCACCAGCGTCTCGATCATCTTGCGTACATCTTCAAGAATGGAGATTTCGTCCGGTAAACCGTCTGGGCGAAACGACATGTAGGTCTCATGCAGAGGCAATTCCATGCCATCGTCGGCCTTCATGGTGGCGGAAATGACCAGACGGTAAAGCGGCGCTGACAACCGCTCTACACTGCCCTCGCTGTTTACGTAGCGGCGAGTCTCGATTTCTCCACTGACCTCTGCAGTCGCTTCGCTGATTCCGGGTACATTGCGGAATGGCGCGGTGATGCGCCGGATTTTTCCTTCCCAGGCAGCGCGATCGAAAGAGTAGGGCGCGATGTCCTCGACATATTTCTGTTCCGGTTCCGGGGAAAAATCGCCAGATTTGTCCTCAGCATCAACCTTGGTGGCCACGTTGGCTTTGACTTGTTCCAGGTCTTCGACCGCACTTTTGTATTTGCGGTCGGTTTCATACCACAGCGCGGTGCGCAAAGCGTCAGAGTCGTCGTCCAGCGGCATCCTCATACCGCCGAGGCCGTCGCCGCCACGGAAGCGCGCATCGCCGCGCAAAGGGTGAGTGTTGTCGAGAGCGTAATCGCCTACGCGCAGGTCAATGTCGAGCACCCGCGTGCGACTGTCATTGCTGAAAGTGAGTGCCCCGAAAGAACCTACAACCTGAATGGCCCGGTTGTCAGTTATTTGATAGGCCAAGAAGTAAGGAGGAACCGGGGTCTTTTTCAGGTTTTGGAATGACCGGCCCAATTCCTTAGTCATGGCGCCCATGACAGGATCAGCGGATTTCTGCTGGGCAACGGCGATGACCGCGAACAAGAGAACAACCAACGACACAGAAAATTTCTTCACGAAAACCTCATGGGAATCCTACTTAGCCGCCGGCGACAACGACTTCAGATACGCCACCACTGCCTCGGCATCTTCTTTGTTCATTTTGTACTGAGGCATGGGCGGACGAGCGGGCAAGTCATTGTAAGCGAGGCCAGTCATAAAAAACTTGACTGCATCGGCGTCTTCCCAGCCACGCAGTCCAGCAATGTTTGGAGCTTTATCTGCCCAGATGGGCATGGGTGTAATTGGCTTGAAATCAAGTGTGGCGCCCTTGAGCTGTTTTCCCGGGACGGGTTCTCCCTTTTCATTATGCGGGCTGTGACAATCCCCGCAATGGGCGACACCTTCAACCAGATACTTTCCTCGCGCGATTTTTGCTGCCGAGGTTGCAGCAGGCCCGGCAAAAGACATTCTCACATTGACCAACCCCAGCAAGGTCATTCCCACCAAAAGCATAATTCCAGTGTTCTTCATGGCGTATCCCCGAACTATTGAAAATAACATGTCCGGAGGCCCTGCGAATCGTGCCTATGTGCTTTGGCCGATATCCCGCGAAGTTGTACACTACCAGCGCGATGAGACTCCCCCACCGCGCAATCCTGGCTCTCTTGTTGTGCTTCCTGCAAGCGCAGTTGGTGTTTGCCTCAGCCTACAATGGACGCCCCAAACTGGTTGTGGTTGTAGTAATTGACCAGTTTCGTGCGGATTATCTCGAACGGTATCGGGATCAGTTTGGCGAGGGTGGGTTTAAGCTTTTCCTGGATCACGGCGCCTATTTCACCAATTGCCACTACAACTACGTCAATACCCATACCGCGCCGGGGCATGCCACCCTTATGACCGGTACCTACTCCAGCGGCCACGGCATTCTGGCCAACGAGTGGTGGAATCCAAAGCAAAATAAGATGGTCACTTCGGTCCAGGATGAGGCCACCAAACTGGTAGGGATTGCTGGCAATGCTCCTGGCTCCTCGCCGCATAATCTTTTCGCCGACACTTTGGGAGACGAACTCAGACTCGCCACTCAAGGCAAGTCGCGGGTATTTGGTATTTCTCTCAAGGACCGTGCCTCGGTTTTGCCGGCTGGTTTCGCCGGTAACGCATATTGGATTGACGCCAAGAGCGGCGCATGGGTCACCTCGACTTACTATCGCAGCGAGCTTCCAAAGTGGGTGCAGGACTTCAACGACGGCAAACGTGCGGAGAAATATCTCAATCTGGAGTGGAAAGACGCCAGCGGCAAGGTGCTGCGGACAACGAATGTACAGGCAGGTAAGCAGGACTTTTATGGATTGGTCGGCTCCACGCCATTTGCCAATGACTATGAATTTGACTTTGCCCGCGATCTGATTACTTACGAGAAGCTGGGCAACGGCCCGGCTACAGACTTGTTAGTTGTGAGCTTGTCGGCCAATGACATCCTTGGCCATAAAGTCGGGCCCGATAGTCCTGAAATGCAAGCTATGGCGCTGGCATTGGATAGGCAGCTTGCCGGGTTCTTTGATTTTCTTGGCCATCAGCTTGGACTTGCCAACGTCTGGATCACGCTTTCAGCCGACCATGGAGTCGCTCCCGTACCCGCAGTGGCAGCTAAACTTCATATTCCTGCTCAGGCTTTGTCGTCTGACAAAATGGAAGCGAAGTTGAACAGCGATTTGTCCGCGAAGCTCACACCCGGGCATGCGAGCAAGTTCATAGAAGATTTTGGCTTCACCATATTATGGTTGAATGACGAGGCTTTCACCGCCGCAAAGGTAAAAGAAGAAGACGCTGAACGAATGGTCGGTGAAGCACTGAAGCAGATGGGAATGCGTGGCTACTACACTAGGTCGCAGCTGGCGCGCGGAGATGTTCCAAACACCTCCGTTGGGTCGAAATATGCCAACAGCTATTCGCCCCATGGCGGATGGTATGTAATGACAGTTCCGCCGCCGTATGTTCTTTTTGAAGAAGGCGGCGCCGATCACGGCTCGCCTTACACCTACGATGCGCATGTGCCGCTGATGTTTTATGGAATTCCCTTCCAACCCGGAATCTACCGTAACTCGGTTGAGCCAGTGGACATGGTTGCTACGCTGGCTTCTTTATTGGGGATAAACGCTCCGACCCACGCAGTTGGACGTGTGCTCACGGAGAGTCTCGCGGCACGTCGTGGAGAAAATCCGCAGCCTGAGCGCCCGTCATCTCCACCTTTAAGCCAAATTCAACCGGTAACATTCCCCTTGCAGGAGGGCGTGCGCTGATGCCCCAATCCGGAAACAATGCTCCAAAAACCGACCTGGGTGTTAGCTTCGCCGGAATTCATTTGAAGAATCCGATCATCGCTGCCAGTGGAACTTTTGGTTATGGCGTGGAGTTTGAGGACGTCCTGCATCTCGACAAGCTCGGCGGCTTCGTCGTCAAAGGACTCTCGAAAGAACCGATGATCGGCAATCCCCCGCCGCGCTTATATGAAACTCCAGCGGGAATGTTGAATGCCATCGGCTTGCAGAATATCGGCGCGCGCGCCTTCGTAGATGAAAAGCTTCCCAAACTGCGCGAGCTGAAAGACATTGTGGTCTTCGCCAATGTGTTCGGCTATACCCGGCAGGATTACGAAACCACGATCCAGATTTTGAATGAAGGTGAAGGAATCGCAGCGTATGAACTAAATGTCTCCTGCCCCAACACCGCGCATGGCGGCATTCAGTTTGGCAGCGATCCGCGATCGCTGGAGGAAGTTGTGAGCCTCGCCAAGCGCGTGGCGAAGAAACCGCTGATTGTGAAGCTGTCTCCGAATGTGACCAGCATTGCTCACATGGCAAAAGTCGCCCAGGACGCGGGCGCAGATGCTATTTCTCTGATCAATACATTCGTTGCCATGGCAATCGATGCCGAAACTCGTAAGCCGCGCATTGCCAACATCACAGCTGGCCTCTCCGGCCCTGCCATCAAGCCGATTGCACTGCGCATGGTCTTCGACGCAGCCAAGGTAGTGAAGATTCCCGTGATTGGCATGGGAGGAATTTCCAAGGCTGAGGACATTGCGGAATTCATGTTGGCTGGCGCTACTGCTGTTCAAATTGGAACTGCCAGCTATTGGGACCCGCGCGCCACTGAAAAGATTGTCGATGAACTAGATAACTGGTGCGTGGAGCACCGTGTGCCAAAAGTAGCCGAACTCACCGGCGGATTAAAAATGGATTGAGGGCCCACTATTTCTTACGGAGAACAATCCATACGATAAGAAACAGAAGGAAAAACCATTCAAATTTCCGCCAGCGATGGTGAGAAAATTCCGCACCATGTCTAGTGATCAACTCCAACACAACGGTTAGAGCGATTGCTACAACGATTGCGATGCCTAATCGCGATCCTGTTTCCATCCTAAAAATTCTTCGGTTAGTTTTAATCTAATTCTTGTTTAAGACACAACAAAAAAGGCCCCTTGCTTTCGCAAGGGGCCTTTCACCGTTGGAACTAACTTACTTCGTGGCCGGAGCCGCGTTGGCGCTCAGCTGCTCAACATCGTTCTTCAGCAGGCTGATTTCCACGCGTCCACCGCTCACGTGCTTGGCTTTGGCGTCTTGCGCATCGGTCGGAACCGGAGCGTTGCCCATGCCTACGACGAATATCCGGTAAACCGGGATCTCGTGGTTGAGCACGAGGTAGCGGACAACTGAATCGGCCATCTTCTGCGAAGTGGCGATTGCAGTCTGGCCACGTGCCGGAAGAGAAGCCCTGCACTTCGATGATGAATCCACGCTGATCTTTCAGCGGGGTCGCCATCTCATCCAATGCAGCCTTGGCGTTCTTGCTCAGGACGCTCTGGCCGGGACGGAAACGGATTTCAGTCTGGGTCGAAGCCTTGTACTGGTCGATGTTGCCGACAACCTGCTCGACGGTGGTCAAGCGGGTGTTGGCCTGGGTGGCAGTCTGGTGCGCCAGGGTCGCCTTGTTGCCGGCATCAATGGCGTGCTGGTCAGCTTCGTTGGCTTTCGCGGAAGCCAAACGGATGCCTTCGGTCGCGCGCGCATCGACATCTTTGATCTGTCTTGGTGTTGGACGCGGTCAGCTCATCGAGCTCGTTGACGCGGTCGCGGATCGGCGCAGTCTGGCGCTGTACATACTTTTTGCGGGCGAAGGGATTGATCTTTCCCCAGAAGCCTTCGTGCGTGTCTTGCACTAACGCAGGCTTGCCGCTGGCGCCGGTGGTGGAAGTGCTCTGATCTGCCGAGGTTGAAGTCGCGGCCGGCTGGCTCTGCGAATTCGAATTGG
>CAWBXL010000132.1:0-12018 GCA_963792305.1 uncultured Acidobacteriaceae bacterium | reverse complement strand
AACCTTGGTCGGCGGTCAGGCTGTGCTTGAGGGCGTGATGATGCGCTCTCCACACGCATGGGCGATCGCCTGCCGCAAACCCTCCGGAGAAATTTCTGTGCACAGCGAGCCGCTGGAACGGTTGTCGGAAAAACATAAATGGATGGGATGGCCGGTTGTGCGCGGAGTGATCACGCTTGGTCATGCCATGAGTCTGGGATTTCGCGCATTGAAGTTTTCCGCCAATACTGCGCTTGATGAATTGATGCCGGAGAAGAGTGACGGCAAGAAGCTCGAGATTCAGCGGTTGGATGGCAACCGTCAATATTATTTTTTCGCTGGGCTTTTTCATCTTCATGTACAAGTTCCTGCCGCTGGTGGCTGCTACCCAGCTGAAGCGAGTTAACCCGATATTTGGCGAGCAGATTGTTTTTAATTTGGTGGATGGCATCATTCGCATTGGCATTGTTCTTGCTGTTTATCTGGGGTGTGTCGTTGTTCAAAGATATTCGCCGCGTGTACGAGTATCACGGAGCGGAGCACAAGACGGTTTATGCATTTGAGAATGGCGATCCGCTGGAAATTCCCGCGGTGCAGAAATACACCACTTACCATCCTCGTTGTGGAACCAGTTTCTTGATGACGGTGATGATCATTTCCATCCTGGTTTACACCGTCATTCCGGTGACGACGTTCTGGGCGCGTTTTGGGATTCGCATTGCTCTGCTGCCCGTAATCGCCGGGTTGTCCTACGAAATCATTCGTTTTGCGGCAAAGCATCGCGGATCACTGTTTGCGCTGATGACCGCCCCGGGATTATGGCTGCAGCGGGTCACGACCCAGCCTCCAGCTGATGAACAGGCGCAATGCGCGATCGTCGCTCTCGAACAGGCCATGGCCTTGAAAAGCAAAACGGCGGCGAACTGGTCATTGCCTAGCGGGGTCCCCCCCGAAACTCTCCTCTGCATTTTTCCCATACAAATTAAAATTGAGCCCGATAGGGCAGACGACTGAGGATTGACGCTATGTTTGAACGCCTGAACCAAATCGAAGCACGTTATGAAGAGCTGACCATGCTCTGGCCTCGCCTGAAGTGATCGGGGACTCGTCCAAATTTCAGAAGACGGCGAAGGCGCACAGCGAGATTGCGCCCATGGTGGAGAAGTATCGCGAATATAAGGACCTGAAGAAGGGCATCGCCGAGAGCAAGGCTATGCTGGCCGATGAAAAAGATCGCTGAAATGCGTGCTTATGCGCAGGAAGAGCTGAACCAACTGGAAGCACGGGTTGCGGCAGTGGAAGAAGAGTTGAAAGTGTTGCTGCTGCCCAAAGACCCCAATGACGAAAAAGACGTCATCGTGGAAATTCGCGCGGGAACCGGCGGCGACGAAGCCACACTTTTTGCAGCGGAATTGTTTCGTATGTATACCCGTTTTGCTGAAACTCAGGGATGGAAGGTGGAAATCCTGTCTACTTCGGAGTCATCGGTTGGCGGCATGAAAGAAGTGATCGCGATTATCGAAGGGCAAAGGGTTTTTTCGCGGATGAAGTACGAGAGCGGTGTTCACCGCGTACAGCGTGTGCCGGCGACCGAAACGCAGGGAAGAGTGCATACCTCGGCGGTCACGGTCGCAGTATTACCCGAAGCGGAAGATGTGGACGTCAAAATCGAAGCCAAAGATCTTGCGGATCGATACTTTCTGTTCTTCCGGGCCTGGCGGGCAGTCGGTGAATACAACTTACTCCGCAGTACGAATCACTCACATCCCGACAAATACTGTGGTCAGTTGCCAGGACGAAAAATCCCAGATCAAGAACCGCGAAAAAGGTATGCGCGTGTTGCGTTCGCGTCTCTACGAAATGGAAATGCAGAAGCAGCAGGATGCGCTGGCCAAGGAACGCAAAGCTATGGTCGGAACGGGCGACCGCAGTGAAAAGATCCGCACCTACAATTTTCCGCAGAACCGCCTCACCGACCATCGTATCGGATTCACCATCCATCAATTGGAAACGGTCATGGATGGAAAACTTCAGCCGCTCATTGAAGCGCTGGTGACGCATTATCAGGCGGAGAATCTGAAAAACGACGGCGGCAAAGTTATGTAAGCAACAGCAGGTCGCCGCATCGCACCTAAATTCTGAGTAAACACGGAATTAAGGACTCATACATGCGACGTTCCGGCTCTCTTATTGCACTTGCAGGTTTTGCCACAGGTACCCTCGTTGCGGCTTGGTTTGGATCACGATACAGCCCCTCCAGCGGAGAGAATCGAATTTGGTACAAGAGTCTCCGCAAACCTGCTTATAACCCTCCCAAGGTAGTTTTTCCTATCGTGTGGCCGGTGCTTTACACACTGATGGCGTTTTCCGGATGGCGCGTGTGGCGCAGGGAAAATTCCCCTGAGCGTAGCCGGGCGCTGGCGTTATGGGCGGCGCAGCTTACTGCAAATGCGGCATGGTCGAAGTTATTTTTTGGCGAGCATCGGCCTGACCTGGCGCTGATGGATGTCACGGTAATGCGGGCGCTGATTGTGGCGTATATCGAGTCCGCATATCAGGTTGATCGCACGGCTGCGGTGGCGTTTGCTCCGTATCTGGCCTGGGTGACTTTCGCCAAGAAGCTCAATAAAGAGATCGTGCGTCTGAATGCGCCCGAGCGCTTGCTGGCTGCCTGAGTCTTCTTGTCTGTGGTCAAATACGGGAGTGCTTCTTAAGGACTCCCTAAAAGCAGCAGTTGAGCGGCTTGCTGCCGCCAAGGTTGGTTCTCCGCGGTTGAATGCGGAGATTTTGCTCATGTTCGTGCTCGGTTGCGACAGGGCTTACCTGCACGCGCATCCGGAACGGGCACTAACCGCCGACGAAGTTGCACGCTACCATCAAACTCTTACCCAGCGCTCCAGCGGAATTCCAGCCCAATACATCACCGGCCACCAGGAATTCTGGGGAATGGATTTCATCGTCACCCCTGCGGTGCTGATCCCGCGTCCGGAAACCGAACACATTATCGAAACTGTTTTGCCCCTGGCTCGATCCCTGACAAAGCCACGAATTGTGGATGTTGGCACCGGTTCCGGTTGTATAGCCGTCGCTTTGGCCAAGGAACTTGGGCACGCGGAAATCCACGCCACAGATATTTCTCCCGCTGCTCTGGAGGTTGCGCGCGCCAACGCAGCCCGCCTCCAAATGCAGGAACGGGTTCAGTTTCACGAGGGCAATCTACTGGATGGGTTTGAACCAGAATCTTTCGACTTCGTAGTCTCTAACCCCCCCTACGTAGGCCGATCTGAGGAAGACCAAGTCCAGCTCGAAGTCCGCAAATTTGAGCCTCCCCAAGCAGTCTTCGCTGGGGAAACTGGCATCGAAATCATCGCTCAATTAGTTCCCCAAGCCCATGCGGTGTTGAAGCCGGGGGGATGGTTGGTGCTGGAGATTAGCGGAACCATTGTCAAGCAGGTAGAAGTGGAGCTTGAGCATTGGGGAGACGTTTCGGTTGTAAAGGATTTGCAGCAGATTCCTCGTGTGGCTGTGGCCCGTAAGGCCTAGGATTTTGCCGAAAAGGGAAGAGTCCCATTTGGCACTATTAGGGTGTCCTTATGGCCAGACATACAGCACCTCCCTCCGTAATCGGCATACCCCCTGCTGTCAGCGTTGACATGAGGAACCTAGTTTGTTACCGTTGGGGCACTCGATACAACGCCTTGGCCGAGCTAAGTGCTGCAAACGGTAGCAATTGCAGACAAGTAGTATTAGGCCTGACCTGGTTCCGGTAGAACGCGGGCTAGTTCGCAAGATTGACGCAGATTGTCGTTAGCCCGACTTCAGTTGAAATTTTGGGGCCCTCGTAACCGCGAGCCGTTCCAAATTGGTTCGACTGATTACTACGGAAGGATTAATTGCAAAAACGATATTACATACTTTTCGTTGCGCGGGGCGAGGATGGACACCTCCGCAAGATTCCTATTCCAATCCATTATTTGTACGTTTTGGTCGTGGCCGCAGGTATCGGACTGTTGAGCCTAACCGGAATTGCCAGTTCTTATACGCGGATGTTGTCCAAGGTTTCCACCTTTAACCAGCTCCGTACCGAGCGGGAAGACCTTAAGAACCGCTATACCCACCTTGAGCAGGTCAGCAAGGAAAAGGACATTCAGGTAGCTTCGCTAGGGTCTCTGGCGAAGGAAGTTTCGTCTTTATATGGTTTGAAATCGGACCCTGTGCTGGTGGATGAAAGCGCGGATGACCGAAACGCGCAAGTCACCAATTCGCTCAGCCAGCTTTATGCCCTCAAAACTACGGCTTTGAGCGGTGCCGCGACGACCGGAATTTCGCTTGGTCTGATTCGCAATGTGACTACCGCTGACTGGATCCGTGCCAACGCCACCCCCAATTTGTGGCCTGTGGAAGGTCAGATTACTGGCTCCTTCGGCGAGCGTATTGATCCATTTAATGGAGAAGGCGCTTTTCATAGCGGCGTTGATATCGGCTCTACTTACGGACAGGCGGTTGTTGCTCCCGCGGACGGCATCGTTGTGTTCGCCGATTTCATGGGCGGATATGGACGGGCAATCGTACTTGACCACGGGCACTCGACCAGCACGCGGTACGGACACTTATCGAATTTTGCGGTGGCTGTCGGACAGCAAGTGCATCGTGGCGATACCATTGGCTACGTTGGACTAAGCGGACGTTCTACCGGCCCGCATCTTCACTACGAAGTACGCATCAATGACACGCCCGTCAATCCTCATAAGTATCTGCGGTTGACTATGGCGCATGCTGGCGGGTTCTCAGCGGGAAGCTAAAAAAGTCGTTGGTCATTAGTTCGGTGGTCTTTGGCCAACGACTAACGACCACGGACCAACGACCAGTTCACTGTCTTAAACCCATCCAGTTTTCCGATACAACCATAGAATTTCCTGGATTCTGCGGATCGTAGCGCACCGATGTGGGCAGTCCCAGCACCTGCATGAATGCAGGTTGATCATGGGGCGCAGGTAAGTCACATCCTGCGACACTCATAGGACACTCCAGCGATGTCGTATTGATAGACCAGCAGAATTGCCGAGCGATGTTGTGGCGATTGTTGCGTTTCTTGTACATCGATTACCGTGCCGTCTGTGATGCGACCCACCTGCTCCAGCCAAGTGCGGCGATCGCGCTCGATGTCATCCGCAGTTTTGGGCTTGCTCCGCAGAAAAAAATAGGCGACCAGCAGGATTGCGGAAGCGATTGCAAGCAGTGTGTAGAGATGTAGTGAACTCATCGCGGTGTGTATAGTAGCTCGGCGCAGGCCCTTCTTTAAGGTACCAGACTATGCGGCGTCGTCCGCTACTGGATTGCTCAGGGTGCCTATACCTTCAATCGTGATTTCCATGACATCTCCTTCTACGACCGGCCCTACACCTTCTGGAGTACCCGTAGCGATCAGGTCTCCGGGATAAAGCGTCATGGCCTGGGCTATATGGCGGATGACCACGTCTATGGTGAAGATCAAGTCATTGGTGTTGCCGTGCTGCTTGACCGTGCCATTTACCTTGGTTTCCACTCCGACTCCTGCCCAAGGATCTAACTCGGCGACTACTACCGGGCCGACGGGGCAGAAGGTGTCGAATCCCTTGGCGCGTGACCATTGATCGTCTTTCTTTTGCAGGTCGCGGGCGGTGACGTCATTCACGCAGGTGTAGCCGAGGATGTAGGGACGCACGTCTTCATCCGGCTTCAAGTGACGGCACTTTTTCCCAATGACGATTCCCAGTTCGCCTTCATAGTCCACGCGCTGAGAGATCTTCGGGCGCAGTACGGTTTGTTTTGGGGCCAGAAGGGAAGATTGCGCCTTAAGAAAAATCAACGGTTCTGTAGGAACATCGTTGCCAAATTCCGCAGCGTGGGCGCGATAGTTGCGTCCGATGCAGACAATTTTGGTCGGCTGCACTGGCGCCAGGAGCGTGGCGCTGTCGAATGCGATCGGGTCTATACGTTTGCTGGGCAGGTCTTCCAGGTCGCCTTCGCTCAGGTGCGGAGCGGCGGACAGGGTACGCGTGATCTGGTCTTTACCTGCGACAGACTCGACTAATCCGTAGTGGGCCTGCGAATTGAGTTGAAAGCGGCAATATTTCATGAGGCTTTCAGGATATCAGGTAGAGCGGGTCAATCGAGGCGAACCAGGAAAATGGAACCTTCCGAAGTTTGTGTGTCATGGGCAACTTCCTCGGCGCGCTTGCGGTCGTCATCTTTAACGCGGATACGTACCCACCAGTCACCTGCCGGGCTGTTGTAACAGAGCACTTTGGCTGTGCGATAACGCTTGTCAAGTGATCGGCGATTTCAGTTGCGGGTTCGTGTTGCCCAAAGCCGCCGATTTGGACAGCCCATCGTCCGCCGGAATCGAGAGAAGTTGGGGCCTTTAGAACTTCCAAACGTACTTTGCTGACCCCAGCCCGCCAGACATCTATTTTCTTGGCGGCGGCGAAGGAGAGATCGAGAATCCGTCCTTTGATGAACGGGCCACGATCGGTGATGCGGACAATTGCAGAGTTTCCTGTCTTCACATTGGTGACGCGGATGATTGTGCCCAGCGGCAGTGTGCGGTGGGCCGCGGTGAACGCGTGCATGTTGTAGGTTTCACCGTTGGAGGTTTTCAGGTTGTGGAAAGGCGCTCCGTACCAGCTGGCCATGCCAGTTTCTTCGAACAGCGGCTTAGCGTCGGGAGGGACTGAAGCGGCTTCTTTTTCTTCCTCAACTTTTTCCTCTTCCTCCTCGGCTTGGGTGCTGGGTGGTAGGGCAATTGGAGGTTTGGTTTCCGTTTTAGCTTCCGTGTTCGGAGGAACTGACTTAGGCTGCGGTTTTGTTTGCGGTGGTGGTTCCTGAATTGGTGGGGGTGCAGGCACCTGGACTTTTGCTTGCTTGTGTCCGCCGCCGCAGCCTGACACGAACAGGGACAGGGCCGCGAACACGGCGAAAAGCCCCGTCTTCCTAATTAAGAAAATCGTGCTGAATTGACGACTCACTTGCTCTGGCCTTTGGCTTCATCCATGTAATCGGCCAAATGAGCTAATTTTTCCGCGGCGATCCGCAGGGCTTTGGTTGAATGCAGGCGCACGGCGGGGACCACTTCGTTATTGAGGTAGGTGATCAGTTCTGCTGCTTCTTTTTCCAGTTGTTCCGTGGCCTTTTCTACTTTGCGGTTAAAGTCATTCATGGAACTCCTCGCCCGACAAAGATAACGCGTACACAAAGATTATTATTTCGTGCTCAAAGGCCGGGGTCAATACAAAGGCATCGGAGTTTGTACCCCTGGACGACTCGGAAGGACCACTTGCGGCTGAGTTAAAATCCTTCCACGTGGGTGCCGCGGCAACAGCTCGAGGAATTATTACTCCACAGGGAAGACGGAAGTTCCAGCGGTTATTGCTTCGTTGGTATGACCTGAATAAGCGCGATCTGCCATGGCGGCGTGAGCGGGACCCGTACCGCATCTGGATTTCGGAGATCATGTTGCAGCAGACTCGCGTGAATGCGGTGCTGGAACACTACCGTCGGTTTCTACAGCGGTTTCCAACCATAGAAAGTTTGGCCAGAGCGCGGGAAGCATCTGTGTTGGCAGCGTGGAGCGGGCTGGGTTATTACCGCCGGGCGCGGATGCTGCACGCGGCGGCCAAGAAAGTTGTCAAAGAACATCAAGGGAAATTTTCCACAACTGCGAGCGAACTTCGTTCTCTGCCTGGGATTGGCCGCTATACTTCTGCCGCGATTGCCAGTATTGCTTTCGGTGAGCCTACCGCGGTTGTGGATAGCAACGTTGAACGGGTATTGCAGCGCCTGTCAGGCGAAGCGATTGCGGGTGAGCAACTGTGGGTTGAAGCGAATACAGTTCTTGATGCCAGGCGTCCGGGTGATTTTAATCAGGCGATGATGGAGTTAGGAGCTACTGTCTGCCTGCCGCGCGGGCCTTTATGCATGGTTTGTCCTGTCATTGATATGTGTAATGCGCGCGGGGAAAAAGATTTTGGCCGTGCGGTTGCCTCTCAGCAGAAACGCGAAATCAGTTATGTACTGGCCCGGCAAAAGGGAACTGTGTTTTTAGTCCAACGTCCCATGGCGGCGTCGCTAATGGCCGGGATGTGGGAGCTGCCGGAAGGACAAGCGAACTCCGGCACGAATGGCATCTGCCTTACCTTGCGGCATTCGATTACTGTTACGGATTACACCGTGCGGGTGATGCCGGGAGAAATCCCTCGAGATGTTTCAGGAAGCTGGGTCAGCGAAAAGCGGCTGGCGAAATTGGCTTTGACTGGGCTAGCGCGGAAAATTTTGCGCGCGGCGGAAATCTTGTAGGGGAACCAGTTGCTGGTTGGCAGTTCCCGGTTCTCAGCTAAAATTTAGTTGTAGGAGACAGCACAATGCCGGCACTTGTTGTAGGCAAGAAAGCGCCAGATTTTAGTTTGTCCGATATGAATGGGAAGCCGTTTTCGCTACAAGAAGCGCTGGCTCGGGGCCCGGTCGTTGTGGCGTTTTTCAAGATTTCCTGTCCGGTCTGCCAGTTTGCGTTCCCTTATCTTGAGCGGATTTATAAATCTTACGGCAGCGAAAATGTCACCATGGTGGGAGTTTCACAAAACAACCGGAAAGACACTACTGCTTTCGTCAAAGAATATGGAATCACGTTTCCGGTCCTGCTTGAAGACACTGATACTTATCCTGTGTCGAACGCGTATGGGCTGACGAATGTGCCTACCGTTTTCTGGATAGATCCCGATGGCACGATTGAAATTTCTAGCGTCGGATGGGTAAAACAGGAAATTACCGAGATCAATCAGAAGATTGCCGAGGCGGGACAATGCAAGCTTCAGCCGGTGTTTCTGCCGGACGAATCCATTCCGACGTACCGCCCGGGCTGAGGGTCGAAAAATTGACTCGCAGGTTGCGGGTTGACCAGTCCGGTTCGGTGAGTGCCAGAAAATTTAAACCACGCACTACAATTGCAGTTTCCGATCAAATCGCAAGTTCAGGAGTTTTACGAATGCAGAAGAGCATTCTTGCCGTTTTGTTAGCTTTGTCTCTCTCCAATTTTTCATCGGCCCAAAAGACTGCCACCGAGTCGGCGAATGCTCACCTTCCGGGGACGGCGATTAACGCCATGCAGAAGATTGATCCGCTGCGCATTCGCCAGCACGTGCGCTTTCTGTCACACGATTTGCTGGAGGGACGCGGCACTGGTCAGCGCGGCGGCGATATTGCCGCAGAATATATGGCAACTCAGTTCGCTCTGTTAGGGCTGAAGCCTGCTGGAGAGAATGGATCCTACATGCAGAGAGTGCCGATGGTCGGAGTTACGACTCTGCCGGAGACGACTTTTTCGCTGGTGTCACAGCGTGGTGATGCGCGGAACCTGAAATTTCTGGATGAGTACGTCGGTATGGATCAAACGCAGCAGCCGAAATCGAGTATTGATGCCGACATTGTATATGTAGGCTACGGCATTGAGGCCCCAGAATATCAATGGGACGACTACAAGGGCGTGGATGTTCGCGGCAAAGTTTTACTGATGCTGGTGAATGAGCCGGACTCGAATGATCCGAAATTTTTCAAAGGGCGCGCGCTCACCTATTACGGCCGCTGGACTTACAAATACGAAGAAGCGGCACGCAAGGGAGCGGTTGGCGTCATTCTGATTCATAAAACCGACATGGCCAGTTATCCCTGGGAAGTGGTGCGCAATTCGAACTCGGGAGAGAAGTCATATTTAAAGCTCGACGGCACCCCGAAATTAAAGGTCGCGTCGTGGGTACAGCTTGACATCGCAAAACTGATGACCGCTGGCGCAGGCTTGGATTTAGACAAGCTGATGGTGGATGCCCGTTCTCGTGATTTTAAGCCTGTAGCTCTGCCAGTGAAGCTGAAAGCGGAGATGGTCAGCAAGATTCGTCCATTCGAATCGAACAATGTAGTGGGAATGCTTCCCGGTGCCGACGCTGCTTTAAAAGACGAAGCCGTGCTCTATACCGCTCACTACGATCACCTCGGAATTCGCCCGGACCAGCCCGGCGACAATATCTACAACGGAGCTGATGACAACGCCACGGGGTGCGGAATTCTTCTGGAAATGGCAAATGCCTTCACTCAGAGTATGCAGAAACCGCGCCGCTCGATCTTGTTTGCCGCTGTGACGGCGGAGGAGCAGGGTCTGCTCGGCTCAGAATACCTGGGAAAGCATCCGCCGATTCCGGCGGGAAAGATTGCTTTAGATTTGAACTTTGATGACATTCCACCGCTTGGCGCACCGCAGGAAGTGGAAGTGTCAGGCGCGGAGCGGACTACGTTCTTTCCTATCGTGCACGCATTGGCGATGGAGTTTCGCTTGAACATCCGCCCTGATGCGCATCCAGAAGCCGGCTACTATTACCGTTCTGACCACTTCAGCTTGGCGCGCGTGGGCATTCCTGCGTTTTCAGTTTCACCGGGCGCGAAATACAAAGGCCATGATGAAGCGTGGGGTCTGAAACAAGCCGAGGAATATACCGAGAAGCACTATCACCAGCCCAGCGACGAATTTGATCCGAAAGCGGATTTCACCGCTGATGCAGTGATGGCACGGTTTGGTTTTGCGCTAGGCTGGCAGGCAGCGAATATGTCGCAAATCCCCGGATGGCAGAAGGGTGACGAATTCGAAGCCGCGCGGTTGAAAAGCTCGGGAAACTAAGCCGACATCACTTTGAGTGCGGGACTGATGGCGAGTATGGGCTCGGTAGCTTTCTGCACATCGGCGGGACTGAGTCCGGGAGCGATCTCTTCCAGCACTAAGCCGGTTGGCGTGACTTGGATCACTGCCATCTCGGTGACAATCATGTTCACAACCTTTTTTCCTGTAAGCGGCAACGTGCACTTCTTCAAAATTTTCGATTGACCATCTTTGTTGGTGTGTTCCATGGCAACGACCACCCGCCGAGCGCTGGCCACTAAATCCATGGCTCCGCCCATGCCTTTGACCATTTTGCCGGGGATCATCCAGTTAGCCAGGTTCCCTTCTTCGTCCACCTCCATGGCTCCGAGGACGCTAAGGTCGATGTGTCCGCCGCGGATCATGCCGAAGGAATCGGCGCTGGAGAAGTAAGATGTGCCGGGCAACTCGCTCACCGTTTCTTTTCCTGCATTGATCAGATCGGCATCTTCAGTCCCTTCGAGCGGGTAGGGGCCAATGCCCAGCATTCCATTTTCGCTTTGCAGCACCACCTCCATGCCTTTGGGGACATAGTTGGCAACCAGCGTAGGCATTCCGATTCCTAAATTGACGTAAAAGCCGTCACGCAACTCCTGCGCAATACGCTTTACAATGCGCTCGCGTTTGTCCGTATCTTTGCCGGGCTTGTGCATAAACTGAGAACCGAGAACTGACATCGACAACTAATTTTCCATCCGCTATTAACCAGCCTGTTTCCTGACAGTCCGCCTCTCAATCCGCTTCTCAAACAACTCACCTTGAAAAATTATTTTCACGAAGATGCTGGGAGTGTGGATCATGTCAGGGTCTAATTCTCCGGGTTCGACCAAATGCTCAACCTCAGCGATTGTGATTTTGGCGGCGGTTGCCATCATGGGATTAAAATTTCTGGCAGTCTTGCGATAGATCAGATTGCCCCACTTGTCACCCTTCCACGCTTTTACAAAAGCGAAATCGCCTTTGATGGCGTGTTCCATCACATATGGGCGCCCATCAAACTCGCGAGTTTCCTTACCTTCAGCTACAACTGTGCCGTAACCAGTGGGTGTGTAGAACGCGGGAATACCTGCGCCGCCAGCGCGAATGCGCTGGGAGAATGTTCCCTGCGGGACTAACTCGAGATCGATCTTCTTTTGCAGAATCATCTCCTCCAGCAGCTTGTTCTCGCCTACATAAGTTCCGATATGTCTGCGAATCTGTCCCGCAGCTAGCAACAGGCCCATGCCCAGACCGTCAACTCCGACATTGTTGCTGATGGTGGTGAGATTTTTGGTACCCTTTTTGACCAGGGCGCGAATCAGATTTTCTGGATTGCCGCAGAG
>CAWBXL010000131.1:0-4679 GCA_963792305.1 uncultured Acidobacteriaceae bacterium | reverse complement strand
CCCGCCGACTCCAGCTTCACCGAATTTCCATTGCTGTCTTCGATCGTTACCGAACCAGTAGTCCTGTAGAGTGATCTTTTGGCCAGCGGGTGTTTCCAGGATCATCTTTTCCTGGCCATCGGTATCGTCGAGCGTGACTTGTACTCCATTGCGAGAGCGGACCTTCTTGACGTAGTTCTTGCCGGCGTCATCCATAGTTTGTGGCGGGCTGTCTTGTCCGTTCCACATGCCACCGATCACGCACGGATTGCGCAGATCGCCTCCCAAAAAAATCACGACGACCTCATCGTTTACATCGGGGATAAACCATGTGCCTCGGTTATTGCCGCCCATCATGGTGGAGAGCCGGGCCCAGGTTTCATATGCCGCACCGGCACTGTCCGGTGACCAGGGTAGAGAAACTTTGACTCGGCCTTGCCCGTCGGGATCTTTGATATCGCGCACTAAACCGGGGTAGGCTCCATAGAAACGCCCTCCATAGCCGCGTTGCGACCGCGATTCAACCACCTCTTCTGTCCACTCAGCCAGCATGATTAATGTCCAATTCCAGGACGGTCCACCGAAAAATGAGTGCGATAACCGTTGTTACCGTCGAAGACATGTCTTGATGCCGTGATGTAATAGGCGCCTTCGAAAATTGGGCCAATCCCTTCCAGTTGGAGTTTTGTGCCGACACGCAATCTTGAATCGCCTTCCGCAACTCCGGTGCCTGTGACGAAACGTCGCGCTGTCCGGCGATAGTCTCCCTCCGCCAGTGTTTGTGCTTCCTGAGAGGTGAACGGCAAATCATGAACGATTTGTTGATCGCGCTGTCCAATGGCTTGGCCCAGCACCAAACTGCCTCCACTGTCACCATTCAATTCACTGGAGAGAGCAGAATCAGTTGCTTTGAACTTAATGCTTTGTTTGCCGGCGACGTCCCAACCACTCACCGTGAAGCTGCTCACTTGGCCGGCGATATCGGCTAGAACTGAGAATTCGTGCAGGCCTTGGGCGTAGGTGAGCGTCACGTCGCTGGTTTTGCGGAGGTTGCGTGACTTAACATTGAGCGTTTTATCATCCACCCAAAGTTCCGCATCCACGGCCCTTGCGCGTTCGCGTAAAAATGCCAGATCACTCTGGTTCACCTGAGTAAGAACTTTGTATGTTGGGCCGGTCACGTCTATATTGGTCTGCAAACCGTATTGCGACGCTACCTGTTGAAACAAGTCGGAATCGGAAATGTTTTCGAAACTGCGAGTGCGGCGCGTCATACGTAAATCCTGTAAACGGTCCTCTGCCAGCACCAAAACCTCAGGAGGCCTGTCGCGAAGGAAACGTCCTTCAATTCCCATAACGCGTCCCTGAAAAATCTGCCCCGCTCCATCTCCGCCGCCGATGTTGATCTTCATGCTCTTTCCAAATTCGAGTACGTTACGATCGAAGTAAAGATATCCAGCCGCATTTCCTTTCGGTCCCCAATTGGCGAAGGTGACCTCGCAACGCGAGAGGCCAGCCGAAGTTTCCTCCACCAGCAACTCCTGCAAGCCTTCGCTCAGTCCAGGTTGCGCCTGCCCATCTACCTGAAATGTTGGCCTGGCTGGGTACAATCCGGGTGCTGCGCCGTTGTCTGGCATTCCATTACCTCAATGTGCTAAAAGCCGCCATGCATAGCGATCATGACGGTCCTGAATGTCCTCAATGTCGATTGGGCGAAGCATGCTTTGCGACGGTTGCGAAGGAGCGGTAGCGCTGGCTGCCGGCTGTGCGGGAGCCGGCGGCTCTATCACGACTTCCATTTCATTAATGATTACTGCCATGTTCTATCTCCTTGGTGTTCGCTCAGTTGAAAATAAAAACCAGTCAGACTCCGCCTCCGAAACCGCCACTGGCGCTGAGAGAGCCGTCAAGCGAACCGCCGGCAGTGATGGTGCCCCCTCCAGAAACGTTGGCGCCGGAAACAAATCCGAGTTGGGTTCCGCCACCAGCACTGACATTGGTTTGAACGCCGCCGCTGATGTTTGTTCCCAATGACGCACTGGCGCTGGTGCTTATCCCGGCTCCAGCGCTGAATCCGCCGCTCACACCGATTTGCGCGCCACCGCTGATGTCCACGCCCAGTTGTGCTGCACCGGATACCGACACCCCGGCTGAAAGATTTACTAAAGCGCCAGCAGCCAACATGCGCGGATTCTCGATCCCATTCGCCAGCGCCACGCTCTTCCAGTCGTTGTTGCCGGCTTTTGCTGCGCTCTGCTGGAGCGGTTCTCCCGCTTTCATTACTTCAAAGGGCTGCACTCCTGGCGCATCTCCAAGCGCAGCACTCTTTGCAGGGTCGTAAATGATTTCTTGCTTGGAAATGCTTACGTTGACACTTGCTCGAATCGGCGAACCCGCAGCAGAAAAAAGGTCTAGGGTCTCGTCCATTGAATCCATGACGCCTTCAAAGACGAACGTGCCCCAGCGGAACCTGACGCCTGGGGGAACAAGCGAGTTTTTCTTGCCTGCCACTTCCTGAGGTTTCATGAAATAAGCAACCTCATTGGTAAGCCGGCGTACGTCTTCGTCACCGCTCAGTCTTCCTTGTGCCAACGCGAGGGTGACGTCGAACCATAACTCGACAGTAAGCTTGGTCACACCCTTTCCTACAAATTGGGTGGATGATCCTTTCGGCTGGTCTCCTCCAGCTTTCTGATTGCTGAAATTTACTTTCAAGGTTTGCGGATTGAATTGCACCGTAAAGCTCTTACCCTCTTGTCCACTAGGGCCGGTTTCCTTGAGGGCGCCCTTGTCGGTCCACCAGATTTCCTGCAACTTCGCTGGCTCTAGTTTGAGTGGCTGCACTGACATTTATTTTTCACACCTGATTAACTAGTCTTGGGTTTCAACCGCATTGATTCGTATGCAATTTGCATTTCTTCAACGGCCACAATTCCATCCTTGGCATTGAGCACCGGAGCTTTCAACTTCACCGGCAAGCAGCCGGTCAACTCAAAAACCGCCTGTTCGCTGCGATCCGCCGCCAGCATTACAACCGTGGCAGAAACGCGATAGCCGCCCTGCCCCGGCGTTGCCAGTTTTTCAAACCACTTCCACAGATCGAAGCTGTTGGTCATGCCTCGCTTTAGGCTCAACTGTCCATAACTCATCGGTCCCGCCAAGTGGACTGGTCCCGTGTTCCGTCCACCTTCACGTATGGTTTTTGGTTCCAAAGTCACTTCCAGTCCGTCACAATCCGAAAATGCAGCTCCACAAATCGGATTGCTCACGCCGTCCACATCTTTCAGTTCAATCAACACTTTGAAGTTGAAAGATGTAAACGGACGAGCAACCGGCGTGCTTTGTTCAGGAGGTGGGGCCGCCATTTATAGTTCCTCCGTGAGCAGAATCTCTCCGCCGGTCTGAATCAAACGCACTATCAGAAACTCCAGCGGAAGGGATGGAGCTATTTTCAGTTCCACAACAAAGCGTCCCTGCTCGATCATTTCCGGTGGATTTACCGAGCTGTCTGTGACCACGCGGAATCCATCGTCCTGTACATCGCCGGCAAATGCTCCAAGAAGGAAAAGATTTCCGAGAATGTCATCGAACCTGCGGCGTACCAGGTGCTGCAATGAGGTATCGTTCGGCTGAAATACAAAAGCCATTCCATCGCGCAGTGCCAGGCGGCGCAGCAGGATCAAGAGACGGCGTACATTGATCTCGCTTACGGCAGTGTCGGTGCTGAGAGTTGCTGAACTAAGGGACAGAAAGCCCCTCGATTGTTGGAGGAGTAGGTTAATATGTCTGTCAAAAAACAGTGCGGCTGCTTTTTCTTCAAGATGCGGATCTACGTCCACAACGCCTGACAGAATCTGATTTGCCGGAGCAAGCCACGCACCGCCGTTGATCGTACGGGTGGCAATACTGCCACAAATGGTTCCATCGGGTACAAGAGAACGGACTGCGTTGCTGGGATCATCTGCACCGTCGCGAATCCACAGCCAGGGATGATAGAGGGCGCCGAAACTGAGAATGTGTTCGGTTTCTTCTGGCGCAAGCGCGCTGATTAACCTGTCCTTGTAGGCGAGCGCCGGATCGGTCTGGTAACCCGCGGGCAAACTTAATACTGCAACCATGTCCGCCCGAGCAGCGCAGAGGCGAAGCATAGCTTCATGGATAAGCAGTAATTGGACCTCAGATGGATTTGTTGCAGAGCTGGTGGAGATCATTTGCCATTGAATTTCTCCGTCTTCACCCTTAGCTACCGTGGTGTTGGAGAAAGGTCCAAGTTCTGCACCGCGCATGGCGGAGACGCGGAAATATGAGGTCTGGGTTGGAATGCGCCAGATTTCAAAAGTTGTGGCCGACCCCTGGTAAATAACTTCGCTGAAGTCGAAAGCCGGGTCTTCAGCCACCTCAAGCCGGTAAAGAACATCGCTGTCAACATCGGACCAACTCAGCGTTACGCGGCCATGACTTTCTGCGGGCTGATCCATAACCGGAGGCTGAAGTGTGTCGGGATTGCAGAGTTCAAAAGCCTGTGGGGGAAGCTCATCAGCGAGGGTATTCGACCACGGACTGATTCCTGTATTCCCGTTGGCGCGTACGCGAAAATAATTACGTCCCGGACATCCTTTACTTTGCGGCACCGGCTGGGATTGTTCCGTCTGTTCCTGCCATTCGCCCACTAGCGTGGAAAATTGCGGATCGGAGGATTG
>CAWBXL010000130.1:0-3563 GCA_963792305.1 uncultured Acidobacteriaceae bacterium | reverse complement strand
AGCCAGGTCAGCCGGCAACACTAACTGAGAACGCGTAGTCGCCGCGAAGCGGCACCGCCTGGCAATGTCGATTTTAAAGATGCGAGATCAGGCTGCGCACCGCCGCTGCCCGTAACTTGCGGCGCTTCAACCTCAGACTGACGCTGTTCTTTGGCTACGCGGAGGGCCTTTTTATGCGGGGAATTGCGCTCCGGCACAGGTTCTTCACGCTGTCGACCCGCGCGCGCCGGAACGTTCGTCGGCTGGATAGTAAGTGAGTTGTTGATGGCTGGCTGCTATCAGGTTTTTCTCGACGGGATAATGCCGTATCTCCCAATTCAATGACCAGGCCCAGAGAACCAGAAGCAGCGGCACGGCCGCCATATGCCACACAACGGATTCCAGCACTACCAGCCAGTGCACACCTGTACGCACATAAAAATGCCTGCGAAAGTAAACCGGTTGGCGATGCAAGAACAGAGGTGGTTCTCGCTGCGTCGCAAGATCAAATCAAAAAGATTACGAAAAAAGATTCGATACCCAGGTTCCCATGGCACCAGCAACTCAAGCGGGTGCTCAAGCTTCGCATAGTCCTCGGTGTAGGTATTTCGAACTGCTAATCCCTGGGTCATGGAGACACGCTGGAGACGAGGAGAAAATTAACTTCATTATAGCCGTGGGCAGTAGAAATCCGGCTGTTTTCCGGCGAGAATTAAGTACACAGGGGGACACGTGTGCAAAGTCCTTCACAGGGCTCACAACACAAAGCTCACATCTGTTTTCACTGGACTCGGACTTCGACGTGAGTTCTAATCCCACGCCATGGAAACTTTGAACCTTTCCGACTCCACCCCAACCAGCGAGAACCGCTTCAAAAGCCTTTTCTGGCCATCCATACAAAACGGCACCGACGTTGATTATCTGGGCACACAGGGATACTGGGTCTGTACCATCGTATCGCTGATATCGCTGGTGTTTCTGATCATCGCGCATCAACCCATAACCGCGATAGCAATCTTCGTGCTCTATTACCTGGGAGGTGTTGGGTCCGCGAGCGTAGCCGTTATGCTGCCGCAGTAGTCTTTGTCATGTATTTCTTCGGGACACCCTGGTTACACCATTCAGCATAGTTCGAATCATTCTGACGGCCCTGCTGCTTTCCAATCTGCGAGCTACTTGGATTGCCTCAACCTGGAAGCCCGATTCAAGAAGAAGCCATCCTCCCGCCACGCCTCAACAAAACTTTCTTTGATAAGGCTGCTGACCAGTTCCCACAATGGCTGGCCCAGCTGCGAATCGTGTACTACATTTACTCGGTCGGCTTCGCGGCGCTATTAGTTGTCGGATTTATGGTGTGGAATAAAGGCTAAGGATTGCTTGAAACCTGACCTTACCAGGTAGGCAATATTGCTTAGTGAGGCTGGATAAAACTCACGACCAAGTAGATCACCTGCACGGCAGCCACTCCCATCCAAATAAATCCGCGAATGCGCGACCGCCGCAACTCGCGGATCAGCCCAGCCTTCGTGATCCTTAGGTGGCAGGCCTTGCGTGGCTGTGCTGACTGCGGAAACTGGCAACGGAATAATCACCGATGGGGTCGCCGCATTCGGCTTATCGGGATAAAACACCTTCGGCGAGCTGATCACATCCGACCACGGCGGCAGCAGCAGCCAGGTTTGGGGAACAATGTTCTCAATCGGTTTGGCTGTCAGGTCGAGCTTTGGCAATCTCTCTGGAACCAGATTGTCGGCGAGATTGCGCAGCAGGGAGCTAAACCAAAGGTGACTCAGCTGATCGCTGACCAGTTCTCCGATATCAGCCGGAACAGATTCCAGTTCCAGCGGGGGAAGCGCCTCAGGAGAAATAACGTCACCCAGATTGGTGAATACGGTGCGAAACCATGGCAACCTCAGCCGCTCGCCAAGAGGCACACCCAAGTCAATGGGTCGCGAGGTAAGTTGAAGTGGCGGCAGTTTTTCCGGCGCAAAAGTATCTCGCAAATTGCCCAACAGTGACTTCAACAAACCTTGGCTTAACGACGCAGGAGGAAGCAAATCAATATGAAGTTCGACCCGGAAAGTGGAAGCGTTTGATTCTGGATACCAGGCCTCTGCGGCGTTTGAGCGATTAGGCATTACCTGTACGATGCTACCTGCCTTGGGGTCGCTTGTCACCTGTGTTTACTAAGATTTACAGAGAGCAAGGGGAAGGCCTGGGCCCAGATGTAGTAAGAAAAAATGGCTTCCATTTTGTGTTCCGACATCCGCGTTCTGAGTCCTCACGTCTACCGGGAAGACTGTATAGCACGAATCGGGCAATATGATACCGTTTGTGCAACCTTATTAGCATGATTTCGGAGGACGGTTGTCTCAGAAAAACACTCAACTGAAGGTTGTACCTAAACCTCTCAACCCGGAAACTGGGCAAAATCCTCATCAACGCGATGAGGCTTTTCGCCTTCTCGTGGAAAGCGTTCAGGACTACGCTATTTTTCTGCTCGATCCAAAGGGCATAGTCATGACTTGGAACGCGGGGGCTGAGCGAATCAAGGGCTACAAGGCAGAAGAGATTATTGGGCAGCATTTTTCGCGCGCTTCTCTGGTGAGGCAAAAGAAAGCGCATGGCCTGATCGTGAATTGGAAATTGCAGCAAAGGAAGGCCGCTTTACCGACGAAGGTTGGCGAGTGCGGAAGGATGGTTCGACGTTATGGGCATCGGTAGTTATTACCGCGCTGTATGCCCCGAACGGCGAATTGCGCGGCTTTTCAAAAGTGACGCGAGACCTGACCGAAAGACGCGCGCTCGAAGAACGTACTCAAGAGTTGAACAGAGAACTACGCAGCCGGATGGCGCAGCTAGTCGAGTCCCGCAGTCAACTGGAATTGAGAACTCTGGAACTGCAACGTCTATCTACTCAACTACTGCGCGCGCAGGATGAAGAACGTCGTCGCATCGCTCGTGAGCTTCATGATGACCTTGGTCAGGAGTTGGTAGCTTTGAAAATGACGTTGGAGACTGTCCGGCAAAACGGCCAGATGGAGCAGGTCTCACAAGCGGCATCTATGGCGGACAACGCTATGGTGAAAGTGCGCAACCTCTCCTACCTTCTGCATCCGCCGCTGCTCGATGAATCGGGCCTCGTCCCTGCCCTCCATTGGTACCTCGACGGTTTCAGAAAAAGAAGCGATTTGAAAATCACCTTCGAATCCAAACCAATTTCATTCCCGCGTTTGTCGAAAGAAATTGAGGCCACCATCTTTCGCGTGATTCAGGAATGCGTTATGAATATCTATCGTCACTCCGGCAGCTCTGATGCGCGAGTCGAGCTTCATCAACAGCCCGACCGTGTCATCGTGAGAGTCCGTGATTTCGGCAAGGGTATCCAACTCACTTCTAGCGCAACTGGTGTGCAACTTGTCACGGGAGCAGGAATTGGCGGCATGAGAGAGCGCCTCAAACAATTTGGTGGTGATCTAAAAATAAGCCGCGCAGAACCGGGGACACTAGCGGAGGCCAATATTCCACTGTTTGAATTCGCGCCGGTTACTTAGAAAAAAGCAAAATTTGGGACGAGATTAGGG
>CAWBXL010000129.1:0-31045 GCA_963792305.1 uncultured Acidobacteriaceae bacterium | reverse complement strand
TTCGGCAAATCCTGTGGGGCACTTGGTCCTTTACCTCTGTGGATACCGTGACGCCGAACGTCAAAAGCTCTCAGACTTCACCTGCACCGCGCTTCAGTTGGCCAACTTCTGGCAGGATGTGACCACAGATTATGCTAAGGGCCGCATCTATTTGCCGCTTGAAGACCTGGCTCGCTATGGAGTCAGTGAAACCGATATCGCCCAAGACAACAATAGTCCTGCCTTTTGCAATCTGATGCGTTTTGAAGTGCAGCGTGCGCGTGATTGGTTCTTTCAAGGCTTTCCACTGGTGGATAAAGTCGATCGCGAACTGGCCATTGATCTTGAACTGTTCAGCCGCGGCGGCCTGGAAATCCTCAAAGCCATCGAGCATCAGGGATACGCGGTTTTAGGCCGACGCCCGGCTATTTCCAAGACCCGCAAACTAATGCTGGTGGCCCGCGCTGCTCTGGGGAAGTTGCTATGAGCACCGCCGCACAGCATGCCCGGAGTTCTCACCCACTCCATCGCAATTGGCGATTGCATATTCCGTGTGCCGGGGGATCACGCGTGCCTCCGCCAAAAATTTTTATTATGCGTTTCTGGTTTTGCCAAAGTCCAAGAGGCGGGCTTTATGTGCAGTCTATGCCTTTATGAGGCGATGCGATGATATTGCCGATGACCCGGGTTCAGGCTTTGAAGAACGCAGGCAAAAACTGGCCATCTGGCTGGATGCACTGCATCGCGTGCAACAGGGCCATCCCACGGATGACCCCATTCTTCTGGCGCTGACCGATGCCCAGCATCGCTTCAAGATTCCGCCTGCATTGCTCGATCAGCTGGCCCAGGGCACTGCCATGGATATCGTTGAGGACGGAGTACCAGGCGCAGGGATTCCATGTGCAATATCGCACCTTTGAAGAACTCAGGGTTTATTGCTACCGCGTTGCCTCGGTCGTAGGACTGGTTTGCATACGAGTTTTCGGGTATCAGGACACGAAAGCAGAAAAGCTTGCCGAGCAGTTAGGATTGGCTTTTCAACTCACCAACATCATTCGTGACGTGAAAGAAGACCTGTCTATGGGCCGTGTCTATTTACCCGAGGAAGACTTGGCCAAATTCGATGTGCAGACAACGCAAATACAAAACTCTCCGGACCGAGCGAAACTCCGGCAAGTTTTAGCGGTAGAAGCTGACCGTGCGCGTGAACTGTATCTCTCCGCTGATGCATTGCTGCCGCTGATTGACGAAGACAGCCAGCCTGCTCTTTGGGTCCTCTCTACTATCTACCGGCGGTTGCTGGAAAAGATTGCCCGCCTGCAATACGACGTTTTGAGCCAGAAAGTCAGTCTCACTGTGCGCGAGAAGCTCATGATTCTGGGAAAGGGCTTTCTAAAGCGCCTGGTGTGATGACCAAACCCTGGACACAAACTCCTACAGTAGCGGTCGTCGGCGGTGGCTTGGCTGGCTTGGCTGCTGCCTGCGCGCTTGCCGACAGCGGGCTGCAAGTTACCGTGTTTGAGCGGCGTCCATATCTTGGAGGGCGCGCTTCTTCATATCAGCATCCATCTACCGGCGAAGTGGTGGACAACTGCCAGCACGTGCTGCTGGGATGCTGCACCAACCTGATCGAGTTCTATCAGCGACTGGGAGTGGAAGGAAAAATTCGCTGGTTCGACAGTCTCACGTTCCTGGAACCGGGCGGTCGGGCCTCGGTGATTGGCGCATCTTTCTGCCTGCGCCGCTGCATACCGCGCCGGCTTTTCTGCGTGCGTCGTGTTTGAACCTCATGGACAAACTGGCCATCGCTGGTGCGATGTCCGCGCTGGCCCCGCTTACACCCAAAGATACCGGTGAAAGTTTTCTTGCATGGTTGCGCCGACACGGGCAAACCGACCGCGCCATCGACCGTTTTTGGAAAACGATCCTGGTCAGCGCGCTCAATGAAGATGTTGACAGGATTTCCGTGCCCTATGCGGCACAAGTAGTACGCGAATCATTTTTGAAATCAGCTACCGCCGGACGGATGGGGGTGCCGACGGTTCCTCTTACTGAACTCTACGGTGCTGCTGAAGGTTATGTTCGGGCGCGTGACGGCGAAGTGTATTTCCGCTCTAACGTGGAAACTTTTCGCGCAGAATTTGATGGAGTGAACTTGCTCGGCCCGGATGGTGAAACTAAATTTGATTTTGCCGTGCTGGCCGTCCCATTCGATGTTCTGCCGCGCATGCTCCCGCAGACCTCAACTGGAGATCCTCTGCGGCAGGTGCTCTCGCGGCTGGAGAGTTCGCCAATTACCGGAGTACATCTGTGGTTTGATCGTGAAATCACTGATCTGGAACACGCGGTTTTGCTCGACCGTACCATCCAGTGGATGTTTAACAAGTCGAAACTCTTGGAACGGAGCAGCGGCCACAAGTCTGCATCCGGAAGCTATATTGAACTGGTGGTCAGTTCTTCCAAAACGCTGGTAGACAAATCACGCGCGGAGATTACAGATTTAGCTCTGGCCGAATTGCGGGAGTTCTTCCCCCAGGCACGCAGTGCCAATCTGGTGAAGTCCACGGTGATCAAGGAAGTCCACGCAACATATTCACCTCGTCCAGGAGTGGATAATTTCCGTCCTCGTCCGGAAACAGTCTGGCCTAGGGTTTTCCTGGCGGGAGATTGGACTGCTACCGGCTGGCCTTCCACCATGGAAGGAGCAGTCCGCAGCGGATATCTGGCGGCGCAATGCGTTGCGCGTGTGGCTGGTGTAAACCGCGCGGCTTTCCTGGTTCCCGATCTTCCAGCTTCTGGTTTTATGAGGTTGTTTGGCTAACTGGAAATCAGAACGCCAGCAGAGCTACTCCGCCGGCCACCAGCAACGCCGCCGTCCATCTGCGATGGTCCACGTGCTCATGCAATAAAAATTTCGCAGCGATCGCGTTAGCCACGAACGTAAGAGAGGCAGAAGCTGGGGCCACAAGGCTCAAGTCTCCCCAGGACAGTCCGGCAAGCAAACTGAAAAATCCCAGAGCCATGGCGAAAATTCCCAGCAAGAAACTGGGGTTCCGCAGAATACGGCTGGCCACAGTCCATAATCCTGTGCTGCGCCGCAGTTCTCCGAGATCACCTGTCTGTTTCATGGCGCGCGCCAGCAATACATCTCCGGCAGTCGAAACGATCACAATGGCTGCAATCGCCCCCCACACCTGCATGTTGATCATGGTTCCACCGCCGGGGAAGCAGAAACAGATGTTGATATTTTTGCTTTGGCCTTGCGCGTCGAAGTCCGCTCCGGTCCCTGCGTCACGAAACAAACACCGGCTGAGATCAGTGCGATTCCGAGCCAGCGAACCAGGCTGACTTGTTCATGCAGCGCGAATTTGGCGATGAGAGCCATCAACACATAGCCAATCGAGGTAGCGGGCAAAACATAGGTCAGGTCTGCCCATGAAAGGGAACTCAAATAACAGGTGAAGAAGGCAAGCAGAAAGACGATTCCAACGGCAACCCAGGGATTGAATACGGCAAGAATCACGGTAAACGGATGTGCCAGTGAAATGCTTCCTACTTGTTTCATACCGTAGGAAAGCAATGCATCGCCTACAGAAGAAAAAAAGGTAACGCCCGCCAGCACTAAATACTTACGAAAGGTCACACTTCAGGCCCCGATAGGTTGGGTGGCTGTGGGTGAATCGTCCTGCTTGCGCTTGTCTTTCACCCACTTGTTGCGGCTGGCGCGCAGCTTCAGAAAGCTTTTTGCTTCTTTGTACAAACGTTTGCGTTCGCCGCTGTCGAACATCGACTTGCGCAGAATGCGGTAGACAGCTTTGGGGCGGAAATAATATTCGTCGTAGAAGCGATGCACAGCTTCCATGATGTCATCGGCCGGCAGTCCGGGATACTGAATTTGCGCCAATTGGTGGCCGCCTTCGTCCAGCATTTTGGTTTCGGCGGTAATGAAGCCGTTCTTCATGGCGTAATCCCAAAGTTCGGTGCCGGGGTAGGCATGGGCCACGGAAACCTGAATTGTTTCGACATCCAGTTCTTTCGCGAACTTGATAGTGTTCTCGATGGTCTCGTGAGTTTCACCCGGCAGACCCATGATGAAATCGCCGTGAATGACCAGTCCCAGCTTGTGGCAGTCTTTGGTGAACTGACGCGCGCGCTCGACGGTCGCGCCCTTCTTGATGTTCTTTAGTATCTGCTGGTCGCCGGATTCATAACCCACGATCAGCAAACGGCATCCGGCTTCCTTCATCGCCTTCAAGGTCTCGTAATCAGTCGTAACGCGCGACGTACAAGACCAAGTCAGTCCCAGAGGCTTCAGCTTGGCGCATAGTTCTACTGTGCGTGCTTTCTGAATGTTGAAGGTGTCGTCGTCGAAGAAGAACTCTTTTACATCCGGCCAAAGTTGCTTGGCCTTGGCCATTTCCGCGGCTACGTCATCGCTGGAGCGCTTGCGCCACGGATGGCCGCTCAAAGTCTGCGGCCACAAACAGAACGTACACTGGGCCGGGCATCCGCGGGTGCTGTAAAGCGAAACGAACGGATAAAGCAGAAAGGGCACGTTGTATTTCCTTACATCCAAATCACGGTGGTACACCTCAGTGACGTGCGGCAACGAGTCCAGGTCCTGAATCGCAGGCTGATCGGCGGTGTGCACAACCTTGCCATCCTTGCAGGAATGAAACACCGAGGATTTCTTCCAGCGGCTTACCTTTGGCAAAATCGGTGACGGCGTAATCAAATTCCTTGCGGACGATGAAATCAATCGCCGGGCACTCTCTCAGGGAACGTTCCGGCAGCACGGTGACGTGCGGTCCACAAAAGCAATCTTGATCCCAGGGTTGATATCTTTGATTTTCTGGACAAGGCGTATGTCCCCAGGGAACCCAGGCGTGCTGGTGAATAACACCAAAAATTCGTAGTCCTTAGCAATGTTGATGGTTTCTTCCGCCGAGACGTGGTGGGCGGGTGCATCCAGCAGCCGCGACCCTTCCAGCATGCCCGCAGGATAGGCAAGCCATACCGGGTACCAAAACGATTCGATCTCGCGGGTTGCGGGCCAGCGCGAACTTGCGCCTCCGTCAAAATTCTCAAAAGAAGGCGGGTTCAGAAACAGCGTCTTTAAAGGCATAGGTGGATATTCAATACTACCATTTGATGCTGCGATTCCTGCGACTGATCGTACATATCAAGTACACAGTAACTGGTAATGCATATCCTGTAGATTCCTTATAATCAATTACTTAGGAACCCCAACCCAAGTTTCCAGCTCTCCTGTGGCCCGTAATAAACCAATTTTGGCCTTCTGGAGTTCAAAGTCCGCGCTTTGTAAAGCATGATAGTGCTCGTTGTTCTGATTGCGGGCGTCGTCCATATCGTGAAGGGTGGCGGTCCCAGCATCCACGCGCACTTGCAAGGCTTCCACATTCGATTGAGAGATTTGATATTCCAGGCTGGCGACTTCCTGTGCAGCGGCCAGTTGCTCCACCGAGCGTTGCATGCGAAGCGTCTGGTCAGAAACACGGTTTTTTGCTGCAACGGCATCGGCTTTGGCATGGGTGGCAGTCGCGTCCGCAGCCTGGGCCCGTGCGTGTTGGGAAGGATTGAAAAATGGAAAACGGATGGCAACCCCGACCGTAGCATTGTGCCGCTGGAACGTTTTGTAAAAATCAGCATAGTTGTTGTACTGCGCCAGTAATGCATACTGGGCAGCGAAATCTATGGATGGCCACAAGGAACGATGTTCCCCACGCGCTCTAAAGCTCTCTGCCAGCGCATGATTTTCTGCTTGTAAAACGATTGGGCTGGCTTGCATCGCTTTGGCTGCAAGATCGTCTTCTTGTTTGACTTCAGGCAATGGCGGAATCGAATCTGAGACAGTCTCAATCTTTTCCGCTGCCAGCCCTGGTCAATTGCGATAAACGGTTCCGTAATACGTCAATGGCGCCATGAGCTTCCGCCGCGCGCATACGGACTCGGGCGACTACCAGGCGCGCCTGGTTCTTCATGGCGGAACTGTCCACTCCAGCTTCGACACGCTGGTTTACAGTCGTTTCCATCTTTGAAGCTTCAGCCTGTTCTTGCTCCAGATGGCTAAGAGTCTGTTCCCAATGATTCAACTCGGCATAAGTCAGGACCGTGTCTTGAATCACCTGTTCCCGCTGGTCTTTAGTTTGAAGAGTACTGGCTTGCCAATCACTCTTGGCGGCACGGACAAAGTCGCGGAGCGCTGGGTTGTAGATCGCTGACTGTGAATTGACATTCAATATGGACGGCGCAGAACCCTCGAGGCTGAGAGGGAATCCCCACGATTTTCCGAGGCCCGAACCGACCACCATCTGCGGTATGTATTGATTGCGCGCTTCGTGGTAGGAGGCAAAGGCACGCTGCTCGTCCGTATCTGTTCCGGCGGCCCCGTGATTGAGCGCAAGTTGCACCGCTTGTTTGAGAGGCAGCGGCTCCGCCGGACTGGAAGTGGATAAGAACAATCCCAGCGCTAGAAGTAAAAAACAATACACAACCCATCGCACAATTAGCTTCATAGTGCACCTTCAAAGTGATTATTTAGGGATGCAGAAAACGCGATTGTAAACGAGCGAGGCGGCGGCGAGTGGGGCCACCGGTTCAGCGATTGACCCGATCCAGGGCTTCCTTGGCGCGAGAAAAACCCTTAGCCATGGCGAGGGCAGCGGAGTATTCCTGCGCCGCGCCTTTTTTGTCGCCTTGCTTCTCCAGCACTACGCCGAGCTGATAGTGGGCCTTAAATGCCGGTGCTTCTTCCACCGTGTGGCCTGAATCGAGATATTTTCGTAATAGTTCGTTGGCTTTGGCGAAGTTGCGGCCGGTGCGTATCAGAGTTTCCGCCGCTTCAAATAGCGCCTCCGGAGGATCAATCTTGCCCGAGGTTGCATGGTTGATGGCGTCCTCCATCTCAGGCAAGCGGTCACGGTGACGATAGTAGGACGCAAGGTCCATCCAAGTGGCAGAGTTGTCGTTACTCTGAATAGCTTCGCGGTATTCTTTCTCAGCAGTAGGGTAGTCTTTCTTTTTTTCTGCGATACGGGCTCGAATCCAATGAGCTTTGGCGGGGAAGAGCTTTTCCAGTGCCTGCGCCTGGGCTTCGGCTTTCTCGGTTCCGCCGCCCATCATGCCCGGAGCTTCCACATAAAATTCAGATAGGTCACTGCGCGCTTCGACATTTTCTGGATTCAACTTCACTGCCGTTTCAAATTCCACCCGTGCTTTTTTGGCCAACGAAGCCGCGCTGAAAACATTGGAATTGTCTGCTTTCTCACCGTAAGTGCGTCCCAGCCACAGATGGTACATGCTGTTGTTGGGTTCGAGTGCCACGGCTTTCTCGCACGCGGAAATTCCCTGGTCCCAGCTGCCAAAGGAATAATACGCGCGGCAAAGCAGGTTGAACGATGCTGCGTCCGTTGGGGAATCCATAACAGCTTTTTGCAGAACAGCGATAGATTCATCCACATGTCCGCTAGCCAACAGGTCCGCTGCGGGAGTCGAAGCAGCATTGCTCAGCAATGACATAGCAATGCCAAACAACAAAAGCAGAAATGGCTGTCGAATATCAGTTGTGCTTCGCATCATGATTAGGTGGGCTTTACTTGTAGATGGTCGCGAAGGGTTTTCGAGTTGGTTGCACTAAGGGCAACCTGAGTGTTGTCAGACACTCCATTGGTTATTTCGACACGCGTAAGATCTGATATTCCCGTTTGCACATCGCGGCGTAGCAGTTCCTGATTGACCACAGCGAACACGAATGAGCCTTTGTCATCCTGTCGGACCGCTTCACGAGGCAGTGTTAGGGCATTCTGATGTTCAGCGGCGATGATCGTGACTCCGACGTTTACGTTGGGGAGCAAGTGAAGCCCATCGTTATCCACCGTAAAGGTTACTTCCCCAACGTTCCTGGTACCGCGAAGCTTCAAACTGGCTGGAATCGAACTGACTTTTCCCGGCCAGATTTTCCCGGGCATGGCATCCCAGGTAAGTTCGATATTTTGTCCGGATTGCAAACGCCCCACGTCCGGTTCATCCACGAAAGCGCGAACCAGAACTTTGGAGAGGTCGGCTGCCTGAACAATCAGGTCTCCGGGATGAACGTAGTCTCCCTGACGAATCGGTATCGAGTACACAATGCAATCGAAGGGCGCGCGCACGTTCAATTGTTTCAGAACGTCTTGTGTCGCCAGGTACGCCGCAGTAGCCTCTTGCTGACGCCCTTCAACCTGAGCAACTTCGGGTCGTGAATAACGATCTTTTTGTTTTTGCTGAAGCAGTTGCAGATCAGCATCACTGCGCGATAACTGATTTTCCGCTTCCTTCACTTCTCCGGGTGAAGCTGATCCCTGCTGTTGCAGTTTGCGTAGCGCATTTAACCGGCGCTGAGCAGCATCACGCTCAGTCTGTGCTTTTGTGATTTCAGCGCTGAGGGTCAAAACCTCTTCCTGATTGCCACCATGTTGTATGGCGCTGCTGGCCGCTTCTGCCGCTCGAACTTGTGCCAGGGCATGTGCCGCGTCGCTGCGGGCCTCGGCATCGTTGAGTTTTACCAGAAGCTGGCCGCGTTTAACGCGATCACCTTCTTTCACAAAAACTTGCTCAACCGTGGTCCCTGTCGGCGCGTAGGCTGCGAAATTGTGCAGCGGTTCAACTTTGCCGTTGGTGGAAATAACGCTGCGGATGGTGGTGCGCTGCACATTGACCGTGCGCACTGGAACCACATCACCGCGAGACATGAATGACGCCAAAAAAACAACGGCGATGATGATTCCCGTAGTCCAGATCAGGATTCGATTGCGCCCGTAAAAAGTCGTCTTGCTTTGCGCTAGAGCCATTAAGCCTCTGTCTGCAATACTTTACCACTGTGGCACGCAGGATTAACAAAACCCTTTTGACTGCTTAGATGCGCTTTCCGCCAGAAGTACGCAATAGTTCAACCGCCCGGATGTCCCAAGGCCATTACAATATCAAGATGCCTAAGCCACGTTATACCCCAGAACACGCTGAAGCAGGCCTCGATGCGGACTTTCCTGAGATCGAAACCTGGCCCAATCAGTTTCCTGGCTATGAAATTTTAGTGGACGATCCCGAGTTCACCTCTGTCTGTCCCAAGACTGGGCTGCCGGATTTTGGTGTTCTTACCATTCGCTACATGCCGGGTAAATACTGTCTGGAATTGAAATCGTTGAAAGAGTATTTGCAGTCTTATCGCAATCTGGGAATATTTCAAGAAAATATTGTGAACCGGGTGCTGGAAGACGTGGTGCGATGGGCCAAGCCAGTGTGGGTGGAAGTGAAAGGTGATTTTCGCCCGCGCGGCGGGATCTCTACTGTCGTAATCGCGCGCTGGCCGAGACCTAAAAAATAAACAGCTTATTTCGCAGGCGTTGGTGGAGTTACAAACTGGCTAAGGTATTGCTCTAGCTTTTCTCGATTCTTCGTGCGATACCCATCATAATCCTGCGCGATTCCCTCATCCGCCGCATTGAGCAACACGTATGGCTCGATCATTCCCGCTTGTGACAATTTTAATAGTAACGCCAGGTCGGGTTCCTTAGGCACAGAGCTTTTTTTCTCTGACTTTTGATTCCCAACCAGCACACCTGCGGCTGCCGTCAGTGCCTCGGTTTCTTCCGCCAGGCTGTGACGATATTGTGACTCGCTCGGATAATGTTTCTTGAATTCGTCTTTACGCCATCCGGTTTTCACGCCGCTGTAAACCAGCCAGACAGCCATGGCATCGGACGACTGATTTGGATCAATCGTAATATTGATGTTTTCCTTGCCATCCTGTGAGACTGCTGCCGGCGTGTTGATGTGAACGCGAATCAGCTGAACGTGGTTCGAATGTGCCCACTGTTGCAGTCCTCGCCATGAGACCGCATTGTAGGGCTCGGCGACGACTGCCTGTATAGCTTTGGTACGTGCTTTGTCCATCTCGCCGTTCTTGGTCAACATGTCTGAATAGTAACGGTATGGCGTCTCGTTGTTTGGCTCAATCTGGCTTGCTTTTTCATACCACTCGCCGGCCTTGGGGAAATCATTTTTTGCAAAGTAGCTGTCCCCGATGAACAGGGTGGCGGCGTAGTTCTTGGGATCAAGCTCTAATACTTTCGAATAGGCCTTAATAGCACCGTCAAAATCCCGCTTGGCAAAATCTGCTTCGGCTTCATGCAAAGCTTTGTCAACCGCGGCGTTTTCGGAGTATTTCATGACTCCGTCTTGCGGAATCATTTGTAGAAGATTTAGCAAAAGCGGAGCCTTGTTTCCTAATTGCTGCGCTTTTAAGAGCAACTCGCGCGCCCGCACCATCAACTTGGGAGATTCGTTGGCGTCTTTGATGGCAGCCGCTTTGCTCACCAAACCCGTTGCTAGGCCGAGCAAAACACCATCATCTTTAGGATTCTTGCTGGCAAGTTCTTCGAACAGCGGCAGCGCATCCAGATATTTGTTCTGGTCGAACAGCGCCATGGCTTTCTGGCGATCTGCCTTGTAGGCAGCATCTTCACTGCTCTGCGCCGGACTGAATGAACTCAAAAACGCCAAAGACAATAACACCCACAAAATGACAACACTCTTCATTCGCATAGTCTTTCCTTGGCTGCGGACAGGGATGTCGACAACCCGCCTTTTGCAAGATGATATATTCCATTTCTGAATGACGGAACGCAAGCTTTATCCGTGGGTAGCACTGGGCCTTCTTACTTCGCTCAACCTGCTCAATTACATTGATCGCACCGTCCTGTTTTCCGTACTGCCATTAGTGCAAAAAGAGTTTGTTGTCACCAAAGCCCAACTCGGGTTCCTCACCAGCGCATTTCTAGGTTGTTACATGTTGTCGGCGCCGTTTACTGGACCGCTGGCTAACCGCTATTCACGGCGGCGTGTGATTGCAGTGGGAGCGGCTCTGTGGAGCGGGCTTACTCTGCTTTCCGCATTTACCCACACTTACAGTGAATTGTTGTTGCGCCACACGTTAGTGGGAGTGGGAGAAGCAATTTTCTCCACTGTGGCTCCTACTTTCGTAGTCGATCTTTTCCCTGAGGAAAAACGCGGCCGGATTTTGGGGATTTTCTATCTGGCAATACCAGTCGGCAGTGCTGCGGGCTATTTGCTGGGAGGCCATCTTGCTCCTCTCCACGGCTGGAGATTTCCTTTTTATATTGCGGCTGTTCCAGGTTTCTTATTGGCGATGGCTATATGGTTTATTCCTGAACCAGAGCGTGGCAGCTCCGACGCTCCTCATGTGATCAGACGGGACACGCTGAAAGGGCTCGTCGAAAATCCCGCTTTTTGGGCAGCGACCCTGGGAATGGCGATGATGACCTTCTCCCTCGGTGGGCTACAGCAATGGATGCCGACCTTTTTGTCTCAGGAGCGTGGCTTTTCGTTGGAGTCGGCCAATCTAATGTTTGGCATGATTATTGTGGTGGACGGTATTTTTGCGGCGCTTATTGGTGGATGGTTGGGAGACCATTTGTTGCCACGCATGAAAGGCGCTTACTATTTTGTTTCAGCGATTGGCATGGCGCTCGGAGTCCCCGCCATGATTTTTGCACTCTATTTTCGTGGGCGGATCATGGTCCCGGCCATTTGGGTCGCTGCATTTTTCCTTTTGCTGAACATGTCGCCATTGAATGCCGCCATTATCAATTCTGTTGGACCACATGTCCGCGACACAGCGCTTGCTCTAAATATTCTAGTGATCCATATTTTGGGCGATGTGCCATCACCCACTATGATGGGTTATATAGCTGATCGCAGCTCGCTGGAGACTTCATTTATATTGCCTGTAATTGCAATGATTCTTTCCTCCGCCATCTTGTTCTACGGCATGCGCTACGCGCCGCAAATTAGTCCAGCTAAATCTGAGGCGTCTACGGCGTGATTTATTTTCATTGGATCGTAGGAGGGATACTGGCCCTGGCCTGGTTTTCACGCATCGTAGATGCCGCGTTGGGAATGTCCAAAGTTGCGGATGTCTCCCACCCGGAGTGGAATAAAAAACCATCCACCGCAAAAGGTGATCCGCGGGTGACAGTCATTGTGCCTGCGCGCAACGAGAGCGAGGACATTGAAGCAGCCTTGACTCGATTGTTGGCCCTAGACTACGACAACTATGAAGTAATCACGATAAATGATCGATCCATTGATGAAACCGGGGCAATCATGGATCGTGTCGCTGCCGCTTCCTCGGCACAGGGGCGCCTCAAAGTAATTCATGTCAGAGAACTCCCGCCGCAATGGTTGGGCAAAACCCATGCCATGTGGAGTGCTGCCCGGCAAGCCACAGGAGAATGGCTGCTCTTCACGGATGCGGATGTCATGTTCAAGCCCGATGCGTTGCGGCGTGCGATCACCTATGCCGAAGCCGAGCCCGCCGATCACGTTGTGTTGTTCCCCAAAATGATTATGAAGCGACCGGGCGAGAAGATGATGATCGCCTTTTTTCAGACGTTATTTGTGTTTGGACATCGTCCCTGGAAGGTCGCGGATCCCAAAACTGACGACCACATGGGTGTCGGTGCATTCAATTTGGTTCGCAAAAGAGCTTATGAATCCGTGGGAACCTACGAGCGCCTGCGCATGGAAGTGCTCGATGATATGAAGCTTGGCAAAGTAATTAAGAAAGCTGGTTTCGCCCAACGCAACGTCTTTGGCGAGGATTTGATCTCTGTTCATTGGGCCAAAGGCGCGATGGGGATCGTCAACAACCTGACCAAAAATTTTTTTGCGGTGCTTTCTTACCAGTGGTGGCGCGCTGTGATTTCTTGCGTTGGTTTGGCATTTCTCAACCTAGGCCCGTTCTTGGGGACGGCATTGGTTCATGGCTGGCCCCGGCTGCCATATGCCGTTGCCTTGGCGTCCATGTTTTTGATCTACGCAGGCATGTCCACACGCTCTGCCATTCCGCCATATTATTTTGTGCTGCACCCTATCAGCACAATCCTGTTTTCATACACAGTGCTTCAGTCCACGCTCCTGACCTACAAGCAGGGAGGCGTAGTTTGGCGCGGCACTTTGTATCCTTTGGATGAATTGAAAAAGGGGTTGGTATAGAACGCTGAAAGTTAATCCAGGCTGCTTTCTGTGTCGCTTGGGTCATTCGGTGATACGGGTTTAGTCTGTCGCTTTCGAGATGGTTGTCGTGCCGCTTTTGCATGGCTGTATGTGCCAGCACTGTACCGGCCTTTTTTCTCTACATCGTAAGTTTTTGGTAGAGGCGGAATCTGTGCTCCTTCGCCTTTGAGCTGTCGCGGATCGTTCAGGATGATTTCCGCGCGGCTATCGTAAAGTTTTACCGGACCATGGATCTCGACCATTTTCCCAGCCAGCTGCCGCACATCTCCGACGTATCGCAAATCGCCGGCAAAGATGACGACCGTGAACGGGCAGGTGTCATGGTTCTCACAGAAATCCAAAAAATGCACACCTTTATCTCCCTGACCGACTTTTAAAACCTTGCCGGTTACACATCGTGTTTCGCCAATGTGGTTCTGAGCTTCCGCGATAGGCAAGCAAGTGGCAGAGCACAATGATGCGGCGACAAAAATTGATGGCCAAATAAAACTGTGGATCAAAAATCGCATGTGGCGGTTATTTACTTCCGATCAAATGGAACAAAATCAACCGCGCCAATTTTATGTGGAATAAAAACAGAATTGAACGAAATGCCAGAAAATATTCTGGCAACATTCCCAAAAAAGGAAAAGGCAGCCAGCTCAAGCGAGGCGGCTGCCTTTCGATCCAAACCTTAGTTAAATGATTTTACCGCAGCTGCTTCATCGTCCTTTACATCAAAGACGGTGTACAGCTTGGTGATCTGTAGCAGATCGTGGACTTTCTTGGTGAGGTTAAGCAGCTTAAGGTCGCCACCCTGCTTGCGCACAGTCGTGAATGCGCGAACCAGTTCGCCGATACCCGAGCTGTCAATGTAGTTCACATCGCCCAGGTTCAGCAGAATCTTCTTCTGGCTCTTGCCCAACAATCCATCCACAGTATCCCGTAGGACGACGCTGCCCTCGCCCAGCGTGATGCGGCCGCTGCAATCCACAATGGTTACGCCATCAACTTGGCGAGTGCTGACCTTCATGCTCACAGTGAAGCCTCCTTGCCGTCCGCGGCTGGCCCGTGGACGTGCTTTATAAGTTTGACCTCGGTGCCCGTCTGGGATGGGTTAATTTGCACCTCATCCATAAACGAACGAATAAGAAAAATGCCCCGGCCGGAGGTTTTCATCAGGTTTTCCGGCGCTAACGGATCGGGAATCTTGCTGACATCCAGACCAGCCCCCTGGTCGCGGATGGTGATGACCAAATCCTTGCCATTCTGCTCGAAATCCATGGCGACCTTTTTGCCTGGATCATAGGCGTTTCCATGCAGCACGGCGTTAATGGCTGCCTCGCGTACTGCCATGGCAATCTGCATGACCACGTCTTCGCCAAAACCGGCCTCGGTAGCTATCTGGCTGGCAGTCTGTTCGGCGCTGTCTACAGTCTCCAACGTTGAGTCATACGTATAGGAGAGCCGTTGTGTAGTCATGGCAGTCTTGTGAATAAGGCGGAACGTCCCCGTTCGGATCGTCGCCGCGCAAAGCTTTAGATGCGGTGGAAAACCGCCCCGAATGGCAATGCGGTAGTTTGCCTGTACCGACCGCAAAATGTCAACGCGGAAGCCAAATAGTTGCTTATAGCTACGGTTTTTACCGTAGCCCCGACTTTAATGAGGGCATTTTTAGAGAAGTGTCAACGAAACAAACTTTTTGCTATGGGGTTGGTATCTAAGTAAAGGGGAGAGTTCTCCCTGAAGTGAGGTAAGAAGAATGCGCAATCCTGCAACGATGTGGTTCCGAGGGCTTATTTTTGTTGTACTTCTGGCTCCTTTGGCCTTCTCGCAACATCGCTATTCATACGACAACCCGATTACAGATAAGTTCAATGTCAGCGTAGGCGGTGGTGTGAGCTTCCCGACGGACGAAGCTGGCCGTGACCTGCACGCTGGATACAATTGGGACGTAAGCGGCGGCTACAACGTGAACCGCTATCTCTCCACCAACCTAGATTTCAGCTATAACCGCTGGGGATTAAACGATGCGGCACTGGCACGCTTCGATGAACCGGGGGGGAGAACGTCGGTCTGGGACGTAACATTCAATCCAGTCCTGCATCTGAGCCCCCACAGCAAAATTGACCCGTATATCACCTCCGGATTCGGCGTTTATCACGTCAATCTGTCGCTGACGGAGCCGTTTAACGAAACCGTCTTTTCTTGCGATCCGTTTTTCGGATTCTGTTTCCCGCAGACTGCGACGGTGAATGAAGTAGTTGCCTCTTCCAGAACAACCAAGGGTGGCTTTAACGCGGGCGGTGGATTCAATGTTCCCATCGGCCAGTCACGCTTGAAATTTTTCATGGAAGCACGCTACCACCGCATGTTTTCCAGCAATGGAGCTGATATCACTTATGTTCCATTGACGCTGGGAATTCGCTGGTAGGAAGAACAGCCACGGATTTGTAGGGATGCGCGGACCAATCTTTAGATTGAAATCCGTGTGAATCTGTGCAAATCCGTGGCGAGATTTTTTTCTGATAAAATCAAACCACTTCCCGGAATACGGGCGCGTAGCTCAGTTGGCAGAGCAATGCCCTTTTAAGGCATGGGTCGATGGTTCGAGTCCATCCGCGCTCACCACTTATTTCTATCGATGATAATTAAATTTAGCGGGTTTCAGGCGTGCTTGCCGTTGTTCGAGATATGCCGGAATGATCTGCCACGCCATCGCTCCATCAAGCGGTGCAAATGGTAGGAGATTGAACACTGCAACCAATAAACTGATTCCACCCGAAAGAGCAAGAATGACATTCACCGCTTCAATTTTCGTATAACCAAAAATTGCAATGAACGCGACAAGTGGAACAGCAATTACAGCTTGAGCTAACACCCCACTCCAGGCGATAACGCAATGATCAAAACGTGACCAAGGCGTTCCAAAACGCGTTATTCCCCAAACCGGATAAAGCTCGATGCTGAACACTGTGCAACCCAGGCGTTGAGCCGCGATCAAATGTCCCGTTTCATGCAATAAGATCACTCCCCAATAACAAAGCAAGCCGATGAGTGAAATCATCGGCTGCTGAATTACGTTGAGGAGAATTAATACTGAGATGGCAAATACGGACCAGTGAACATACACTTTCACTCCCCTGATCTTTCCGAACTGCGCAAGGCTAGACGTTCTCATCGTTAGAAGGGAATATCCTCATCACTGATCGGCCCTGATCCGACCGGAGCCGCTTCTGGTTCAGGTGTACGCTGATCGAAGTTATTGTTATTGCTGCTCTTATTATAGTCGCCACCACCGCCACCACCGCCGCCCTCACCGCGTCCACCGAGCAGGATCAGATCGCTGGCTACGATGTCTGTCGCATACTTCTTCTGGCCAGTCTGCTTGTCATCCCACGAGCGGGTTTGCAGGCGGCCTTCGATAAAAACCTTGCCGCCCTTCTTCAGATATTCTCCGGCGATCTCCGCCAGCCGCTGCCAGAGCACGACGTTGTGCCACTCGGTGCGGTCCTGCCATTCGCCGCTCTTGTCCTTGAAGCGCTCGTTGGTGGCGATGGTGATCTTCGCCACGGGCGTGCCGCTGGGGGTGTATTTGATTTCCGGGTCTTTGCCAAGATTGCCGATGAGTTGAACGCGATTAAGACTTTTACCTGCCATGATTGTTGCTCCTTCCGTGGCCCACGGTTGACTTGAGAGTGGAGACTGAGACTTTCTGTAATTGTGAACCTGGAACCGGG
Organism: uncultured Acidobacteriaceae bacterium; assembly: GCA_963792305.1. Classification (GTDB taxonomy): domain Bacteria; phylum Acidobacteriota; class Terriglobia; order Terriglobales; family Acidobacteriaceae; genus CAWBXL01. The sequence continues at coordinate 14,252 of CAWBXL010000129.1, read as the reverse complement.
GGCTGGAAGCAAAATATATCAGAAAAGAGAGGCCTATTTACCACAGGCCACAGAGACACGGAGGAAATCTGAGGAAAAACGTTGCAAATCGGGAAAGATTGAAAGGGTTTTCTCTGTGGCTCTGCGTCTCTGTGGTGATGTATTTTGCCTTGCCAATCTGAGGTATAATTCCCGCCATATGGCCGACGCCAAAGCCGTAGGCATGGTTCCTGACGAGCTCAAGTTTGAGCCCATCTCCGCAGGCATTGATACAGTCCGCAAGAAAAAACCTAAAGAACTAGCCGTCATTACTGAGTGCTGCACAGGTTGTGCTGGCTCGCCGGCTTGCGTGGAGTACTGTCCCATCGAAGCTTGCATGTTCTGGGTGCCGGATGAAGACCATCCGCCGTTTGGACGCATTCAGGTGGATCCCATCCTCTGTATCGGCTGCAAGAAGTGCGTCAGCAAAGGGCCGGATGGATGCTTCCTGGACGGCTGCCCGTGGGATGCCATTGTGATGGTGGATACTACGGAGATCGAAAAAGAAGTCGGTGTGATGCCGTTCTAGCTGTTAGCCATTAGCTTTTAGCTAAATCCAGATCAAAATCCCCAACATTTGGTTTTAGGGAAGGGCACGGCTTTCAGCCGCGCCGCAGGAATCTTTTTGGATTTCGCTTTAGCGCCTGAAGTATTAGCTGCCGCCAGCTTTACCGGCGCGTTCGCGGATCGCTGCTTCCGTGTCCTTGGCTTGTTGCCGTACTTGGTCTGAAATATCCGGCAATTGCCGCTCGTAGGCAAGAACCGCCGGCAGATCGTCCGGCTGGCCAATCAGGTACAAAGCCCGCAAAGCCTCCCATACCTGTTCGGTGCCCGGAGTTACGATAGCGATCTCATCTCCCGCAGCCACGTTCTTGCCAGTTTGCACCGAGAGCGAGCGCAGACGTCCGCTAATAGGGGAGCGAATTTCCATAGTCAGATTGCCGGTTTGCAACTTGGCCACAACTCCGCTCTGGTGAGTCACTGTGCCAGCCGCACTGGTATCGGTAATGGTTCCAGCTTGTGGCGCGGTGATGACTGCGGGCTGAAGCATCCGGACAATCTCCGCTTTACCGCTGGCATCACCGAAGCGCACCAGCGAAAGAGCAGCATTCCCACGGACCGTGGGCGAATTGTCGTTGAGCATTTTAAGCAGTGCTTCGTGAAAACCTGCGCCGGACGGGTCCTGTCCCATGACCCAGGCATCAGTGTTCCGGACTTCGTCAACATGATGGGTCGCTAACTGGATGAGCTCGGGATACCATTGCGTCACCGTGGCATCGTGTTTGGCCATGCGCTCGCCGATCTGCACCAACGCATGCTGAATGTGGCGGGGCTTTTTTTCGTCGTTTAAATATTCGACCAGCTCCTTGTCGGGAAGTGGCCGTCCGAACCAGGTTTTCCACCAGAACAAAAATGGCATCAGACAGATCAGCCAAGCGGTGAGGAAGAAAAGCAGGCGCTGGCCCATGGACATTTTTGGTTTGGGCTTCTTGCCTGGTTCGACGGATGTGGTCTCAGGATCCATTTGGCGATTATTCGACGTCAGCATCCATTACGCGTTCTTGCTCCAGGTAATGCGACATGGCATACTGCGCCAAAAGCGGCGTCTCCAGCTCGATTTCAGCGCCGATCCATTCGCCTTTGCCGTGGGGCGATGCAGGATCATGTTTGCACGCACTGCTCGATCCAAACTGCGGCCCGAAAGCGGCGCTCTTGATTTCGTCGTACTGACGAAGGTTTTTCCAGGCTTCATCGCCGGTCGTCCCGGAAACATCGATCTTGAGTTTGATTTTCGCCATACAGGCTTTGCTTCGTGTACCTTCGTGGCCTTTGTGGTGAAAGATCTTTTCAACCACTAAGGGCACGAAGATGCACGAAGAGAATCCTAAACCGCAAACAAGTGATAGAGCATAAAGTAAATCACCACGCCTGTCACGGAAACATACATCCATAGCGGATAGGTCCATCGCGCAATGGCACGATGCTTGTCAAAGCGCGAACGCAACCCGCGACTCAATGTAATGATTACAAGCGGAACAATTACGACTGCCAGGATGGTGTGGGAAATAAGAATTGTGAAGTAGACGGGACGTGCCCATCCCTGCCCTTGAAAATGGACGCCACCAGAGCCACCATGAAGGCGAAGTGAAATGTGATAGTACAAATACGAAGTCAAAAATAGGATCGAGCTGGTAAAAGCCGCAATCATGAAATTGCGATGCGCCGTCATCCTGCCGCGCTTGATGAAGCTGCGGCCTATAAAGAGCAAAACTCCACTGGTGCCATTCAGCGTGGCATTGATGACAGGAAAAATGGCGTACTGTTCGGGAACTTGCGTCATGCGACGGGCTTGGTCGTCCTGCGGTTGGCCATAATGAAAGCCAAGCCGAACATGAACAGAGAGAACAAAAGCAGCGTCGCGAGTGAGGCGGTCAACGAAGCCACGGCTGGGGTTCCGGGATATAGCAACTGCCGTAGCGCCTCCAGTCCATAGGTCAGCGGATTCGCTAGCATAAGATAACGAATCCAACTCGACGCATTCACTACAGGAAACAGGGCCCCGGAAAGCAGCCATAGCGGAATTAAAAATAAATTGATGATGGCATGAAATGCCTGATTCGAATCCATCGGCCAAGCGATGGCGAATCCCAAAGCTGTCAGAGCGAATGAAACTAAAAACACCGTCAGCACCACCAGCAGGAATTGCACGAAGTTCATGTGCACGCCTACGAACGGCGCAAAGGCTAAAAAGATCAATCCCTGGACTGTGGATAGCGTCGTTCCACCCAGAACCTTGCCAAGCACAATCGCCGAGCGGGGAACCGGCGCGACCAGTACCGAAAGCAGAAATCCCTCTTTGCGGTCTTCAATCACCGACATCATGGTGAAGATCGAAGTGAACAGTACGATCATGATCAATGCGCCGGGATAGAAGTAGTCGAGGTAGTGCTGCCCGCTGGCATCACCGGAACGAAATGAGGTCCCGAACCCCGACCCAATCACCAGCCAGAAAATTAGTGGCGAAGCAATCACTCCAACCACGCGGCTGCGCTGCCGGTAGAAACGCACACACTCGCGCCACCACAAGGTGAACGCCGGCAGCATCAGGCTATTTGAAGCTGGAACCGCGCGTGCCGGAAATGTAGCCGTCTGAGTCGCCATCTATTTCGCTTTTGCTTTCGTTTTATGCGGCTTGAGGTAGTTGAGTGCGACGTTAAAAAACAAAATTCCTGAGAGCGTTAGTAGGATGAGCGATGTGAAAAGTCCGTCGACTGTTGCAATGGAGCCTTGTTTCAGAATCCATGCTATCCCCGCCAGTGGAATCAATCCAAATACCACCGAGAGCAGAATCATCATTTCGCAGATCCCTCCGTCCAGAATTTGTGTCCGGTGCGCCGGATGAAGACGTCTTCGAGCGATGGTTTACTCACCGATACCGCCTCAATCTCTCCGGGGAAGGCCTCGACTACATCCGCGATGAAGTGGTGCCCGTTCTCTTTTTCAATTCGGACTTGCCCAGCGAGAACTTTCGCGTCCAGATGAAAGCGCTTGCGGATGCGGTCTGCCAAAGATTCAGCATCGGAAGTGTCGAGCAAAATCACATCTCCGCCAATTTCCTTCTTCAACTCCGCCGGAGTTCCCAGCGCCATCAATTTTCCCTCATTGATAATAGCCAACCGGTCACAGCGTTCGGCTTCTTCCATCAGGTGCGTGGTGACGATCACCGTGACATTTTCTTCGTCGCGCAGCATCCGCAGATATTGCCAGACGTCGCGCCGTGCGCCCGGATCAAGCCCAGTAGTAGGCTCGTCCAGCAACAGTACTTGCGGATGATGTAACAAACCCTTGGCCAGTTCTAACCGACGCTGCATGCCGCCGGAAAATGTCTCCGCTTTCTCTTTGGCGCGATCGCTCAATCCAACGCGCTCCAGCATCTCTGCAATACGCGTCTTCAGCGCCGCACCACGAAGCCCGTAGAGATGCCCCTGATGCATCAGGTTTTCAGCCGCCGTCAGCTTCACATCAATGCTTTGCGCCTGAAAAACTACGCCGATCTTCCGCCGGAGCCCATTGGGATCTGAAGCAACGTCATGTCCAAGAATCACCGCGCGACCGCCCACAGGGACCATCAAGGTGGAAAGAATCCGAAACAGCGTGGTCTTGCCGCTGCCATTCGGCCCCAGCAGTCCAAACAACTCCGCCGGCTGCACATCGAACGACACACCATCCAGCGCAGTGCGATTGTCGTAACGATGGACTACATTTTGGATAGAAATAACAGCAGGCGCGGTCACCTGCGCTTGGGGGATCGGAGGGATGTAAACGGGTGCGTTCAAGGCCACAAAGTATTCTACGCTGAGACCACGTTGATCATCATGATTGCAAACAACAGTGGCAAATAAATGACGGTGGCTTGCAACAGCTGCCGCGACCGCTGTTTGGAGAGCGCCGTATTCGGTGCCTGCTTAAAAGTCGCTAACCTGAGTCCGAAATAGAACAGCGCCAGACTCAGCAGCAGCGCGCCGACGAAATAAACTTTGCCTGACATGCCCAGCAGAGTGGGCAATAGGCTGACTGGAATCAATAGGATCGAGTAAATCAGGATCTGACGCGCTGTGGATTTGCCGTCGGTTTCCACCACCGGCAACATCCGTATTCCACCATCGGCATAGTCCTCGCGATACAGCCACGCAATCGAGAAAAAGTGAGGGAACTGCCAGAAGAACACGATGGCAAACATCACCAGCGCGCCCCATTCGAGTTGGCCGCGGACGGCGGTCCAGCCCAGCACTCCGGGCATAGCTCCAGGAAATGCTCCTATAAAGGTGCAGATGGGATGGATTCTTTTCAGTGGAGTATATGCCGCAAGATAAACGATGGAAGTCGCCAAGCCCAGCCATCCTGTCAAAGCATTCAGGGCAAACCCCAAATACAGGATGCCGCCCACTGCCATGATCGTCCCAGCCAAAGTTCCATGCAGTAGGCTCATGCGTCCCGCAGGCATTGGGCGGTTTGCCGTGCGACGCATGCGGCCGTCAATTTGGTGCTCCATGACTTCATTCAGCGCAGCCGTTCCAGCTGCGATCAAACCAATCCCAACCAGAGCATGAAACAGTCCCCACGACAGGGAAGACACGCCAGACTTGGCCGCGCCGAAGTAGTATCCGCACCAGGCCGTCATAATGATCAGCGTTGTAACCCGCAGCTTGATCAGCTCGGCGTAGTCCTGCGCCAGCGTCAGGACGCCGTTGCGGGGAATCGCCAGAGGTTGTGTGGCTGTGCTCATGCGGCTACTGGTTTTCTTACTCCTTCAACTACGCTCTCTCGAACTGCGCCGGCAACGTTCCGCCGGACTTGTATCGCTAGAACAATGGCCGTCGCCAACAGCAACGCCCCCACGGCCACGTGTGCGACCGTTGAGACTACCATGGGAAGCTCAGGCTGCACAGCATCATGTCCCCAGGCCACCCGGGTAATAAACGCGGTGAACCCTAGGCAAAGCTGCGCAATCAGCAATGACAACATGGTAATCGCCGGACGCCTCACAGCGTCGATCTTTGAATACTGCGACAAGGCACGAATGGACGTCCACGCCAGCACCACCGAGACCAGAGCCGCGTTCAGCACATGCGGCCACCAGCTCATACCGTGGTGGCGGAACATTGCGCCTAAGATCAACTGGACATACAACATGAAATACCGACAGCACTGCCAGCGTGTATAAGCTGGGGCGACGTACATCAAGCTCTACGCGAGGTTCTTCCTCCACCCACTTGCGCCCGGTAAACATGGCAATGCAAATGGCGATACAAAAGAATGTCTGCCCCACGGCAGCATGAGCCGAAGAAACCCATGGCGGCTGGAGCAGCAACACCGTCAGCCCGCCTAGAACGGCTTGTGCCAGTATCGTGCTCAGCGCCGCAACGCCCAGCCACTTCATCCAACGCCGTCGGTCGGCAATCCAAGTCCAGATGGCAATGGAAACCGTCAAACAAATAATCGATCCTGCAATCGCCCGATGGCTCCACTCATAGCGGATGCCTCCAGTCAGCGACGGAACTTTAAAAGAATGAAACGAAGTGGGCCAATCAGGGATAGACAACCCGGCATCATTGCTGGTCACCAGTGCCCCGGCAATGATCAATAAGAATGTCGCGCAGGCGACGAACACAGCAAAGCTATGGTGCGCGCGATTGTATGGCGTGGAAACGACCTTCAGGGGAAGCTCCTCTGTAGCGCGCCGCCTCTAGGAAGCGGCGCACTACAAATTTTACCAGAGCGCTACTGTTTGAATGCCTGGTCGGCAGTCTTGCTGTCTTTGGCGGCCAGGGTGATCTTCTGCGTCTGCTCGCCCAGCTTCTCGTGGACGAACGCAATCGTGTAGTCGCCCGGAGGCAGACCCTTGATTTCATACTTGCCATCCGCGCCCGTCACTGCATAGAACGGGGTCTTGGAGACGTTGATGTACATTTTCATCCAGGGATGCTGGTTGCACTTCACCGGCAGCATGATCTCTTCGCGTCCGAAGTCTTTTTCGAGCGGCTGCCGCCTTCGGCGGCTGCGATTCATTCCACTCGCGGTTGTTGGTCGGAGTCGGGTGGATGTTGTGTGTTGTTGGGTCCTCGTTCTTGATTTCGATCTTCTGTCCGACCATCACTCCCAGCACGTGCGGATGATAACGGCAGCCTTCCTGATTCAGTTCGACCGCGTCTTTGGGGACATCAAAAGTGCGATCTCCCAGGCCTTCCTTTACGTACACGAATACGTTGGCCAGCTTGCCGCCATCGGCAACCAATGTTCCGACTGGTTCGCGCCCTTGCAAGCCGGATCCTGGCTCATGTCAATTTTTACCGGCTTCGGGGCCGCGCCGCCAAAGTTGACGGTGCCACTTACCGAAGCTACGGTTGCGGGATCGATCGGCGCAGAAGCGGCCGCTGGTTTGGCATCTGATGCGAGCCCGTGCCTTGCTCTTCTTCGTGTTTTCCTTTTTGCTACAGCCTGCGAGTAGGAATAGGCCAAAGAGGCCCAGGATTGCTGTCCATATCTTACGATTCATGATTCCACCTTTCGTGTTTGTGTAGCGCCGCCGTCTCGGCGGCTGTCGCGGGGGCGTCTCGCCCGCGCGAGCAGAGGCTTCACGCGACAGCCGGCGGGACGCCGGCGCTACATTTTTAATGCGTTCCACCTGCTGCTGGCCGTGAAGCTATACCAGCCTGCTTGATCTTGCTCTTCGGCTGCACCGCCGCCCGATGTCCCATGGACGCTGCCACGCGCCGCTGTTCATCCGCCGTCAACTGGAAGATGTAGTCCACCAGCAGCTTCTGTGATCCTGATCATATCCCTGGAACGAAGGGGGAACCGGGCCAGCAAATACCCAATGCTCATTCTCACGCCGGAAAAGTCCCGAAGGCATCGACGTACCTGGACTGATTGCCTGCGGGTCCAAAATCCAGCGCTCCACCCAGTCGGGCTTTAGACGCTCTTTGGCCAGCAAGAAGTTGGGTGCGGTTGCATTTTTTCGTGCGCCGGATCCCCGGTGGCGTGACACTTCAAGCACGGAGCCGCCGTGCTGGAGAACAAACTCCGCGCCATGTCGTTTTCTTTCGAGGTCAGCACCGGCACTTGCTCCGGAATGTACGGCATCGGCTGCTGCGGGAGCGCCTGGAAGAAGCGTACCAGCTTGCGAAGCTCATTATCCGAGAAGGAGAACGTGGGCATGCGGACTTTCAGATAAGGCCGCACACCGTTGCGGTTCGTGTCCGTGGTGCTCAGCGACGGATTCGTCAGGAAATTCAGCAGCCATTCGGGATCGACGCGCGCGCCTTCGGTCAAAAGTTTTGGCGGCAACTGTTCCTGAATCGTCCTTATATCGCGGCATGCCCATCAGTATCGTGTCTCTGCCCGGGGATAAACTGGTGGCATCCCATGCAGTTGTACTTCTTGACCACCCACCAGCCTTCCTGAATATCCCGTCGCGCATCGCCCGGCTTGTACTGATAGCTCGGCGGGAGGGAAGTCTCCTCGCTGCCCAGCAGGAAGGTCGTCAGCGCCCGAATCTGCTCCTTGGCGAGGTGGACGTTGGGCATGCGGAGTTTTTCTTCCTCCGGCTTTGTCCTTGCCCTTGTCGTAGACCTCGGGCTCAGCCATCTTGTGTTCGAAGAACCCTTTGTGGTCGTACCACGTGCCCTTGGATGGGCCTCAGGCAGACGCGCCAGGTCTTCTTTGTCGGTAATCGGCTCTTCCCGCCACGTTGCGCAGTTTCGGTGAACAGAGCAAAGTCGAGACGCTCGATCGGCTTGCTGCCTTCGACCGTGAGCTCGGTTCCGATGCGGCCTTCATTCTCGAAGCCGGAGATTTCATGACATCCCGCGCAGCCATAAGTGGCGTACCCACTTCTTGCCTTCCTTCTTCAACTGCGGATCATCCATGTAAGTAGCTTCGGGATATGACGAGGATCTTTTTCCTTCTTGGTCATCAGGTAGCTGGCGATGTCCTGCGCGTCTTCGACGCTCAGGCGCAGGCTCGGCATCACCGTCATGTTTTGGACTTGCAGTTCGTGCCCATCGTTGGGCAATGTGCTGTGCTCGAGATCAAAGACGTACGGCAGACCTTTTTTCGCATAGTCCTCGGGGCCGATGTCTTTTTTCTCCAGCGGGCAGTACGGGCGCGTACGCTGCCGCGCGTTGTGGACCCAGCGGACTAAATAATCGTAGTTGGCCTTTTCGCCGACACGGCTTAAGTTGGCAGCGAATACTCCACCCTACGTCGCCGCCTTCTCCCATGGAGTGGCAAGCCATACAGCCGCGGGTTTCGAATAATTCTTTGCCGTGTTCGGCGTTGCCAGGTTTCTGTTTGGGTAAAGCATCAGAGAACGAGGACTGCCAGATGTAAGCAGAGATAGCGCGAATCTGCCCGTCGTTCAGGCGGAAGTTCGGCATCTTGGTAGTAGGACGGAAATCGGTCGGCTTCTTCAGCCATACCGGAATCCAATTCTTGTTCAGCTTGAGCCGGACATCTTTCAAGTTCGGCCCAATTTTCTTCTTGTCCTGCATCAGGCTGTGCGACTGAAAATCCAGCTGCTGCATGCGGCCATCAATGCGGCTGTTGGCCACGCGCAGGGCAACTGCTTTATCGTTGTCCTCTTTCGCTTCCTGGTTGCTTGAAGCCGAGTCGGCCTGTTTCATCAGGTAATTGGCCTGTTTCAGGTTGTCGATTTTCTGCTGTTCAAACTGTTTGATCTGCTGGCCGATCGCGCTTAAATCTTCCGGCTCACGATCATAGCCGTCGTAGCGATGGCAACCCTTGCATCCGCGCTGGCGGAAAATATCTTTGCCTTCGTTGATGACCTTCCACTGCACATCGCCGCTGACGAGAAAGGCATCGGACGCGTGGCAGTTCTGGCAACCGGCTTCCACATTTTCTTTCGGGAACAGAGGCCACAGCCAGTGCTCGTAATTTCCGTGGGCCTTTTCAATACTGGTGGTGGCGCGTCCGTTGCCTTGATGGCAAGTGGAGCAGGCAAATTTTTCTGGATCGTGCAGCTTTAATAATTCAGGCTCGGGATGGCTGGTGAAGGCGCGCGCATACTCGTCCGGCTTCTTGCCTTTGACCGCCATATCCGATGCTTTGATGATCAGAGGTTCACGCGTCCCCATGTGACAGGATTCGCAGCGGTCCACGATGTTGGCATCGGCGACGTTGATCTGCTGAATTTTCGGATCGTCGTCAGCGGTCTTTTTGAGCAGTCCGTCAATCTGGTTCGGCGCCAGCTGCACAGTGTTGTTGGCGAGGTATTCGGAAACTTTATTGCGGGCGTCGCTGACCGGTTTGAGAACGTCGCCCAACTCTGCGCTAAGCTGCGTGCGATCTGCTTTAAGATCGTTGTAAGTTTTTTCCAGCTCCGGCGAAGTCGTAATCTTTCTTGCTCCCATCCGGATACTTCACCGTGAATGGGCCTTTTGTTGTAATTGGCTAAATCTTTATTTTTACTTTCCTTGCCGGATTTGCTGTCGTCGGTCTGAATTTTGTAGATTCAGCGCATTGACGTAGGCGCGCTTGTCGGTGAACACATCCTGCACCGCCTGAATTTTCTGACTCAGGCCGGTGATCTGTTTCTGGAGTTCGTCACGGCGCGGTTTGGCCTGCGCATCTGCCGCATCGGCTGCGGCTTGCAGCTGTTGATATTCAGAACTGTTTTGTAATCCCTTGGATTTTGCTCCGCCTTCTTGCGTTCCACATGAAGGAAAGCGGTGTAACGGTCCTGCCACGTGCGCTGGTAGGCCTTCCATGGACGCTGGCCCACGGCCTCATCCCATAGCGCCCAGAACAAAGTGGCCATAAGGATGACCATGCACACCACATACCACATGGCATAGGACTTCGTTACTACCGGGTCCTGCTCGGGGATAGGCTCTTCAGGCACCGAAATCCTCCACAATGGTCGTTGGTCTCTGGTCGCTGATCTTTCGCAACAACCGGTACGGATCGCACTTAACGCACGGCAACAACGTCTAGACGACTAAACATTGAACCAGGGTGTGATCCACACGTACTTAATGTTCCAAAGCAGACGGAATGCCATCTTTACCGGCAGCGCGATCATGCTCAACATGAAAAACTGCATGATCGAGTACTGGAGCAAGCTCATCTGCTTGTAATCTTTCGGATTCTTGCGGCGGAATAAAGAGTGCGTGATCAATCCGCCGACCACGTAATATCCGCCGACCACAAGAGCGCCGAAAATCGCTTTACCGAAATTCGAAGTGATGCCGAACATATCCGGCAAGTCGCGGTTCACTTCGAAGATCAGCCGGTTGTGGTCCCACGTCTGTCCCGGCCAGAACCACTCCATCCCGGCCCGCGAATGAGCGTGCCGATGATGATCATGGCAACCCACAGAACGATGAAGCCGAAGATAAATGTGCCAGATGGAAAACTTGCGCTGCTTGTAGGTGTAGTAGCCGTTGCCCAGCGGATTGGTGTCGATGTACGGAATCACCATCAGGCCGATGATGATCAGCGTCGGCATCACCACGCCGGCCATCCATGGATCGAAGTACACCAGCATCTCCTGCAAGCCCGAGGAAGTACCACGGCGCCTTCGCGGGATTCATGGTCAGGGTGGGATTCGCCGGCTCTTCGAGCGGCGCGTTCAGCGTGATCGACCAGACCATCAGGATGATGGTGACGATGATGGCCGCCAGAAACTCGATGCGCAGCAGGTACGGCCAGACGTGCACTTCGCGTGCCCAGCCGGGCCGGAAGGGCTGGGTCTTGCGGTGATGCGTCTTGGCCATCGCCGGATCGGCTTCGAGCTGCGCGATCAGCCGGTCGTTGGCGAACGCCTGCTCGCATGCCGTACCACGTATAGAAACGGCACAACGAAAGCAGCAGCACGATCGGCACGTTGTCCGGCGTGCTGACAGGATGGTCCAGAGTTGATGCAGATCCATAGGTTCTCCCGCCAGCGTCTGGCCTGGATCGATCTCGCGCAGTTCCGCCGTCTCGCGAAGACTCATATCTTCTTCACTTCCTTGATTTCGCTTTCCAGCATCACCGGCGCGGGGCCCGAGATGCCGCCGTCTTTGCGGACGCGCCAGAAGTGCACCACCATGAAAGCCGACGCCATGATCGGAATCGCCGACGCAGTGCCAGATGTAGGCGCGCAGCAGCGCGTTGGCATCCACGATCGAGCCGCCCAGCAGGCCGAAGCGCACGTCGTTGAATGGCGTCATGCCCAGCTGCGGGCCGAACGGGCCGTCGTGGCCGAGCAGCGGCGTGGCGCGCGCCATGTTCGTGCCCACCGTGACCGCCCAGAAGCCGAGCTGATCGTCGGGCAGCAGATATCCGGTGAAGCTGAGCAGCAGCGTCAGCACCAGCAGCAGCACGCCCACCACCCAGTTGAACTCGCGCGGCTTCTTGTACGACCCGGTGAGGAACACGCGGAACATGTGCAGCTCCACCATGATCACCATCAGGTGGGCGCCCCAGCGGTGCATGTTGCGCAGCAGCTTGCCGAACGGAACGTCGCTCTCCAGATACAGGATGTCGCGGAAGGCCACGATCTTCGACGGGTGGTAGTAGAACATCAGCAGCGTGCCGGTGAACACCAGCGTGATGTAGACGTAGAACGTCATGCCGCCCATGCCCCAGGTGTAGTTGTAGGCGCACCGCGTCGCGATTGATCTTGGCGGGGTGCAGGTGCAGGAAGACGTTGCGAAGGACGCCCAGGGCGCGGCTGCGCGGCGTCTCGTCGTGCTTGACGCGCAGGATGGATTTCCAGACGTCGGTCTTCTCGGGCGCCTTGACGGTCTCCTTGATCTCTTCGACGGCGCGCGTCTGTACGGCCTTGGCGCCGGCGATGACGCCGGCAGTTTGCCGTTGCCGTTCCGCCGTTCCGCCGTTTCCGGTTCCGTTGCCGCCGCGCGAGCGCCGCCGTCGACGCCGGTTTTGCCATTCGTGTCCGTTGGTTTCAGCCATGGTGAGACCTCACACCCGGATGAATCGCGCCCGGGTCGTTGAACTGAGCAGGCTCGCCTTTGGGCCACGGTAGAGCTTGGCTCAGGTCCACCACGATCTGGCCTTCGGGATCGAGTTCCACGTGCGCGCGATCCATGGGACGCGGCGCGGGACCTTCGAAGTTGATGCCTTCGGGATCGTAGCCGCTGCCGTGGCACGGGCACTTGAATTTGTTTTCGCTGGGCTTCCAGTCCGGCGTGCAGCCCAGGTGGGTGCAGATCGCCGAGATCACGAAGATGCCCTCGGTGTTGCGCACCACCCAGATGCGGTATTGATTCTGGAACTTGGTATCGACGCCGAATCCGAAATCCGCGGGATAGCCGATCTTGAAGCTGGTCTTCGGCTCGTACAGCGCGCGCGGAAAGAAGAAGCGGAAAAATGCGAGGAACCAGCGGTCAGAAATGCCCCAACCGCCGCCCAGACAAAACGGCGCCGCTGCTGATTCGACGTGATGTCTTCTGGTCCGATGGCAGCCACAGCCACCGGCTTTCGCAGCTTTCGATGTTCCAACCGCCGGAGTTCCAACGTAGCTGGTCGAAACTCCGCCCGAGCAACTGAGGTCCCCTAGGACACGGCCACTGCCGGAGCGGCTGGTCGAGGTGCGGCGGCGACGGGCGCAGCCGTGGCCGCGACCGCCGCGGGAGCGGCCGCAGCCGGCGCTGAGGTGTAGGGCTCCCCCAGTAAGGCGCTGGCTTCGGCGTCATTTAGAGCGGCATGCCGTTGCGCTTGCGCCGGGCGTTTTCCGCAGCGATGGAGGATTTGCTCCACTTCTTCCCGGCCTCAACCATCTTCTGCACTTCGGGGCTGATGGTTGTGCTGGCTGGAGCGGCCGCGGCGGCAGGCGGAGCAGGTGCGGCAACTGCTGCCGTTGGTGCAGCAGCTGCCGGTGCGCTGGTAGAAGCGCCGCCGCAGGCGGTGTTCGCACCCTCCTGCTTCCCACCACATCGGCCCGCCCGCTTTCAGGGCTTCGATTTCCGCGTCAGTAAGCAGCGGCAGGTTTGACCGTTTGCGATAAGCCTGTTCGGCAGCGATACAGAGGTATTGAGCGCATTGCGCGGCCGACGGGAAGACGGCCCCGGACGCCTTTGGCCTGGTTATTCGTCCTCTGCCCCTCCTGTTCTTCGCTCCCTTAAAGTTGGATGTGCGCTCAATCAGCAGCAACCAAATATTCCGCACTCCGTGGGTCCCGTTGTTCAGCGCCCATCGCGGACAGAACCAGGTCCGCAAGGGCAGCAATAAAAGTTGGTGAGTCATTTAAGCCAGCCGTCATCTCGAACCGCTTGATGCCAAGTGCTGCAGCTTCTTCCCCGCCTCGTGGTCGATCTCCCCGAGGGTTTCGACGTGATCGGAGACAAACGCGATGGGCACAACACAGACTTCCTCGATACGTTCAGCCGCCAGGTCGCGCAACGTGGTGTGAAGCGACGGCCGCAACCACTTGCTGGCCCCTACTTTACTCTGATAGCAGAGGCGATGCCGATTCCGCCATCCGCCGCGCTCCATCACCAGGCGTACCGTTTCCTCGATCTGACGCTGATAAGGGTCTCCCTTTTCGATAACTGAGACCGGAACGCTGTGGGCACTGAAAACCAGCTCGGGCTGTTCAGGGTGCGGAAAGCGGGCCAATCCTTCTTCAATCTTTTCCGACCAGCGATTCCAGATAAATATCGTGCCGATAGAAAGCATCAACCTGATGGACCGGAATGTCGTCACGA
>CAWBXL010000128.1:0-10085 GCA_963792305.1 uncultured Acidobacteriaceae bacterium | reverse complement strand
CAGCAAGGATAAAGGTCTCATTTTGCTCCGGCGATGATCCCCGAGCGTGATAGCGGAACAATCACGCGCAGCAGGGTCGTCCATGGGCGTGCGCCTAAATCTGCCGCCGCCTCCGGCAGTGAGGGATCGAGCCTTTCCAGGGTCGCGTAGATAGGAAGCACCATGAAGGGCAGGTAGCCGTAAACCAATCCCAAAAGCACGGCACCGCTGTTGTAAAGCAGCGGCAATGGATCGTGAATGATGCCGATCTTCTGTAACGCGGTGTTGATAAGCCCTGTGTCTCTCAATAAAAAAAGCCAGGCGTAGGTACGGACCAGAAAGCTTGTCCAAAAGGGCAGCATGACCAGCTGGAGGTAGAGGTTTTTGCGCCTGGGGGCCTGCGAGATGAACAAAGCGGCAGGGAAGGCCAGAACCAGGCAGAGAATTGTAGCGACCAAGGCCATCCCGAAAGAACGCAGCAGGATGATCAGGTAAAGAGGATCGAATAGACGCTGGTAGTTTTCCAGCGTCCACGGCTGTTCTTACGCCGCCGTAAGCCCCTCGTGTAAGGAAGCTATAGGCCAGAATGATGGCAAACGGCGCCGCGAAGAGTCCTGCCATCCATACCCAGGTTGGCAGGCAAACCACGTGCGCAGTTTAATGAAGACGGAGATTTCGTCCGCGGGGTTCCAGCTAATGTGGACTGATTGGCCGCGTCGGAAGCCGGCGGCGCTGCGGTGTACCTGGGCCACGGCTTCTTCGCCACTGGCCATGCGTACTATGACTGGAAGCAGTCACCCAGAAATACAGAGTCGGTTACCGGCGCCGGGAACGACTTGGCGCCGTGATTTTCCGCCTGACGCCCGATGCGGGTTGATTCCGGACGAATGCCGATACCGTCAATCCAGTTCACCGCGCCCAGGAACCCGGCCACGAACCGGGTCTGGGGACGCAGATAAATGTCTTCAGGAGTGCCCACCTGCTCGACGCGGCCTTCATTCATGACCGCCAACTGGTCTGACATGGAGAGTCTTCTTCCTGATCGTGCGTTACCAGCAGGAAGGTGATGCCGACACGGCGCTGCATCGCCTTGAGCTCAGTGCGCATTTGCTTGCGCAGCTTGGGGTCGAGCGCTGCCAGCGGCTCGTCGAGAAGCAGAACGTCCGGCGCGAGAACCAATGACCGAGCCAGTGCGACCCGCTGGCGCTCACCGCCCGAGAGCTGTGCGGGACAGCGACTTCCTTGCCCATCAGACCAACTAGCTTGATGGCTTCCTCTACCCGGTTCGCGATATCGTTCGCACCATGGCGCTTCGGTCCAAACTCGACATTCCCGCGGGCCGATAGGTGCGGAAGGGCCATAGCTTTGAAACACTGTGCTGACGTTGCGCTCGTAGGGCTTGCGCTGGTTTACAACTTCCCCTTTGATCCGGACCTCGCCAGAGGTCGGTTCCTCAAAGCCGGCAACCAGACGGAGTGTAGCGGCCTTGCCGCAACCTGAAGGGCCGAGGAGAGAGAAGAAACTTCCTTGCGGGATCAAAGAGCGAGATGCCTGCCAGAGCGCGGTGGCCGGGGTAGTCCTTCACCAAGTCCCGCACTTCCAGAATTGGTTCCATTATTCAGGTGCTCTCCCTAAACTTTATGATGCAGATCGTAAAACATTTTGACGGGCTTGGGTAAGAAATCTGCACAAAAAATACGGGTGAGTTCGGGGCCAGCAGGGGAGAGTTATACTTCCACCGCTGGTTGCGGGAGCCCATACAACGCAAGACGACAAGGAGAGATGACATGCCAATGAACCGACGGGAATTTCTAGCGGCTTCTGTGGTAAGCGCTGCCATGTTGAAGCAGGGGGTAAGGGCGTTCGCTGCTCCCGCGGGAAACATCCAAGTTGCAATCGATGCTGCCAAGAGTGGCGAGCCCATCACTCCGATGATTTTTGGAGGGTACATGGAACCGGCCACGACGCGAGTGTGGGCCGAGATGTTGACCGACAGAAAGTTCGCCAACCCAATTACCGCGCGCCGCGCCTGCGCCGGCGAATTCCTTTTTTCGGCGCTTTGCGGCGAGCCGTTCAAGCCGGTTGGACCGGAGGGAACGGTCGAAATGGATACTGTGCGGCCGTTTGTCGGCAGGCATAGCCCGCGCGTGAAAGTGGACGGTTCCGAACCTCGCGGCATGCAGCAGTCCAGACTTGCGTGTGGGCCGTGGCAAGGCTTACGTAGGCCGGATCTATCTTGCCGGTGACCCAGGCCGAAGTTGAGGTTCGCCTGGTCTGGGGACCTGGCGCCGGCGACTCGCAAACCATCGCCGCTCCGCCTTGTCACGCGAATACCAGAAAATTCCCGTTAAGTTCACTCCGGCGGCCGACACAGAGGATGCCCGCCTGGAAATCCTGGGAACCGGCAGCGGCACGTTTCATATCGGGACCGCCTCGCTGATGCCTGCCGACAATGTGCAGGGATTTCACGCGGGGATGATTCGGCTCTTCAAGGAAGAGGGTTTCAAGATGGCCAAATGGCCTGGAGGCAACTTTGTCTCCGCCTACGACTGGTGCGATGGTCTTGGCGATCCCGATAAGCGGCCGCCTCGCCTGCAACCGATGTGGTCCGACAGGCCGGAATCGAACGATGTCGGGTTTCATGAATTTATTGGCTTTTGCCGATTGCTCGGAGCCGAGCCCTACCTGACGATCAACAGCGGATTCGGGGAAGCACGCGTGGCGGCAGAAGAAGTGGAGTACTGCAACGGTTCCCCCGACACCCGCGCTGGGCAAAATGCGGGCGGAGAACGGGCATCCCGAGCCCTTCAACGTTCGCCTCTGGACCATTGGCAATGAAATGTATGGTCCCTGGCAGTTCGGCCACATGTCGCTGACCAGTATTGGGTGAAACACAATTACATCGTCGAAGCCATGAAGGAAGTTGACCCTGGCATCAAGGTCACCGTTTCCGGAGCCAGCATCTGCGAGAAGTCTTTGGGCGGCGCGGAAAAGAAGGGCAAATTCTTTCCCAGTCATGTGGGAGCCGCCGATGATTGAGAGATTGCCGTACGAGTTCGGACTCGATTACGATTGGGATGGATGGCTGCTCGACAAGTGTGCCGACAATATCGACAATCTTTCCGAACATACCTATGCATATCCTGACCTGGCGTTTGACGAGGAAAAGCAGCGCTTATGTGGATGTTCAGGATCCGCTGCAATTCAGGGCCCGGAGATTAGCCAACCGTATCGGTGGAGCATTCGATTGCTGGGACAAGTACGTGGAGAGAATGCCGTGGCTGAAACAGCGCAACATCAAATTCATCTTCGATGAATGGGGACTGCCCCCGCTCGGCAGGACGGAAAGTCCATTCCAACGGGAATGGTGGCGCCGCTCTCTTACGCGCTTTTCTTGCACGAATTGTTCCGTCATTCCGATATGGTGGCGGCCAGCTGTCCAACCGGCGGACTGTACACGGTGTTGATCGACAACACCGGCGAGGCGGTGGGGTTCGCGGCCGAGGGACTGGTGATGAAACTCATGGCAAACCACTTCAGCGGCGCTTTCCCGTTGTTAGTGACAGGGAATTCACCACAGCAGCCGGTACGTGGAACTCCAATGGTTGATATGGGTTCGCTTCCTACCGGAAGCCCCACTTATCCTCTCGATGTGGTTGCAGCTCTTTCCAGCGATAGAAAGACCTTTCTTCTATCCGTAGTCAACCCCACGGAGGAGGCGCAGGAGTTTTCACCCCGGATGGCTGGAATGAAACTGCGCGGGCCGGGCAAGCTGTGGCAGATTGCGGCACCAAGCGTGAATGCGGCGAATGAGGCAGGCAAAAAGCCCGCTGTGGAAATTCTTGAATATCCGCAGCAAGCGTTGACGGAAAGGGTGCAGGTCCCGCCTATCAGCGTCAATGTCTACGAATTCGAAACTGCCTGAGAATCATAGAATGGGGCAGAAGATATGGTTTCGCTTCTGGATTCCGTAAAACTGAATGCAAGCAGAATCGCTGTCACCTACGGCTTGGCCCAGTCTTCCCATGTAAGGTTTTTGACCCGCGAGAATTCCGAAACGTTCGCTGTTACAAGTGTCAGTTTGCGGTGTAGCGCCTGTCCAGCAATCAAAATGTCGTAAGCGCCAATCGGTTTTCCGGAAGCTTCCAGAGTGGCTCGAACGGATCCCGCAGCTTTGGCATCGTCCTCTTCAAAAGGCAGCAGAACGATCGGGCCGGCTAGAAAGGTCTGGAGACGTTTGTTGTTGAATTCTTCGCGAGTGCTTTTGAAAACCCCATACCAGAGTTCGTACAACGCAAGTGACGAGACGAAGATGGAATCATTTTTGTCCGCCACTTTTTCAAAGTGGGTTCGGACGAGCGGAGGAGTTCCATTAATGAGGGCGATGCAGACGTTAGTGTCGAGCAGGTAGCTCACTTAAAAATCTGGCGCTTGGGAGCTTTGGGCTGGCGGCGACCTTCCGGCATAAAAGGCTCAGAATTTAACTGGTCGAGATCCTTAAACCATTCCTCGGCATTCGGGGCTATGGGTTCCAGCAGGACTCCCTGCGGAACTCTACGTACACGGACCTTATCGCCTTCGAAACGGAACTCCCGCGGCAGGCGCACGGCTTGGCTGCTGCCGTTGCGGAATAGCTTGGCGATGTCGGTTTTGGCCATCTGTAGAGTATATACTAAAAATATATACTTTTTATTAATTTTTTATCATTCCGACAATTCGCGTAGCGAAGAGAGGAATCTGCTATGGGCCGAAAGTTTTGTGGTGCTGTTCAGAAGTAGCAGATTCCTCGCACAAAACCGTGCTTCGGAATGACAAAAGATAGGGTAGTTTATTCAAATGCTCCACTACCTAAAATTCACTGCTAGGATGCCTTCTGCACGATCTCTTCAAACGGGTAATGTCTAGCCTTGTGCTGCACGGAAACCCACTTCAGAGTGGTGAATTCTTCCAGCGCCCACTTGCCGTTTAAGCGGCCTACGCCGGAGGCTTTCTCTCCGCCGAAGGCGACCTGAGGGTCATCGTTAATGGTGCCGTCGTTCACATGTATCATGCCGGACTCGATCTGCTTGGCCAGTTCGGCGCCGTATTCAACGTCGCGCGTAAAGATGGCGCCGCTTAGACCGTAAGGACTATCGTTTGCCATACGAATGCCATCATCCACCGAATCAAATGGCATCACACAAACGGCTGGGCCAAACATTTCATTACGCGCTATCCACATGTTGGGCTTCACATCGGCAAAGACAGTTGGCGAGGCAACGTTTCCATTGGTTTTGCTTTTCAGCATGACCTTTGCGCCTTCATCCACTCCACGCTGGACTTGTTTCATGAAAGTTTCCGTCTGACGCTGGTTCATCAACGGACCTAAGTCAGTCTTGGGATCACGCGGGTTTCCTACCTTTAACTTCGACACCCGGTTCACAAACCGCTCGAGAAATTTGTTGTACACACCGCGCTGCACCAGAATGCGGTTGGCGCACATGCAGACCTGCCCCTGATGGGCGAAGCGGCTGAATATGGCGGCGCTGATGGCGGTTTCGAGATCGGCGTCGTCGAGCACGATCATGGCGCTGTTCCCGCCGAGTTCCAGGATGGCTTTTTTGAGGGCGCGTCCGGCTACTCCGCCGATGTGACGGCCTACTCCTTCGGAGCCTGTGAATGAAATTACTCGTGGGATGGGGTGCTCGACAAAGGCATCTCCAATTTCTCCGATGTCGGTTACGACTACGTTTAGCAGGCCTTTGGGGACGCCAGCTTCTTCGAATATCTTTGCCAGCAAGGTCCCGCCGACAATGGGAGTGTCGTCGTGCGGTTTAAGAACTACTCCATTACCGGCGCCCAAGGCTGGAGCAACTGAGCGCATGCTTAGGTTGAAAGGGAAATTGAATGGGCTAATTACACCGATTACGCCGACGGGGACGCGGTAGAGACGGTTTTCTTTGCCATCAATGGTTGAAGGATGAATTTCCCCGACCATTCTTAGCGGATAAGTCGAGGCTTCTTTGATGAATGTCTTGGTCAGCAGGATTTCAATGGCAGCTTTGAAATGCGTTCCGCCCAACTCGTCAATGATGATGTCGGCAATATCGCCTTCATTCTTTTCAATCCAGGTAATGGCGTTTTCCAGGATTGCACGTCTGCCATAGGGATTGATCTCCGCCCAGATTTTTTGTGCCGCAGCGGCGGAACGGTAAGCTTCATCCAAGTCAGTTAAATTCGCCAGCTTGAAATCAGCTATAGCGTTCCCGTTGTAGGGATTCTTGTCGGTAAGCACTTTTGCACTTTTGCCATCACGCCATACCCCACCGATGTATTGTTTATTGAGCTTTACGAGCTGGTTCATAAAAGCATCCCCTTAGCACAGTTGGTCCTGCGAAGCGGGTAATAGCCTACCACCGCCGCTTGTCAGGGGGAACCGTGCTTTAGGAATGCTGTTTTATGCGTTCGCGCCTGCCATCCACTCCGCTTGGCGCGCACCTCCATGATTTACCGCGTAGAGCACCAGTTCTACGCGGCTGGAAATACCTAACTTGTCGAAGATACGGAATAAATATTTCTTGACCGTATGTTCACTGAGGTTCAGTTCCTGCGCGACTTCGCGATTGCTGAGCCCGTCCGCCACCAAAGCGACCACTTGTTCTTCGCGGGGAGTCAGCAGACGTGTACCCCGAGCGTTCACCATGCGCAGGGAGGGCACCTGGCTCACGGTTTCCAACAGGTATTGAAATTGAGTGTTATTTGCCCATACCTGCCCCTGATGCACAGTTTGCAGGCACTTACACAGCAGGCGGAACGGATATTCCGAGAAGCAGAACAATCCACGAGCGCCGGAACGGAAGGCGTTGACCACCAAGTCCCGGTCGTAGTTGTCGAGGAGCAAAACCTTGTTTACTGCGGGGTGAGTCACGTTGAGCCGGCGGACGAGTGTCATGTCCTGCCAACCATCGCGAGGGTGGCCGACGTTGAGCACGAGCACGTCTGTCGGAGTGTTGCTTATTGCGGCAAAGATGGATTCGGCCTCCAAACCGCAATAGTTAATGTGAAATTCAGGACGGCGACGGAGGGCTGTCACCAACAGTTGACGTTGCGTTTGATTGGAGTCGGCAATGAGGACACCAATAGCGTTCGAAGTGGCTGGCATGAGTGCGTTCGGCCTCTAGGGGATGGTATGTCCCGTACATAAGGGAACCCCGTGAGAAAAATGTACTGAGAAGGCAGGGTATGGGTCAGTGATATTTGCACATTGCTTTGGTGATGAATTGGTGTGGAAAACTTGGCCTACGCGATTAGGCCAATGTGAAGGCGAAGGCAAACGGGCCTACGAAGGCCTTATAAACACTGCTCGGCGGTGGAGATAAAGAGATGTTTAAGCTTGTCCTTGCCGGTCGCAGATTGCCTGACAAGTACTCTTTGGTGGGTACTCCCAAAGTGGAACTCACCAAAGCGCTATTTGGACGTGCAGTCTGGATGAAATTTAATCCGCGCAGCCTTTGCCAACGGCCCATTCGCGTGATTTTAAGTTTTGCCCCTTCGGTAGTACCAATTTCACTGTATCTATCCACTTTAGTAGACAGCACTTCCCATGTCTTGTGAGGTTTGGTACCAACCGCTACCTTGCAACACACCCGATGAATGGATCGGGAAGAGACCAGACATGAAAAGGAACATGATTTTCGTCTTGCTTTTGTGCCTGGGGTTACAAGTTTCAGTGGCTTTGCGTGCTCAGACGAGTCAGTCAGTAATGGCTGCAGGAGACGATGAGCGGGCGAGGTCCACGGAATCCGAGAGAGCGGATGGCGGTAAAGGAAGTCCAGCCCTGACGGGGGACCGCCGTCCGCTCTACCGGTTACGCACCAATGACGTAGTCGAGATCGGCTTCACTTTTGCCTCTGAGTTCAACCAGACAGTCACCGTACAACCCGACGGCTTCATCACGTTGAAGGGACTGGAGAAGCAAATGTATGCACAGGAAATGACCTTGCCTGAGCTGCGGGAAAGTCTTCGCGCCGCATATGTGTCCATGTTGCATGAGCCAGATATATCAGTCGTGCTGAAGGAATTTAACCGGCCATATTTCATTGCCGGTGGGGAGGTGGGCAAGCCTGGCAAGTATGACTTGCATGGCGATACCACGGTAACCGAAGCCGTAGCCATTGCCGGCGGTTTTACCGGGCAGGCGAAGCATTCGCAAGTAGTGCTCTTCCGCCACGTGTCGGAAAGCACGGTTGAGGCAAAGCTATTGAATATAAAAGCCATGTTGGCTGGCCGCGATTTGCGCGAAGACGTTTACCTGCGGCCGGGCGACATGCTGTTTGTGCCGCAGAACACGATTTCAAAAATCCGCCGGTATCTGCCCATTTCGAACCTGGGGATGTACTGGACGCAAAGACCTTTTTAAATATGCCTGAAGAACTCAAACTCATGCCACGGTCGGCGCATGTGCCTACGCCCACCTTGCGCGATGTGGTGGCAGTGTTCTTTCGCAATGGTCGGCTGTGCGTGTGTGCATTTGCCGTGATTTTTGCAGGAGTCATGCTTTATGGGGTGCTGGCGCCTTCCTACCAAGCGGAAATGAAGATATTGGTAGGGCGCAGCCGGACAGATGCAACGGCAACGCCAACACTCGGCGCAGACCCGGAATTAAATCGGCAATCCGTAACCGAAGAAGATTTGAATTCCGAAGTGGAATTGTTGCGGGACAAGGAAATCCTTGGGAGGGTTGTGCAAACGGCCGGACTTACTTCGGAGGGAGTTTGGTCCTGGGTACTGGATCGAGGAGATGAAAATAAGCGGCTGGAGCGGGCTGTGAACCGGCTCAGCGACCGGCTGAGCGCGGAGCCGGTCAGGAAAACGACCCTGATCACCGTGGCTTATTCATCCGCGAATTCGGAGGAGTCGGCCCGGGTATTACGCACCTTGGCAGACGCTTACCTGCAACGGCACGTGCAAGTGCGCCGTCCATCGGGAGAAGCAAGCTCTTTCAGCAGCAGATGGAACAGGCGCAGCTGGGGTTGAACCAGGCGGAATTACAACTGATGGAATTTACCCGTGATGAAGGGGTGGTTGCTGCGTCCATGGAACGCGACGCCGCTTTGCAAAAGCTAAGCGAGGGGAGAAGCACAATATCGCCAGACCAAAGTGGCGCTGGCGGAAACGGCGCGGCGGATTGTTACTTTGCAATCGAAACTTCAATCTTTTCCAGAGAGGACTACTACACAAATCCGCAACTCCGACAATCCGCAATTGTTGGAAAAAATGAAGTCAAAGTTGCTGGAATTGCAATTAAAGCGTACAGAACTACTGACCAAATACGAGCCATCGTACCGGTTGGTGCAAGAAGTGGATCAACAGATTGCCGAAGCCAAGACTGCGCTGGCAGCCGAAGACCAAGCGCCGTTGCGGGATGAGACCACGGAGAAAGACCAGAACCACGAGTGGGCCAAAGCAGAACTGGTCAAGGCCCAGGTTGAGTTTGATGCCTTGCGGTCGCGCGCGACCGTTATGAACAGCCAACTGGCGAGTTCCCGCAACGTGGCGCATCAACTTGGCGATCGGGCCATCAAACAAGAAGAGTTGCAGCGGGACTTGAAAACTGCGGAAGACAAATATGTGCTGTACGCAAACAAGCGCGAGGAAGCGCGAATTGGTGATGCGCTCGAGCAAAACCGCATTTTAGATGTGAGCCTGGCGGAAGAACCCAGAGTCCCTGCTTTACCGGTGCGCTCAGCTTTTAGTTTCGGCATGATTGGGTTGGCTTTGGCCGGTACGTGCAGTACAGGGCTGGCGTTTGCCAGAGACTATCTCGATCCATCATTCCGCACGCCGGATGACGTGATCGCATATTTAGGAACACCCGTTTTAGCTTCGTTGCCTCAGAGAGAAAAAGCTAATCATAAGCGGAAGGGAGATTGCCAATGAGTACCCGAGCCAACATATTGTTTCCGCCGCTTGAGCACGAGGTCATCGAGGCGCCGGTAAAAGAAAAGCGGATGCGCGGACTGCCGACGCATTCCTGGGATGCGGGACGTTTCGCCAATGAGCAAATCCAAAAGCTGGTGCGACAGGTGTTTTTTCCTGGCTGGCCCAAGCCATCGCGGCATGTAGTG
>CAWBXL010000127.1:0-22129 GCA_963792305.1 uncultured Acidobacteriaceae bacterium | reverse complement strand
GCGAGCGGGCTGCTGCTCATACCACCGCAAATTCATCCTGAACCCGCGTGGTTATCGCCACTCACGTTCGCGATTATCGCCAGCATAGCGGGGCTGTTTTTTCTTTGGACGGAAGGACGCCGGCAAGTTCAAATTCAGCGCCCGGCTGGAATCGTATTTGCCGAGTGGGCGCTTCTTTTCGGCTTCTATCAACTGATCGCAAAATTTGTATTTCCACAGATGGATCCGCGTACGATCGCGGGCCGGGCACAGATGCTTCCGCCAATTGTTCTGGCCATTGCTATTGGCGGAGCGGTGCTTGCGGTCATCATTCCACCTTTTGTAAAAGGCCATGAGCAACACCGCATTCTGGAGCGTGTCGCTACGCAAGGCGAATTTGTTCAATCTGAAGCAACTGTTTCCACCCCTGAATGTCCTCATCCCGAACGCTGGCAAATGGTGGATGCCCAGAGCGCCGAAATCGAAGTGCTCGATTTTCTTAAGTCGCTGGTCATTACGGTAAAACCAGACCTGGTCGTGGAAACCGGAACTTTCATCGGGCACAGTGCCATGAAGATGGCAGAAGGGATGAAACTAAACGGATTCGGAAAAATCATCACCGTCGAATACGATCCCGCCGTATTCGCCAAAGCAAAACAGAATATTGACGCATCCGGCCTGGGAAGATGGATTGAATATCGCAACGCCTCCAGTCTCGACACCAAAATCGACGGGGACATCGACATCCTGTTTAGCGACAGCGAAAGCGACATCCGCGAAAGCGAAATCCGCCGCTTCCTCCCACAAATCAAACCCCGTGGACTGGTACTGGTCCACGATGCCAGCTCTCATTTCAGAGTAGTACGTCAAGCAGCCCTGCGGTTGGAGAAGGAGGGATTACTCTCCGTGGTGTTGTTGTCTACACCGCGTGGTCTGGTACTCGCGCAAAAACGGGAGGGAAGGACTTAAGATGAAGTAACGAGGATGATCGAAATCACGGAGAGGACATTTTGCCGCGGCTACATCACATCCCACAGCGATTGACCTTCTCTAACCTGCCCAACTTCCGAAAATATTCGCTTGAAATCGAAACAATTCCCCCAACTCCTGCGGCTTACCATTCCCCGAGTTGAGATAGATAACATAAGCCACACCCTTCTCCGCCCACCCACGCCGAGTATCAGAGTGCAGGTTAACACTTTGCTCAAATCCAGCAGTCTCACATGCACCTCCCTTTTTTCATCCTTTACTTCTGTGGACATTCCAAGGAGTCGTGATAGCTTCTTTGGATATTGCAAGCGAGAGCCCCCGCAATGATAGACGTTAGAAATTCTGAGGTCTTGCAGAGAACATTAGACCTGATGATCCTGAAAACCTTGCATACGCTCGGCCGCTTCATGGTATACGATTGCACGAGTATTGAGCAAGTGAGCTGCGACATCCTCCAGCTAAATGAAGAACCGTGTACACCTCACTGTTACGACTGCAACATCAGAGATAGATTGCTGCGAGTGAGGAATCTCGGAGAACAATCGAAGGCGAAGTTTTATTCCATTACCAAGCGCGGCACAAGCAGCTTGCCGTCGAGACTGAAAATTGAGAACGTATTTCCGCGTCATCTCGCTCGTGTATTGCAACTGGAAGGAAAAGAATCATGAACGCGCCGCGAGAGTCCTGCTGTGTGCCTCTGCAAAGTTGTGTGTATTCTTCTGGGGTTCGCAGGCTGACGATGAATTCGACGAAGAAATGCATGAACATCTGCGCCTGTTGGCGGCAGTTTTGCCGCACAAGAATGACGAAAGAGCAGGCTGCACTTGCGCGCGTCGCAGTTCGCAACACCGCTTTGCTGCAAGAGACCGTAGAGGCTTACAAACCTTCTCGTCGTCGAAGCCTTTTGGCTGGATTTGCGATACGCATTGCGTACATTATAGCAAGCCCGTCTATTTGCGCTGTGCAATTGCCACGCTGCGCTCTAATCGCGCATCCACCGCAATTTTTAGCGTGATCGACAATGTATTGCTAGAACCTTTTCCCTACAAGTGCATCTCGCATTGTGTTTCCGCATCCACAACGAGCAGCAAAATCAGACCAAGACGGCAAGTTATACAGCAAACTAATTTTTGGAGTTTGCCGAAACCAATCAAGTGTTTGACGCGCACGCTGCCGCCGAAGAACTGTGCTCTACAAGCATAGAGAGGCACTGACCAGCTCTACGAGCGCATGTCACTCCCGCACCTTTGAATTTTTCCAATGTCGCCGCTCTACGACGTGTGTTGTATAGTTGAGCGACTACGAACCAGCGCCCCCAGTTTTTGTGTTGCGCTACAAAACCTGTATCGAAAAGTTTCACGCGATTTGTCAGTCCTGAATAAAAGCTTTGTCCTGAATGACAGCGCGACACTGATCGATCATGCCTTCCCGATTTGCATCGTATGAAGCCGATGTGCTGATTCCGAGAAGCCAGTTCGTGGAGCTCCTCCACGTGTGGAAAAACTGTTCATGATTGACGCCTGAAGCCTGTGTGACAACACAGCAGGCGAGGCGACTTGACGTTGATCGCCAGGCGTTTAGCGAAAATCCAGTCAAAGTTGTATCCCACGCACTTTTTGTAGAGTGTGAGCTGGTGACACCGTCGTCGGCAACTTCGAAGCCACGCTGTACACGCTATTGGAGCGTAGACTGCTCCTGTTGATTTCATGCAGCAATGTGCGAACCTATGCTTGCACAGCCACACACGCGAAAAAGAATTCGCCATGCGCGCCGCATTAGGCGCAGACGCTCGCGTTAATCCTATTGCTGCTCGTGGAGAGTTTGTTCTGGCGATGATTGCGGCGCACTGCAACAGTGCTTGCGTGGGCGTTGAAGACGCTTGTTACGCATGCCGCACAACATATTCCTGCAGAATCGGTGATAAAGCTCAATGCACCAGTGTTACTGTTCACGCTTGCCGTTGCAGTTATCACCGCACTGATTTTTGGGTTGGCGCCAGCGCTGCAATCGGGCCGACGTGACTTGAACGATGCGCTACGTGACAGCGGCAAGGGAGTAAGCGGTGGTTTTCGCGGCAAGTGGCTACGTGACGCTGTGGTTGTTGTGGAAGTCGCACTCTCTTTAACACTACTCATCGGTGCTGGACTTTTGATGCGGAGCTTTGTGGCCCTGCGTCAGGTGAGTCTCGCATTGCACGCCGACCATGTCTTTCAGGCCCGCGTCGTTCTACCCGAAGAGCGTTATAAAACGGATGAGCAGTCCATACGCTTCTTCGGCCCCTTGCTTGAGCGGTTAAAGGGCGTACCTGGAGTGGTCGCCGCAGCAGTGTCGAGCAACGTTCCTCCTTATGGAGGCAGGCCGAGCAAGATTGAAATCTTGGGAAAGTCCCATCAGGAAGACTGGCAGGCAATGTTCGAAAACGTCAGCGATGATTATTTCCAGGTGCTACGTATCGAGTCTAAGCAGGGACGGACCTTCAACGAAACGGAAATTAAAGAGGCACGCAAGGTTGCGGTCATAAACGAGGCGTCTTGCGCGAACCTATTTCTCTAACGGCGATCCCATCGGTCAGCGTGTGCAGTTCTCTGGGCTTGCAGGTGCATCGCACGATGCGTGGTTTGAGATTGTAGGCGTGGTTGGTGACGTGACAAATTCCGGATTGCAGACGCCAGTGCAACTGGAAGCATGGCTGCCTTGGACTATTCAAGGAGCGGGAATACCAGCACTGATGGTGCGTACTTTCGCTCGACCCGGCTACGATGCAAGATGCAGTGTCACAGCAGGTGTGGGCCGCCGACTCCGGAGTTGCGTTGGCATATTCCGGAACGCTCGAGGTTCATTTGGCGAGCGGCTCTATGCAGGGCCGAGATTTGGATTCCTGTTAATCACTGTTTTCGGATGCGTTGCGCTGCTGTTGGTAATGGTTGGTGTCTACAGTGTGCTGGCGTACTCGACAACGAGGCAAACGCACGAAATCCGGAATCCGCATGGCACTCGGGGCAAAAGCGGCTGATGTCCTGGGAATGGTGGTTAAAACAGGATTGCGGCTGGTTTCGGTCGGCATGCTTGTCCGGGTCGCGATCAGTTCTCTATTGACTCGGCTGATTGCGACGCAGCTCACGGGCGTGACAGCTCACGATCCAGCCACGCTTGCGGCGATGACGCTATTACTGACCGGCGCGGCGACAATTGCTTGCTGGATCCCAGCGCGGAAAGCAGCACGAGTCGATCCGATGATCGCGCTGAGGTATGAATAGGAGCCACCACTTTTCCACAACCCTTCAATCTCTGCAATCCGCCCCACGTCCGAAAATATTCCCGTGAAATCGAAACAATCTCCTCCAACTCCCGCGGCTTACCATTCCCCGACTTGGGATATATAACATAAGCCACACTTTTAGCCACCCCACCCCGCCGAGGATCAGAGTCAATCCCAAGCGCAACCGCCAAGGCAATCGAACCTTCTCCCATCGGCAGGTCTGGAGCACTTTGGTCCGCGACAATGGCCCCGGATACTTTGCCATTTTGCAGATCGACCATGGTGGCAAAGTCTCCAAGTTGGGCATGCTTGAATCCCTCAGGCGGAAGCACCACGTACGGGATGCCGCCGCATCCACAAAGCGATGCGGATCGCGCTCACTGGCAATGCCGGCGTCGTAGAGCGAGGTCATGGACACGTAATAACCGGGCGCCGGGTTCATTCTTCCCCTGCACAACCGGATGGCCACTCGGTTCGCCCGTGTCCGTAGCTAAAGCCCACCAGTTTCCCGGATGGCCTGCGTGCTCAATACTGTCGAGGCCCAGGCGATTGTCCGGGTGATAGGCGCGATAGGCTCCGTCCGCATCGATGGCCATGCCGGATTGATAGACGAAGGCTTCGATGTCAGGAGTATTGCATGACCATGCGGTTGTCGAATGATGGCGGAAGAGCCTGGTTTTTTTCGTCGGAGTAGAACTTGACAAAGTGAGAGGCAACTCAGTGCGAGTGTGAGTGCGAATCTCACTTTTCGAGTATATGTCTGTTACCAGCCCACTCAAGCCCAATCGGGCTTGAGTGGGTCCCCGTGTCTTGTCTGCGGGAAGGGGATGGGGGATGGAAGAAGAAAATTTAACTGGTCTCTTTTGATGATAAACAGCTTCTGTAAGGCGGCTTCAATTGCCAGTAATTCGGTCTTGTTTTCCGGCTGACCATCGATCTCGTCACGTCGCACTCGGATTGTAGCCTCTGCAATCTCGACCAGTGTGAACAACTTTGAGATATCGGTTTCGATACGAGTTGCATCGAAAATATCCTGCCATGCTGGGAAGTGCGAACGATGTTGAGCGGAGGAGTTCACGAGGCCACTATCGCAAGGCTACTCGCACCCGATTACGGAGCAAGCGCCAATAAGCGCCAGAGCAACAAAGAGTTATTTATGGTTCAGTTCAGTGTTCCGGCTGGGATGGTTTCTTGGGAAGGGCTGCCGGCTCTTTTGCCAGAAGCGTAGTTATATAACAGTCTTCATGGGTTGATTTGCCAGTCTCATCCGCCGTGGCATTTCGCCAATTTACAGATTCTCTGCAAATTGGGCACGTCGGTTCCTTTAACGGTGGGCGAAGCATGGCACACACGCGGGACATCGAGAGCCAACAATAATGGTTCATTCATGGACCGGTATGCGCCAATACCTGCCAAGGACAATTCTTTACCTCGATTGATAAGCGTCCGGGGCAGGACTAGAATTTGGAAGGAGATGAGTTGACCCCGTGAAACCTTCTGTCACGCACACGGTAGACAACGCGAAAAAGCTGGACGAGGGGGAATACCTAACTTCCTGGAAGGAAATCGCTGCGTACATGAGGGCGGGTGTGCGCACCGTGCAACGCTATGAGCGGGAATTTGGCTTGCCGGTGCGGCGTCCTACCGGCAAATCGCGCGGATCGGTGATGGCCACGCGGGCCGAGATTGATGCCTGGGTCGCGGCAGGCCCGATTCGGGAAACGTTCAGGCTTTCCCGGGTTGAGCGCGATTCCCGCATCCGCAGCCAGGCCATCAACATTAAGGATGGCATTGCCGCCATGCACACATTGAAAGTCCAAATGCTGGCTTTGCGTGGTGAAACCCGATCGGCCCTGAATCTGTTGATCGATAGAGTTTCAGCGTTGTACCTGCTTATGCCGCCCGCACGCCCGAGTGGCTATGAACCATTAGTGAATATGGATATTGATATGAACCCACCCATCTATACAGATGGGAGTAAGAGTGGAGTTAAAGGAACCGACCATGCCGTTCCCCGCAGAAGCGCCCCACGGCGCAGCAAAAAGTTCTCTTCAACTCAGAAACCTCACTGACAGTAATTTCTTCACAACCCTTTCCTTGAATCAGTGAGCAGAAATCATTTCTTTTTCCCTTTTGGCGGCTTTTGACTCCCATCCCGCTCTACTAAATCAGTCACGTCCACCATGGCCAGCACAACTCCGTCGATCTTATTTTCCAGCGTGCGATAAGGAGAAAGCCGGAGCTTGTACCATTTGTCGCCCAACTGTACGCGTTCATTGTGTATGGTAACGTCGCGCATCACGTCCAGCATCCTGCGCTCCAGCTGGGGAACGTCCATGAACAGACGTAGGTTGGCGAGCGGCTTGCCCACATCATGCCGTGAAAATCCCAGGACTTTTTCCGCTTCCGGAGTAAAGCGGCGGATACGCAAATCCTCGCCCAGCAGAAGCATTGGAATGGTAGAACTGTTCAGCAGATTGATGAGATCGTTGCTGAGTTGGGAGAGCTGCTGATTGCGGTGCTGAATTTCTTCGTTCACCGTATTCAACTCTTCGTTGGCCGACTCCAACTCTTCTTTTGAAGTCTGCAATTCCTCATTTGTGCTTTGCAGCTCTTCGTTGCCGGACTGGATCTCCTCATTGGCCGACTGCAATTCTTCGTTGGTGGCTTCCTGGCCCTCGATAATCGATTGCAAATATTCCTTGGTGGCGGCAAGTTCCTGCTTCAATTGGGAAACTTGCAATTCTTTGGCATCTTTGACTTCTTTCGATGATGGCTTTGGCGGCTGCTTTATCGGTACCGTGTCAGTTCCATCCTCACCCGCTTTTTCCTCAAAGAGCACCAGAAAGTGGCGTTGGTCGCGAGCGGGTGTGCGGAAGGGAATGACCTCCAGCTTGACAGTGGCCGGATTCTTACCATCCTCGATTGACACCCCTTCTTTGGAAACGGCGGTCGATTTCCGGCGGGCTTGTTCCACCAGGGAACGAAGCTCGTAGAGTAATCCTTGCCGCGCCATTTTGAACAGGTTCAGGCTGACTTTGCCGGCAGGTAGCTCAAGATAGCGGCTGGTGCTGCCCGGCTTTGCAGAATGTCCATGTCCTCATTGACCACCACTGCCGATGGAACATATTTGGTCAGCAGGAGGCGGTCGGCCTCGCGTTGTACGTCCGCTGGGGTCCTGGCTTTTTCTTCTTCTCGCGGCGGAAGCATCGGTTTCTCACGAAGGTCAGGAGGCTCATGCAAACCCACGGCAAGGCCGAAAGTGACGGGAGAAGTCATCACTTTTTTCTGATAGATCTTGGTCTTACGATCCACTAGATCAAAAATTTCATATCCGGAGCCCAACGAGCCTTCGGTGTTTCCTACCAGCAAAAAGCCATTCGGTTTCAATGCGTAATGGAAGATAGGAATGACTCTTTTCTGCCCAAAGTGGGCTTAGATAGATCAATACATTGCGGCAGCTGATCAAATCCATGCGCCAAAAAGGCGGAAATCGCTCAAAAACATTTTCCGCGCAAACAACCATTATCGCGAATGGATTTGCTGATCTGATATCCACCGGTCGTTCTGAAAAAACGGCGCAGGCGAATTTCTGAAACGTCGGCGGAATACTTTTTTATAAACTCCGGCGCCCTTCGCTCGCTGGATGGCATTGTACTGAGATCGGTGCCAAAATCTGTATAGGGATTTCCAAGCGCAATTCAGGAGAGTATTTCCGTCAGCACCGATGGCATGCGAATACGTCTCCTTACCCGTCAGACATTCCGGTTACTCCAGACGCGGACCGCATCCGCTACGGAGTGGTCCTGAAAAAGCCTGGGGTATACATGTTCGCGCAGGCCCTCAAAGACCTCGGGATTGCGGAAGAAACTAGTGACATTGATGAGCACATCACGATAGAGGGCTTCTATCTCCTCGGCATTGCGGTGGAGCAGCTTCACGTAATCGCCCAGCTCGCCGACCTGATTGATGTTCATGCGGCGAATGATGCGGCGGCGTATGGTGGCGCTCTTATACTCGACGAAATCGACCTTGCTGTAGCCCTTCAACAGCCGGAAAATGTCGCGTAAAAGACTCTCTTTCCCCTCGAAAGGATCTTTCGAGATTTTTTCGCGGGAAGGTCTTTTCTGAATACGTACCAGCTCGTGCGCAATCTGATCGACGGGAAGGATGAAGTCCACGACCCCCGACGCGATCGCGCTACTTGGCATGCCGTCATATTTTGACGACTCCGGGCTTTGCGCGAAGGTGATGCCACCCTGATTTTTGATGGCGCCCATACCGATGGTACCGTCGTTGGCGGTGCCTGACAGGATGACTCCGATGGCATTGCCCATCTGATCGTCAGCCAGGGAGCGAAAAAATGTATCAACGGGGCATGTGATGTCCGCGGGCAGCCTCTCGCTGAATCAGGCGTAATACACCACCTGAAATGGTCATGTCGGAATTAGGAGGGAGGACGAAAAGGCGGTTTTCTTTCACTACTGTTCCGTCGCTTGCCTGCTCGACTGGCATTTCCGTGGTTCGCGCCAGCAAATCGACCATGGCGCTCTCGTGAGTGGGGTCCAGATGGGGAATGAAAATCAGCGCCAGGCCGGGGTTCTTTGGCAAGGAGCGCAAAAGATGAATGAACGCCTCAAATCCGCCCGCAGAAGCGCCGACTGCAACAACAGGAAAAGATGCTGTAGACCTTGCCACAATCGGCGTTACGCTTTGCAACGCGGATTTTTTCCCGGCCTTTTTTTTTCGAGAGGTCTTTTTGGCGCGTGGCATAAATACCCTCTTCTTTGTTGGGGACAGTATATAGATATGGCTGGCAGAAGACTCCAAATGAATCCTTGGCAGTGGTAGTGACGCTAAAGCGTGCTCGATTTTTCTGTTCTGGCGATATGGCTGAAGCCATATCCTGCCGCGAAGCATTCTTTGCAAAAAGGACTGGTCAGGCCGTGCGGTCCGGAATCAGCTTGCCAAGTACGAGCCTGCGGAGCAAGTCCGCGTGTTCCATCTGCGATGCTGCGTCCTCGCGAAGACGCACGCCATGTTGGTTTCCTCCGAATTGGGTGGCTGCTGCTTTTCGTTTTAGTTCTGCATTTTCCTCCAGCGAACGAATGGCCGCCCATAGAGCGCTCTCCAGGGCATCGTTCTGTGCCGCGATCAGCGCTTTCAGGGAATAGGCATGCCCGACCCGGCAGCGGAATTTCAGCAATCCGCGTTCTTCATCCACCACGGCCAAAGGGCCGCCGCAGTCGGGGCAGATGTATACAGATGGCTTTTCAAGATTTTTGACGTCCGACTTGTCCTCGTTTTTATTAGCGTTCATGGCTGGCTCTTTTACTAAGCGCTCAATCATTGCGGCAATTTCATCAGATCCCAGGATGTGGTCAGGATGGTCATAGCGGATGGCATTCTCGGGCATCTGCGGAAAACGTGTGTCAGCGGGATCGAGTACGATCACCTTCCCGCCGGCATGGGTCACCGCTTGTAAACCGGCAACGCCGTCGTCAAGAGTTCCGCTGAGCAGCACGGCGATAACGCGGTTCCCATAACTACGGGCCGCGCTGCGGAATAGAGGGTCAATCGCCGGACGGCTGCGATTTTCACGCGGCCCACGATTGAGACGCATGATCCCGTCCCGGATTTGCAGATGACGGTCGGGCGGAGCCACATAAACCGTCGACATGTCGAACTGCGCACAATCACTTGCCTGCACCACCTTAGGCCCACCTTCTCTCTGTAAAATTTCCGCCAAAAAGCTCGGCGAATCCGGTGACAGATGTACGACGACAAAAAGTGCCGCAGGAATGCTGGGCGACAAGTTTCTGACGATGGTTTGCAGGACCGGTATAGCCCCAGCGGAGCCGCCAAGCACAACAATCTTGGCTGCCTCGGATATCTGGTGGTTGGTCGCAGCAGGTCCTACTTGCATATCTGGCTCCGGTTGATCGGTATGATCCGATGTCCAATAACTGCAAAGGGTTACTTGAGAATCGCGTTTCGGAGACGAATAGAGGGCCATGTGACTGGCGCTTTTTGGCGCACAGGCCAGTCTTCAATTGATGCTAATTTTGAATCATCCCTGAAGTAGCAAAGGCAAAAGCCAAGCGAACTACTTGCCGCTCTTCAGATCATTCAAAACTCTGATCCACGCCGATCACTTTGTTTTGTAATTGTGCTCCAGGGAAATCAGTATGGCTCGGAGCAGCCTTATGAGTATTCTTTACATGACGAACCGGTACAGCTGGCAGGAAGAATATGAAGCAGCAATCCTTGAAACCGATCCTAATCAACGGATGACGCGCATCATCGCGGCACAGAGTGCCATAAATGTACGGCTCCGCGAGCTACAGAAGGACCACGGCGGTACGCCTGAAGAACGTCAGTCAATTATGAATGCCATGCAGGGTTTACGAATGCTACGCGATGATGTTTCGTAGCCCGCTCGATTGCTCGGGAAACAGAGATTGGATTGCGTTTACCAGCACGACTAAAGAATTCGACTTTTCTATCACCACCGTTACGCCCGCTTTTAACGCTTGGTCACGCAAATAATCCGTCTTAAATGATGTGAACATGACAATCGGGGTGGACGGCAGCAATTTTTTGAGCTCGAACGTCGCTTGCAATCCATTCATAACAGGCATGGACAGGTCGAGCACAATCAGGTCTGGTTTTAGTTGTCCGGCTTTTTCGATGGCTTGTTGACCATTTTCAGCCTCTCCGTATACAGCCCAACCAGTATGCGCGTCCAGTTCTTCTCGAACCAACTTCCGGATGGGGGCACTATCGTCGACAATGAGAATACGGAGAGTCATACAACGCGCCTACAGTTTGGATGCGAAGCGGATAGGCAAGTTATCCGACGGGATGGCCATTCTGGCCTGATTTCGTTAAATCTCACTAAAATACAGCCTTGTCCTGGGACAAACTGTACATCAATCCTCTCCGACACAGAATTTCCATGCGTTCCTCCACTTGAATCCGGCACTCCTAAACCTCCGGCGGCGGACTTTCGAAGTCACTTCCAGAGTGGTGACTCACATCTGGCTGCGGCGGCGCTGATTCGTGATACGGCCCTACAGCAGATGTAAAGCTACTGCATTACCTCGAACGCTACTGACCCATTCGCCTTTGCACTCATCACGCTATTTGCTGTAGTGAGAGTTACATTGCGTCCACCATGCTGCGCGTTGGACGCGATGCTGATATTGACATCGGCCCCACTGTCCGTCACGGTGACGGAGTTGACGGTAATTCCCTCACCAAAATCCGCAGTGGTTAATCCCTGAACCAAGCCTGTCCCCCCAACATGCACGATCATGTTCTGCACACCCACCACTCCAAATCCTGGAGAAATATAGGTTGCCGAGTTTTGTTTTGCCGCACACGGAGTATTCACGGTGAAGCCGGAGGCCAGCGACGCAACCTCTGCCCCAGTGGTAACGGTGACGGTGCGCGCTCCGGGTGTGGCGCCGGGCGGGATATAAAGCTGGGCTGTCAGGTTGGCTGAATTCGTCACAGTGACGTTCTCCACGGTGATGTCCGGGCCAAAATCCACAGTGGTAATGCCCTGCGCGAAGTTGGTGTTCTGACCTCCAATGGGAAAGGCGCCGACGAAATTGCACTGAGCGGTAGCTGTGGACAGTGTGAAGAGGTGCTTGCTTCCCCCATCGAGAACTTCGAACTGGCCTCGCGCACTGTTATTCGCTGTGGTGAGGGTAAAATTCTGCTGCGTTACGTGGGCCGTGGAGGGAATGCTGATATTAACTTCTGCATCGTTTGCCGTGGTCACGGTCACAGAGTTCACCGTAATTTCGGGACCAAAGTCAGCCCTTGTGACTCCTTGAACCAGTCCGGCGGCTCCGCGAATGCGTATCGTCATGTTTTGTTCGCCGCGTACTCCTTGGGAAGGAGTCACCGCATTCGGCAAAAGCGAAAGGTTGGTACCCTGCGTTGCTGCACAAGGGCTAGTGACGGTAAATCCTGATGCTAAAGACGCGGTTTCTCCGCCTGTGGTCACTGTAACGTTATGCGGTCCCTGACTGGCTCCGGCAGGAACATACAGTTGGGCGGTCAAAAGATTGGGATTCTGTACGGTGGCTCCCGCCACTGTGATGTCAGGACCGAAATCCACTTGGCTTACTCCGGAAAGAAAGTGCGCCGCACTTGCTTTAATGTCAAACGAACCGACAAAGTTACACTGCGCGGTCGCGACCGGAAGTGAGAGGGTCACATTTCCCGCCCGCGCTACGGTAAAGCTGCCGGAGCCATTCTCGTTAGCTGTCTTCATGGTGACTTGATGATTCCCCGCGTAGGCGGTGGGCGAAATGCTGATGTTGACATCGGCTGCGTGCGGCCCGGCCACATTGATCGAATTCACCGTGATCCCATCGCCAAAGTCGGCCATGGTTAGTCCTTGTATGAAATTCGGCCCACCCTGTGCGGTCACTGTCACCCCGGGCTGCACATGGACGGTTATATTCGCTTCATTCTGCACGCCTGAAGCCGGAGTAAAAGCTAGGGGAGTGGATTGCGATTGGGCGCATGGACTGGTCACAGTGAATGCGCCGGGCCCAGAGATTGTCTTTGTGCCGACTTTTACCGTAACCGTGTGCGAACCGGGCGTGGCGCTTGACGGAATAAGCAACTGCGCGGTCAACGTATGCGGATCTTGAACGGTAGTGCCCAATATGGTGATGTCCGATCCAAAATCCACCGTAGTCTCACCAGAAAGAAAGGCAGAAGGTGCGTAGTAAACACTAAACGACCCTGCCGTATTGCACGCACTGCTGGCATTTGTAACCTTGAGTGGAGATTGTGGCGGAGGCGGTGGCTGCATCTGAGATTTGATTGGAGCCTTGCTTACAGTCGAGGCGACCTCCGACGGCAGAGTTGTCGAGGGTGAGGAAGATGGATTTCCAGTTTGTGCGGGCGGAGACGCAACCTGGGTTGGCGCGAGCGTGGTGGTGTTAGCCACCGACGGAGGCGCCGTCGGCGCGATCGAGGGGAGTTTGTTCGCTGGTGCAGATGCCGGCGCGTTCGCACCGACGACAAAGTGCCAGGTGCAGTTGGCTGGCGAAGTCGCGGGCGCCTGCATCGGCATAGAGGTCCCAGCGATCATCACGGTCCCGGATCCGCTTACGTCGGTGCTAGAACCCGCATCCTCAATGACCGGAAGCGGCCACTCCCAGGCGTCCATTTGTACCGAAGATTGGGAGGCCGCGGCTCCCGGCGCAGCCACTGTTTTACCGATCGTCACTCCGCCCGGCGCCCTCAATCCGGGGGTATAACGCTTGATGACCAGGCGTTGATCGGAAGCGCGCTTAAAAATAGCCAGACTGGCCGTCATCGGAGATGAGGCGCTTTTCCACTGGGACGTCAACTTCGTCGAATAATTGCTCCTTTGCGCACTGCCTTGTCCCGTGACGGTCCAGGCCGCGGGATACACAGGCATGTTTCCGGTGAATGTTGGCGGTTCTCCACTCAACTTCCATTCTTGAATTTCCTGATGAGCATAGCCTTCAGATTGAATGGTGAGTCTGCACTGTATCTGGCCGGACCAAAGGGCTTGGGCTTGCGCAAGAGATTCTGCTGATAGAAGCAACACAGCAATTGCGAATACACCTTGCACCCAATTTCGAAAAGTATGCGACCGCTTGGGTTCACATTCTTTTGGAAGGGAATTGCTATGTTGGACTCTCATGCTTTTTCCGAGCTTCATTTTGTCTCCCCTAACAGCGAGCGGCCAGTTGAGAGCGTAGATCGTAATATGAACGTGATATTAAAAACAAATCCTCCCAACCTACTATTGTCCTGCACCAAACTATCCGTGTATCCTCTCCGTCACAGAATTCTTCCATGCGTCCTTTCACTTGAATCCGGCACTCCTAAACCTCCGGCGGCGGTTTCCAATCACAATTTAGTCGTTGGTCACAACGGTCCTTATTCAAGGGGGATTTATGAATCGGCGGAATTTTCTGCAAACGACCGGTGCGGTGTGCGCTGGTTTGGCATTTTCCAAATCATTGCCGGCTTTTGCCGACGCGCTCGCGACGAGCGGGTGGCGGACTTTTGAAGTCACTTCCCGAGTGGAAGTGCTGAAGCCAAATGGAGTGACTCACATCTGGCTGCCGGCGGCGCTGATTCGCGATACGCCATATCAGCGGACGCTTTCGAACAAATTCAGCGCGGAAACCGGCACGGCCAAGTTGACCAAGGACAAGCCCAGCGCACTCGGTATCGTATCGGCAACTTATCCTGCAAACGCCAAGCCGGTGTTGACACTCACCAGCCGCGTTTCGACCAGGCCCTATGCGGTCGATCTAACGGAAACCAAGCCGGCGCCATCGCAACGTGCGTCAAAAGCTGAGTTGGACTTCTTCCTACAGCCTACAAAATATGTTCCGAATGACGGCATCGTAAAAGAAACCGCGCTGAAGGCCACGAAGGGCGCAACAACGGACGTTGAAAAAGCGCGCGCGATCTACGAGTGGGTAGTGGACAACACCTTCCGCGATCCCAAGGTGCGCGGCTGCGGAAGGGGAGATATTCGCGGCATGCTTGAGTCAGGCGACTTCGGCGGCAAGTGCGCTGACCTGAATGCGCTCTACGTTGGCATGGCGCGCTCGGTCGGTCTGCCGGCGCGTCATATTTATGGATTGCGGATTGTGAAATCCGAACTCGGATACAAGAGCCTCGGCGTGAATACCGACAAAGCTACCAAAGGCCAGCACTGCCGTTGCGAGGTTTATCTAAGCCAACACGGCTGGGTGCCTGTGGATCCGGCGGACGTTCGCAAGGTGGTTCTGGAGGAGCCGCCAGGGAACCTCAAGCTGAGCGATGAGATGGTGACGAAGACACGCACGCGTTTGTTCGGTTCATGGGAGATGAACTGGATGGCGTACAACTACGCACATGATGTCGCGCTGCCGGGATCAGCGAAACAGCCGCTGGTGTACTTTATGTATCCGCAGGCGGAGACTTCGGAAGGACGCGTTGACCCGTTTGATCCCGACAACTTTAAATATGAGATTGGTGTGAAGGAGATTAGCTAATGCGCGGGGGCTGGACCAGGAGAAAGGTAAATTTTTAGTTTCTGGTTCTACTACTTTTTCTTTTTCTTATTGTCGTCGCCCAGTTTCCTGGCAATCTCTTCCATAAGCTTGGGCTTCAATTCGGCGAGGACTGTATCTACGATACTGGCGATGGCCGTGGGATTTCCGGCGGATGATGCTTCTTCTGCCTCTGGCGCAGGCGTGGAAGAGTTATCGAGTTGAGCGTCTTTCAGCCCTGCTGCGGCAACATCGGCGATCTGGGAAGTGAGTTGTGAGCCAACTACAGTTTCGCGGATCTCTTTCCATTGTGCCCAAGCGGCTGCCAGTTCCGATTCATTTGCCTTCACTTCAGGGACTGATGGAGCAGGTTCGCTCGGTGCTGGAGTTGAAACCGGCTGGCTGATTGCTTCCGGCTTACTGGCTTCCGGCGCGGAAGTTCCAGCGGAAGCAGCCGCTGCAACTGCGGTGACCACTTCTGGCTCTGCTTCCGGTTTAGCCGTGGCTGCGGCAGGTTCCTGCGGACGTTCGGGTTCCGGAGCCGAGGTTAAGGAAACAGCTTGTTCCGCTTTTGTCTCTATTTTTGTCTCGACAGATGGAGCAGCAACTGGAACCACAGTTTCGACTGGTGCCGGTGGCGGCGGTTCCACATTTGCCATCGCCGAGAGATCAACCATTGCCGTCGCAGCTTGCAGAACTGCGTTTGCCTTTTGCATCTCCTGCTCGAGGCTGATACCAACTTCAGCCGGTGGCACCGGGACTTCTTGTGCAATCCACTTTGGAACAGCTGGCGTTGCTGCGACTACTGGAGCAGATGCGGCATTGGCTAGTTCAGCCGGTTTTTCTGCCGGCGAATTGGCGGCCACAATTGTGTTGGTGGTTGCCGGCGCAGATTCGACCGCAGTTGTTTTAACTTCTGCCACGGCAACTTCAGGAACTATGTCTTTTGCGGCCGGCGCTGGCTCGGAAAGCTTCGCTTCCACGACGGACTCAGTCTTGGGTGTCTCTACAACTGGCGCTTCCTGCGCCGGTGCAGGCTCTTTGGCCTGTGCTTCAACCGGCTTGGACTCAATTTTTTCCGGCTGAATGGATGCAGTGACTGGCACCGGTTCTTCGGGGACTTCAGATTTTTTAACCGCAAATTCAGCGGGTGGCTGATTTTTTTCTTCGAAAGCGGCGGCGGCAGCGGCAATGGCTGCTACTTCTTCCGGCGTGATATCTGCGGGTACGCCAACTGCTGATGTTTCCCCAGGAGCTTTTACTTCCAGCGGCTTGATCTCTTCTTTGGCTTTGTCCTTCTTGCCTTTCGAACTTTTGCCCTTTGCGGAAACTTCTTCTTCCGGCTCCGGCTCTACAGCTTTGGATCCCGGCGCGGGAATAATCAGGCGGTTTTTCCAGCCGGTTTCTGCATCGCCGAATTTTTCTCCCTTGCTCGGAGTAGCGGAATTGCCTTGTTCCAGTTCGGCCCAGGCCTTGGCAAACTGCCCGGATTTTCCTGCGGGCTGAGGGACAATTTTGTCTTCGAGTTTGGTAAGCGCAGTGAGAAGCTCGCTGGCTTCGAATGGTTTTACGATGAACGCATCAGCGCGTGCGCGTCGCGCTTCTTCTGGTTTGAAAGGTTCGAGTTTTCCGACGGTCAATAAGACAGGAATGCGCGCCGTCTCACGCGTCTCTTTGAGGCGCTGGCACACTTCCAGGCCGCTGTACCCGGGCATGTAAACGTCGAGGACGATCAGCTCGGGCAGCGACTCCGCGATCTTCTTCAGGGCCGCCGAACCGTTATTAACCGTAGTGACTTCGTAGCCGGCATCCGTAAGGATTCTCCGGCCCATGTTCTGGGCAGTCACGCTGTCGTCGGCGAGCAGTATTTTCCGCGCCAAGGGGTTTCCTTTGGTGTGGGGGAATAACCCGAAGGTAATCTGTCCCAGACCGTAAGTCAATGAGGGTAATAGGGTAAGCAGGTTACGAGGGGCTTATGACGACCGGGTAATTTAGGGAGGCCGATAACCTCTTGACCTCCCTTGAACAAGGCTTGCTAGAACGGCACAACCTTACGCAGGCCCTTCTTTTTGTTATGTTTGCTGGACGAATACTGTACGTCCGCTTCTTCGTTCCCGTCGTTCTTGGTACTGCTGGCCGACGCGCTCTGTTGTGCCTTGGGGTCAATCTGGTTCACTTGCGGCGGCGCAGGGAGGTTGTCTTGAGCCACATTTGGTTTTAGCTCGTTTGGATCAGGTTGAGCATTCGGTGTCAGCTCGTTTGGATCGGGCGCTGCTGGCGTTTGCGCCTGTATCCCCGCAGGTGCTTCTGGCTGAGGTACCGGATCGAGTGCGTCCCCAGTGTGAGAAGTATTTTGACCAACAGGGCCGGTTCCGGATCCAACCACTTCCGCCCCGACCTTGCCACCGCCTCCCGTAGATGAAGCTCCAGCCATCATGACGGCGCTAGCTTTCTGCACAACATCCTTCGCACTGATCATTTCCGGATTTACCAGAGATGGGTCACCCACTTTGGCAGCTTGAGAAGTGTCCGGATGTTTACGGAAGCCTTTCATAATATTTGCCAGCGTTCCATTCGCATGACGGCTCGCTACTTCTTCTTTGTTCTGCGCGAGCATGGCCTTGGTAGGCTTGAGCGCCGGACGGTGCAAAGCGTCCAGGCGCAATTTTGCGTCAGGGGCCCATTCCATCGCAGGATAGCGGGTCAGAACACGGTTATAAGCGGCGGCCGCCTTGTCGGTGAAATCATCGATTAATTTTTGTTGCCCTTTCCAGCCCAACGATCCTTCTTCAAATTTTTGCTGTTTAACGACTCCGATCTCGCTTTCATACGATTGACCGAGCAGATACAAAGACTCGTCCGCTTTGCTGTACATCGGATAGCGGTCTACCAGGGACTCTAAGCGGGCAATCGCAGCTGGATAGGCGGGGCGCAGATAGTAGAAGCGTCCGATACCGAATTCGCGGTCCGCCAGAACTTCCTGCACTTCACGCAGACGCTGCTTGGCTTCAGGAATCAACTTGGAATCGGGGAACTGCTGGATCAAAGCGCGATATTCCTGTTCCGCGCGCAAAGCATGGGTGTAATCGCGGTCGGGTTTTTCCATCTGCTGATAGTGAATGTTGGCGATTTTCAACTGGGCTAGCAATACGTTTATTAGCATGTACTCGTTCAGCATATACTACGATCGTCGCAAGTCTGTATGAACCCATTATGGATCGCTTACAATTTTGAAGCAAGGCCTGACCCCTTTAGGGACGGGATGAATTGTGAATTATATCATTATGGATATATAGGAGTGCCTCAGATTCATGACTCCCATCGATTTATAGATAATAATGTTGTATATCTATATCGTATAACAATTTGATATAAAATAATACTAGTATTGAATACACATTAATGAACTTATTTGTTGACATTTATATCGACGACTGGCATACCAGTAGACTAGTACCCAATATATCCATATATCTCTATATAATCATATATCTTTTATTTTTGTTTTTGTTTTTATTATTAAAGCACATTGAATATAATATGTGATATGGTACCTGTCATCGATAGTTATTTCTCCCTGGATGGGAAAGATAGAATGTACCCATAAACATGTATTCAAAGTCTAGATACTAATAATAGAATTATGTAACAGGTACATGTTTATAAGTGACTGGGACGCAGCGCGCATGGACACTCATACTATACTACTTGCATAAATATTCACCCATCCTAGGGGGGTCTGAATAGAACTGGTTGTAATCTAAATCGGTGTTAATACTAAAACCATCTATAATTTTCATTCCTTTTTAAAGGAAGGTTAGATAAATGTGCATAGAATAGTTATGGGAAGAATTACGTGGGTTTGTGCAACCTGTGCAGAGCACTTCACAAGAAAATATAGTGCTAGCCGACACAACAATAACTTACATTCTGGAAATCGGCTGATCGTGACCCTACTTGATTATATAGTTGGAAGGGCAACTGCAGCAATACTTACGAGCAATCCTAGAACTAGCAAAAACCATAACCCCCTTATTCATGATTATACCCCAGATGGCCATCAAAACCGGTTTCGCAAGCTGGTGCCAGTAATGATAGGTCGTACCAGCCAACAATAATAAGAACAACAATATGTATGAAAACTCAAATCCCTTGTCTTATTATTATCCGACACCAAATGCCATAACCAACGCTGATGACACCAGATTGTATGAATGTTGGTAAGTGGACCAAGCCATACCATTATCTGGGGATGAGAGCTAAATCGCACATGATGGCATATGACAAACAATTAACAAGTTTCACTCTATTATCTAGTAAATGGGGGATGAGGACATAGGTCCTCATGTAATTTGAACTTCTTTTTGTTGTATCAGTTATATCAACTTCAAGAAGGCTACTCTATATTTTGAATTTTCGAACAAGCACCACCTAGCCATGCTATAGATTCATCAGTATCCATCAATGACACACCTATGTTTTTTAACTCTTGTAATGTTACATCATGGATAAGTGATGTAGCATCTAGCCAGAACAATACTGAAATTCCGTTCACTTGCTTCGTAGATGGTTGTTCTAGGACAGTTAGGTCAGTTACATCCACATACAACTACTGTATTAACGTATAGGCTATGCAGATGCCTTTCTAATAGTGTATTGTAAAAGGCTCCCCACCTAGTCTTGTAAGCTATTCCATTTCATAAATCCAATCTGCTGTAGATGACCTGAAAGAAGTAGACTTGAATTCAACCTAATAGTAGGCGAGGGCTTGAGTTTTAATTCATCAATTCAGCGCCACCGCTTCAGGTATAACTACTTGCTTTCCATCTCGATAGACCTCCTACGACAGAGGTCAACATTAGACCCATCTGTATTATAAAGTGTTATGAGATGGATTATAGGATATCCTTGTTCTCTATACCCCAAAATTAGGCGCTGGAT
Organism: uncultured Acidobacteriaceae bacterium; assembly: GCA_963792305.1. GTDB lineage: Bacteria > Acidobacteriota > Terriglobia > Terriglobales > Acidobacteriaceae > CAWBXL01. The sequence goes on along the minus strand of CAWBXL010000127.1, from coordinate 1,912 downwards.
ATATTGCTAAGCCTGAAATGTAATTGGTACTTCAGATGTAGCGCCAATTAGAGTAAAATCCTGCTGGCTTATTCGATCAGCCATTACTATTAATAATAATAGAGTGACTATTAAGATATAAAGTTTATGATGATCATTATATACAATTTCTCTATACATTTGCTTCTGCTTGCTGTTACCTTGTCACCGTGTAATTACCATTGCTACCATTGTTACCAACGTCATCGGCATATCTAATGTAAAAAAATATTCACCTTCTCTATAGTAAACTGATTTATCGTTATAGCAGTATGTTCGAAAGCCCACTTGTTTCGTGGTTGCAAAAAGGCCAATCAACCACCACAGAACCTTAACATGCTACCCTAACACATAGGTTAGATTTCTCTACTAGCCATTTCTAGATAATATGGCTTAATGATTACAAATAACAAGATATTATTTATATCCTTTTTTCTATATTTTCTTATTGTCAGAAAATCCGATAAGGACGTTTACAAATGAATTCTCCATTTTTGGTGGTAAGAATAAGTTAACTCTGGTAGCACCTAAAAAATACATTTTTTCATTTCGGCGTAACTAGCATATATCTATATATCCAGATGAGGATATCTGGATCCTCATCCCCCTCCCTAAACTAAAGAATTGCTTCCTCGTCGTGCATCGTTGTAAAAGCCTTTTAATTGCATGTCATAAGCCATCCTGTGTGCTTTGGTTGCTGGATCCCACGACCCTAATCCCTATGAAGATATCTTGCTGTTTTTGCCTTGCCTTCAGACGACTATCCAATTCTGATAGTTCAAAGGTGTATGGAGCAGGCCACGCTAGCGCCCTAACCTGCATTGAGTTAAGTATATCTGCCAACACTTGGAAAGTTCCCTTCATGGCAATCGTAACGTGCGCCCATGATGCACAATAGAATAGAGTAATTCTTGTCAAAAATGAAACTATAGTTCTCGATCTGCACGTTTTATGGCTTTCCAAACAGATGTGTGCCATCATTGTGATAGGTATTCCTCATGTATTGCAGAATGCGCAGAATCTGGTTTTTCCTATCGGTGTCTGGCAGTTGTGAGACTTTGAAGGAGAGCATCTATGTTGCTTGTATAACCATCGCTCCCTTATTGTGCACTCCCTTATTTCATCGAAGCAAGAACATTTTTCACCATATTGTCTAGACGAAATTGAATCATAGTAACCATAGAGCGCTTAAGATGTTCTCCCATTCTTTCCAGAACTTTTTGCATGCTTAATCTTGTATCAGCGGACCAGTCAGAATACGAAACGCCTGTTCCTGCTCTGGATGTTCTCCAAAATGCATACTTGTATCAATATATTGAGAAATGCGATTGAATTGGCAATGTCATCCTTACAAGTAGTGAGCGTTAAAGCGCGGACATCCTCTATTAGTCCACTACCTGCTAGGTTTCGATATCCTAGCGATTCGTAGTCTATCCCAATTAACTGCGTTTGAAGTGGAACAAGGCCGTCTATGACCTCTCGCCAAGTAGTCTCCACCGGAGCAGAAAGAGGGCGCATGATCCTATTCATTAACAATTTACCTTTTTCAATCTTGCTGTTTCTCTAGCTGTATTCAAATTTATAAAAAAAGCACAGAAAATTATCTTGAAATAAAGAATTGCAGATTTACTTATAGGACTTGAATACAATTTATTGTATCTATATCGTCTAACGATAAGAAAATTAAAGCACGATTAATAATCTTAATTTGTATTGCATAGTTAGTTAGGCAGCAGGTCTACTAATCTTCCTGGATGTTTGGAGAATATACTTATGCAACCAGAGTTTCAAAATATGATAAAAGAAATGATTCTAAAGGTATCGTTGTATAAACTGTTTAGAAGGATGACCTAATAGAGTAGAGAAAAAATAAATTTGAGTTGTTTTTCCATTA
>CAWBXL010000126.1:0-5396 GCA_963792305.1 uncultured Acidobacteriaceae bacterium | reverse complement strand
ATCCTCTTTTTCAAGTGAGGTCCCAGCAATGCAGCATTGCCGTCCCCTCGCAGTCATTGTGGTCGTCTTTTCTTGCCTCAGTGCTACCGTAGCGCAGGCCAGATCTCGGATTGAATTCCGAAAGGCAGGGGGCAAGACGATCACATGCCAACGTAAGCCAAAGAGCAATTTCGACGACTGTGGTTTCCAGCCTGACTGGCCAAGAGCTAAATACGATTACATCTTTGTAGGTTCGATTTCCGCCGTCAGCCCTTATGGGACGGAAGAAATGAAACTTCAAATTTCGCCGGAGGAAGTTTTCCTAGGTGAGCCCGCAAATCCTCTCATCGTACTGACATCGCAGAGCGCATGCCAGTCATCGTTGGATCGGAGATCGCTGGCTTTTCTTCCTCCGCAAAGAGAAAGGCAAGCCTATTGTTTTAGATTATTACTCGAACGATAGCCGTCCTGTTAAAGATGCGCAGGAACAGATTGAAACGCTTCGTCAACTCGTGACGAACCCCGACTTCGGGATTGTGCGCGGCACCTTGCTGCAAGGCTCAAAAATTATGGAACCGAAGCCTATAGCCGGCGTATATGTTGTCGTTTCAAGGTATACGGACAACGCGCAATTTTTTGCGTTCACTGACGCCGCAGGCCACTTCGAGTTCCCGCCCCTACCTTATGGAAATTATGAATTCAATGTGGTCTCTATTGATCGTTTATATTTCGGTAAGGCGGGAGTCAGTGTGGCTCGTGGTACTTGTTGGGATATGACATCCCGGAAAGCACCTTTTCCATTGCAATAGTTGTTCCTGCTTGGCTCGTGTCGCTTAGCTGATCGCGCTGTTGTCACTTCTTCGTCAGGTGGATTAATCTCGGCGAGTGACTCCCTTTGCCGACGACTCGGACCCAGCTGGTTCACGGAACGGCTCCACAGAAATGCGCTCATAACGCACTTCCAGCACGCTCAGTTCTTCTGTACCGCCCGGCGCCTGGAGAACTACGTCGTCGCCCTCTGCCGACTTCATCAACGCGCGCCCCAAAGGTGACACCCAACTTATGTGGTTGCGGTTGAGATCAACTTCGTCGGTGCCCACGATGCTCACCACTCGCTCGGTTCCCGCGGCATTAGCATAGCGCACGGTCGCTCCGAAGAATGCTCTGGCCTTCGCCTGCCCCGATCTCGGAGCTTCCGGGTCCACCACTTCCGCGGCTTCGATACGCTTGGTGAGAAAGCGAATCCGCCCATCGATCTGCCGCAGCCTCCGCTTGCCGTACTGATAGTCGGCATTTTCACTGCGATCACCGTTGCCGGCAGCCCACGTCACCACCTCCGTCACCGCCGGGCGTTCCTTGGTGAGCAGAAAGTGGCGCTCATCCTGGAGGCGCTGCAGCCCGCTCGGCGTAATGTAGTTCTTGCTGTGCGTCCCCGGCGCGTCCGGTTGTGGTTTTCTGGTGAAGCCTTTCCGCATCTCGTAATCCTACTTTGGGCGATGAGTGCAATGGCGATGTTACAACAGCCGTCAGCATTTGCAGGTCAGCGGAAGATTTTGGACTCGTCGGGATTAAACGGGTCATATGCGACGGTTATGGCCTGACCCTCGCAGTATCCCTCGGAACGTTCGGTCGCCCTGATCGCAGTTCGGCCACCGTATAAATTGCCGCCGAACTCAAATGTATAGCTGACGACCGGATCCAGGTCAGACTGTAAAAACGACGTTACTTTGCCTTCCGTCTTTGGCCAAGCAACGAAGAAGTTCGTCAGATGATAGGCGAAATTAGGCCAACACAGGAAACACAAACCCGTTAGTCCTGGAACAATGCGCACGATACCGGGGCCGGGCAGAGAAGCCGCTAAGAAGTACCCAACCAGCACTACTAACCATCGCGCCGCTCGTGCCGTTGGGCCGAGTTTGTAATCGCAGTCTGCTTTGTGTCGAATTGCCCAAACCGCAAGCCAAGGTCCGAGCGACTTAGCCCATAAGAAGGCAACGCGGAAAATCATGACTTGGATCTCCATGCGCCAATCATGCTACCGCAAAATCGTCAACTGTCGGGAACAGGCGTTTACACCAACTATGGATGATGAGTGAAATGGCGATTTTTCAACAACAATGCGGCGAACCTCGCCCTTCTGCGATCACAGCCCAACGAAGGGATTGTTGGTATCATTCGACAAATCAAATGTTGGACAGCAACAGCAGTTGCTTCAGTTAGTGAGAAACCGGGCACACGTTGTTTCACCCGCGATACAAGCTGGAAGTCACAAGCGACCCAGAAGACAACCAGTTTCTGGAGTGCGCGGACGCAGCACGCGCCGACTACCTTATTACTGGCAACCAGCGACACTTCCCAAGATTTTGGAAAAATACCAAGCTCATCACATCGAGAGAGTTTGTCAGCCTCGTCGCACCGCACTTGCTGATTTAGACGGAGGAATGTCTCGCCTGTACCGTAATCTCACCGATCTAACGCAGCCCCGCTTGTTCTCTTGCGTAAACGCAAGATATGCTACTAGCGCCAACAAGCCCGAACTTTCACCCTGCACCAGTCGGCGTTCTTTTTGTTCCCAAACTGCACTCCCTGATAGCCATCGTAGTAGATACACAATTTCGCATCATCATCTTCGGAAAAATTGAACCGGAATGACTGTATCCGTTTTCCATCGGAAGTAAGGACCACTAGATGGCGCTCCTTCAAATCCAAATCGTCGATTAACACCGGACTCTTGTGGGGCCAAGCTATCGGCTTCAACTTGTCGATGCGTATCGTGAGGGTGGCCGGGTTATATTCGCCACCTGGCGAGAATCTAGTTGGCGCGTCTGAGGAGTTGGGCAGAACGCAAACGCTACCAATTTTGTGCTCTGCGGGTGGGTTTTGTGCCGCCACTGCGGACACTAGTAACAGTGAACACAATAGGACAGCAAGGGCAAGCTTTATCACATTCATATCTGCATCAACTCGCAAGCTCTCGAGATTTAAGGATGACTGTTGTGAACCGGGCCTAATTGCCATAGCTTACACTTAAACTAATGCTCAACCGGGGCCATGCCTACACCACAATTGTCAGCAGCAAATATCACGGGCAAACACTGCTCTCCCACCTGGCAAGCCTTTACCCCCACTCAACTCCACAAGCCTGGCAACAAAAACTGAACGACGGCGAAGTCACCCTCAACGGCATCACCGCGACCGGAAGCGAATCGCTCGCTTCAGGCCAAACCCTTGTCTGGAACCGTCCACCCTGGATCGAACCGGACACTCCTCAGCGCTTCGAAGTCCTGTTTGATGACCCTCATCTGTTGGCCGTCAACAAACCGAGCGGGCTGCCCACCCTCCCCGGCGCCGGCTTCATGGAAAACACTCTCCTTCGTCTGGTGCAAAAGCAAACCCCCAACGCAAACCCTGTCCACCGATTAGGCCGGGGCACAACCGGCATCGTGCTCTTCGCCAAAACAGCGCAAGCCGCCTCGAAATTAGGCGCAGACTGGAACACGCCCAGAGTTCAAAAAATCTATTGGGCGCTGGCGCAAAATATTGCACAGCACGACGCCTACGAAATCCTCACACCCATCGGCCTCGTACCGCACCCGCGCCTCGGCATGGTGTGGGCCGCCAACCCGAGTGGCAAGCCGTCAAAGTCATTGGCGAAGGTGATCTCACGCGCAGCAAGCACCACAACATTTGAGGTAAGCCTGAATTCAGGCCGCCCTCATCAAATCAGGATCCATCTGGCATCCATCGGCCATCCGCTGGTAGGCGATCCTCTGTACGGCGTATCCGGCCAGCCTCTTGAAAATCTCCCCGGCCTCCCCGGCGATGGAGGATATTTCCTGCACGCCCAATTTCTAAAATTCCACCACCCCATCACCGGCGAACAAATCAATCTTGAGGCAGCTTTGCCGGCGGGATTCGCTTTGAATCAGTAGGTTCACGGCGGGTGGCCCACTTCAGTGACTCAGTTCCTAGTGGTTCTATCTTGGGATGCCCCACATCTTGCCTTGGCCTGCCGAAGGGTCTCGCGCTTTTCGAGATTTGGGAACCAGCTACCATCACCGCTTTCTAAACCACGAGGAAAGATTTGTTCTTCGAGCGAGATCCCACCTTTAGCCTTCGCTCAGGGCGGCTCTTTCGAACATCGCGAAAGGCGGGGCACCCGAAGGTTTAAAATCAAATCTTCGTTTCGGAGTTGGCCGTTCGACGTAGAAGTCGGTCACCCGCCAGGTACGTAAATGACAATTCTTAGAAATTATCTTCGTCGTTATACCGATATACCTGCCCTTATTTGTTTATTACGTGAGAAACAAATTACTTTGCTCGACCCCAAGACATGGGACGACAAGAATGATTCGTATTTCCTTGAACTCTACCGGGAAAAGAGCGGATTGAAATCAGTGTTAGCGCTCTGTTTTACGCGCACTAGCGAGACCTATCATCATTGGCGCGTGTTTGCTGGAGGAGCCAGCGGCGTATGTATAAGCTTTAAGCGTGCAGAGCTTCTTCGGGCTATCAAGAAACAGCCAGGCATCCGGTTTGGAGATGTTGAATACCTCAAATTGGACGAATTAGACAAAAAGAAATTGAAAACAGAAAATCTGCCGTTCACAAAGCGTTATCCCTTTGAACACGAGAGTGAATTTAGAATTATCGGACAATCACGTAATCACTCGAATGTGTGTAATATCCCGATTCCTCTCTCATGTATAGACAAAATTACACTTAGTCCTTGGTTGAATCGATCGCTCTCAAGGCATGTAAAAGAAACTCTGAAGTTTGTAGATAACTGCAGTGGACTCAAGATTGTTCGTTCAACACTAATTAGTAATGAAGATTGGAAGGCATTTGGGGAATCGGCCATAAGTAAACGATCAAAAGGGTGAATTGCCCAATGACCGGGTAGGCCAGTCTCCATCTTGATCTGATAGTTTAGATGCCATGCCCACCGACGCCGCAACAACGATCGCCTACGTTGGAGCATTTGTAGGTCTTGTAGGAGGTGGTGTCGCACTTTTTAACGCAAGAAAGGCCGTTTGCTGGAAGAGGGCTGAGCTTGCCAACACGTACATGAAGGATTTCAACAACAATGCCGAGTTGGTCTTCGCGGGTAGATGTCTAGACTGGCAAGGTGGCAAGTTGATAGTGCCCGAAAGCTTACGGGCGTACTTGCCTGAAGGGACGAAGGTTATAGATCATGATCGCAAGATTTATGCGGCCGCGGTCAGTCCATTCCTTCAGGTTGGCGAGATGGATGATGATCCACGCGTACAGATTTACAGAACATCATTGGACATGTTTCTTTCGTGGCTCGCGCTTGTGGGTAGTGCGCTTGATCGCAAACTGTTTCTTGTAGCTGACATCCATGATGTTGGTTATTGGGTTGCTAAAATCGAAAGTGAGCTCGTCATTCATCCATT
>CAWBXL010000125.1:0-7036 GCA_963792305.1 uncultured Acidobacteriaceae bacterium | reverse complement strand
CGGTAGCGTGGTTGGGATGACCACCTTCGGAGCATCCGCTCCTATTAAAGACCTGCAAAAAAAATTCGGCTTCACTGTGGAAAATGTAGTCAAAGCGGCCCGCGAGACTATGTCCCGCTTGCCAAAGAAATGAAACGTAGTCACACCCTAGAGCATCACAAACGTAGGAGGCGGAAATGAATCCAGTAGAGACCCTAGAAACCGCGAAGGCGACCAATCCATTAAAAGATCTGCTGAAGTTTGGCCAGTCGGTCTGGCTGGATTACATCCGCCGCGATCTGATGACCAGTGGCGAACTCAAGCGCCTGATCGACGAAGACGGCCTGCGCGGGATGACCTCGAACCCTTCCATTTTCGAAAAGGCGATTGCCGGCAGCACGATCTATACGACGATTTCTCGCATCGCTTGCAGGAACGCAACGATCTCGATCGCTAAGGGCGTTACGAAGTGCTCGCGATTCGCGACATTCAGGACGCCGCCGACGTGCTGCGGCCCGTGTTTCGACGCGAGCAAAGCGGCAGCGATGGATATGTCAGCCTGGAAGTTTCGCCTTTCTGGCCCGCGACACGCAGGGCACGATCGAAGAAGCACGGCGGTTGTGGAAAGCGGTGGATCGCCAGAATGTGATGATCAAAGTTCCGGGCACGGCCGAGGGCATTCCGGCGTTCCAGCAACTGATCGGCGAAGGCATCAATGTCAATGTCACGCTGCTGTTCGCGCAGGAGATGTATGAACAGGTCGCGGAAGCCTACGTCGCCGGACTCGAGAAATTCGCGGCCAGCGGCGGCGATGTCAGCAAATCGCCAGCGTCGCCAGCTTCTTCATCAGCCGCATCGATCGGCCATCGACGCGCATTGTCGAAGCCAAGCTGAAGACCGCAAGGATCCCGCGAACAAGCCATGCTGAAGAGCGTTCTGGGCAAATTGCGATCGCGAACGGCAAACTGACGTATCAGCGCTACCAGAGAGATCTTCTCCGGCACCGACGCTGGAAGAAGCTCGCAGCCAAGGGAGCACAGACGCAACGCGTGCTCTGGGCCAGCACCAGCACCAAGAATCCCGCCTATCCGCGATGTCATCTACGTTGAGGAACTGATCGGGCCGGACACGGTGAACACCATTCCGCCCGCGACGCTCGATGCGTTTCGCGATCACGGCAAGCCGCGGACAGCCTGACCGAAGATAGTCGACGCCGCACAAGACAGTCATGGAGACCCTGGCCAAGGTCGGCATCTCCATGAAGGAAGTTACCGACAAGCTGACTGACGACGGCGTCAAACTCTTCGCCGAGCTTCGACAAGTTGCTGAACAGCCGTCGAGAAGACACGCCAAGTGAACTCGAAGTCGACCAGACCTACAAATTGCCGGCGGACCTTGACGACAGCAGTCAAGACCGCCATCGCGGACTGGCAGAGCGACAGGCAAAGTCCGCCGCTTGTGGGAGCGCGACGCGTCGCTCTGGACCAACTCTGACGAAGGCAAGTGGCTCGGCTGGCTGGGCATTGCCGACGACCAGCTGGCGCACACTCGACACTTTCCGGCGTGCCGCGGACGATGCCAAAAATGGCGGATTTACCAGCATGCTCTCTGCTGGGCATGGGCGGATCGAGCCTCTGTCCCGAAGTTCTTAGCAATGACCTTCGGCAAACATTGCCGGTTTCCCCGAGTTGTTTGTGCTCGACTCGACCGACCCCGCACAAATCAAAGCGTTCGAAAAGAAAGTCGATCTGGCAAAAACTCTGTTCATTGTTTCCAGCAAGTCGGGCAGCACGCTCGAGCCCAATATCTTCAAGCAATATTTCTTCGATCGCGTAAAGCAGACAGTGGGCGCCGACAAAGCGGGCAGCCGCTTTATCGCCATCACCGATCCTGGCTCCAAGATGCAGAAGGTCGCCGAGGCGGATCATTTTCGGCACATTTTCTTCGGCGCTGCCCAGCATTGGCGGACGCTACTCCGCGCTGTCGAATTTCGGGATGGTTCCGGCGGCCGTGATGGGAATTGATACCGCAAAGTTTCTGGACCGACACCAAAGAGATGGTGGATGCCTGTTCCGCCAGCGGTTCCGGTGAACAGAATCCAGGCGTTGTCCTGGGACTGGTTCTAGGGTCCGCCGCAAAACAGGGACGCGACAAGATCACCATCATTACTTCTCCTGGAATTTCCGATCTGGGCGCATGGCTGGAGCAGTTGATCGCCGAATCCACCGGCAAAGCAGGGCAAGGGAATCATCCCGTGGACCGCGAACGCTCTGGGCCGCCCGACGGTTTACGGCAACGATCGCGTCTTCGCCTATATTCGCCTCGATTCTGCGGCGACCCAGCGCAGGACGCGGCAGTCGCCGCGCTGGAGCAGGCCGGACATCCTGTGGTGCACATCGCGCTTGACGACATCTACAATCTCGGTCAGGAATTTTTCCGCTGGGAAATCGCCACCGCCGTAGCCGGCTCTGTCATCGGCATCAATGCCTTCAATCAGCCCGACGTCGAAGCCAGCAAAATCGTGACACGCGATCTGACCTCTGCGTACGAAAAGACTGGCTCCCTGCCCTCGGAAACGCCGATTCTGATGGGACGTTCAAGCTGTTCACCGATGACAAGAACGCGGACGCTTGGCCAAGGTCGCTGGCGGCGATAAGACCCTCGCTGGCTATTTGCGCGCTCATCTCGGACCGGATTGGTGGGGGCGATTACTTCTGCCTGCTTGGCTACATCGAAATGAACGATGACCATGAAGCCGCGTTGCAAAAAATGCGTCACGCGGTGCGCGATAAAAAGAAGGTCGCGACATGTCTGGGATTCGGTCCGCGATTTTTGCATTCGACGGGGCAGGCCTATAAGGGCGGCCCGAACAGCGGAGTATTTCTGCAAGTCACTTGCGATGACGCCAATGATCTGCCCGTACCGGACCAGAAATACACATTTGGGATTGTGAAAGCTGCACAGGCCCGGGGAGATTTCCAGGTACTGGCCGAGCGCGGACGGCGGGCTTTGCGGGTCCACATCAGTGGAGATTTGCAATCCGGATTATCGAAGCTTTCCAGCGCCTTATTCAGCGCATTGAACTAAGGTTTCTCCGTGTGACCCTGTGTCTTCTGTAGAGTTTTCAAATCTTTAATCACAGAGTCATACCGAGAAAAAACGAAAGAGGAATTATGCGGATAGGAATGGTTGGTTTAGGCCGGATGGGCGCGAACATGACGCGTCGTCTGATGCGCGGTGGGCACGAAGTGGTAGTCACCGATCTTAGCGCCGACAATGTCAAGAAAATCTCCGGTGAAGGCGCGGTCGCGTCGTCCTCTATCGACGATTTTGCCGGCAAACTCGGCAAACCGAAGATCGCGTGGATGATGGTCCCTGCCGGCGGCCCTACGGAAGAGACTGTTCACAACCTGGCTTCCAAATTTTCCGCGGGTGACATCCTGATCGACGGCGGAAACTCCTATTTCAAAGATGACGTCCGACGCGCAAAGGAACTTAAAGACAAAGGCATTCACTACGTGGACGTAGGCACCAGCGGAGGCGTCTGGGGCCTGGAACGTGGGTACTGCATGATGCTCGGTGGCCCGAAGGAAGTCGTGCAGCAACTTGATCCGATTTTCAAAACCCTGGCTCCGGGACGCGGCGATATTCCAAGAACACCAGGCCGCGAAAAACTTCCCGGCACTGCCGAAGATGGTTACATTTACTGTGGCCCGGCGGGCGCAGGACATTTTGTGAAGATGGTGCACAACGGTATCGAATATGGCCTGATGCAGGCCTATGCCGAAGGTTTTGATATCTTCCGCAACGCCACCAGCAAGGAATTGCCCGAGGAATACCGCTACGACCTGAACCTTGCAGACATCGCCGAAGTTTGGCGGCGCGGCAGTGTGGTCAGTTCATGGCTGCTCGATCTCACAGCTATGGCGCTGGCGGAGAATCCGACGCTCGCTGAATATTCAGGTTTTGTGCAGGATTCAGGCGAAGGGCGCTGGACGATTCAGGCGGCGATTGATGAAGCGGTCCCAGTAGATGTGCTCTCCGCTGCGCTATATACCCGTTTCCGTTCGCGGCAAGAACACACCTTCGCGGAAAAAATGCTTTCCGCCATGCGCCAGAAATTCGGTGGGCACATCGAACCCAAAAAACCCGCTTAAGTCATGGCGGACCTCGAAGGCAGAAAAATGTCAAAGATGGAAACCAACCAAGCCAACGCATCCCGCCCCGGAAGGCCTGCCGATCCCTGCGTCATGGTGATCTTTGGGGTCACTGGAGACCTGGCCAAGCGCAAGCTGTTCCCCGCTCTCTACAATCTCGCCAAACAGGAGCTGCTTTCGCGTGAGTTTGCTGTGGTGGGCGTGGCGCGCAGCCCTATGTCAAACGAAGACTTCCGCAAGAAAATTTCTGCCGAGATCAAAGAGTTCATCACCGGAGAGGAAGATGCGGATTTGTGGGAGTGGTTTATCCGCCGTTTGCACTATGTGGATGGAGAATTTCCCGACAAGAACCTCTACGCCAAATTAGGTGACACGCTGAAGAAAGTGGACCAAGACCATTCCACACATGGCAACTACTTTTTCTACATGGCGACTGCGCCCGAGTTCTTTGGAACGATTGCGGAGAATCTATCAGGGGCCGGGCTACTTCAGGAAAATCAACACTGGCGGCGCATCGTTATCGAAAAACCTTTTGGTCATGACTTGGAATCAGCTAAGGCGCTGAACAAGCAGTTACTCAGTGTCGCCGACGAAAAGCAGATTTATCGCATCGACCACTATCTGGGGAAAGAGACCGTCCAGAACATTTTGGCGCTCCGTTTTGCCAACGGCATTTTCGAGCCGGTGTGGAACCGCCGTTACATCGATCACGTGCAGATTTCCGTGTCGGAAACCGTGGGAGTGGAACAGCGCGGCGGCTACTATGACCAGTCCGGAGCATTGCGCGATATGGTCCCCAACCACATTATGCAACTTATCAGCCTGACTGCGATGGAGCCGCCGATTTCCTTCCGCGCCAATGCGGTCCGCGATGAACAGGCAAAAATTCTCCATGCCATCCAGCCCATGAGTGCTGAGGAAGTCCTTCAGCGGACCGTGCGCGGACAATATGGAGAGGGCCAGGCCGCAGGGCAACGCGCGCCCGCCTATCGCAGCGAAGAGAAAGTTCCCGGCGATTCGAAAACAGAAACCTTCGTCGCCATGAAGCTGCTGATTGATAACTGGCGCTGGGCGGATGTGCCGTTTTACTTGCGTACGGGCAAGCGGCTTCCCGGACGCAATACACACGTGATCATCCAGTTTCGGCAGGCGCCGTTTATGCTGTTCCGCGATACTCCGGTGGACAACCTTATGCCGAATCAGCTGGTGCTGCACATCCAGCCGGAAGAAGGCATCTCGCTACGCTTCGCCGCGAAAAAACCGGGGCCATCCATGCGCCTGGGCGCGGTAGACATGGACTTTGAATACAAAGATTACTTTGGCACCCAGCCCAGCACAGGTTACGAACGCCTGCTGCATGACTGCATGATTGGGGACCAGACTTTGTTCCAGCGTGCCGACATGGTTGAAGCGGGATGGTGCGTGGTCAGCCCAGTCCTGGATGTGTGGAAGGCACTGCCTCCCCGCGACTTCCCCAACTATGCCGCTGGGACCTGGGGACCGAAAGCCTCCGATGAACTTCTGGAGCGCGACGGACGTGAGTGGAGAAACATCGAGAAATGAAGCCGCGCATTTTTTGAAACGCCGGCGGATTTGTTTGAGGGCGCTGCGGAAGAGTTTTCCAAGCGGGCTACCGCTGCAATAGAAAATCACGGCCAATTCTGTGTTGCGCTATCCGGCGGTTCGACGCCCAAGGGCCTGTTCGCTTTGCTGGCCGGCGGAAAATTTCCTTCTCTCCCGTGGGACAAAATATTTTTATTCTGGGGAGATGAACGCTACGTGCCCTCGGATGCCACTGAAAGCAACTTCCGTATGACCAAGGAGGCCCTGCTTTCCAAAGTTGCAATTCCCGCCGAAAATGTATTTCGCATCAAGACAGAAATAAGCCCAGCCGACCTGGCTGCGGCTGATTACGAGGAAACTCTGAAGACTTTTTTCAACCTGAAACCCGGTGAACTTCCCAGCTTCGATCTCACTATGAATGGCATTGGATCGGAAGGGCATACGGCGTCGCTGTTTCCTGGTTCTCCCGCATTGGAAGAGATGGAGCGGCTGGTCCTCGCTCCATGGATTGAAAAGTACAAAATGTTCCGCATCACACTAACGCTGCCGGTTTTCAACCACGCGGCCTGTGTTCTGTTTATGGCTGCGGGTAAAGAAAAAGCTCCCATACTTCAGGAAGTATTTGAAAAGCCTGCCGGTATATTACCGGCACAGCGGATACACCCATCTCGGGGAGAACTGTTGTGGTTTATTGATCGGGCCGCGGCCAGCAGCTTGAAGTCCTCCGCCTAGAACGTTGGTACCAGGTTGTGCTTTTTCTGGTACATCTTGCGGTCTACTGCTCTCAGAACATCTTCGACGCCAGTGCCGGTCACGTAGTCAGCTACACCCCAGCTAAAAGACAACTCGTATTCTTTCTTGTTGTTCTGGTTCCAGTCGGCCACCATGCGCAGCAGGCGCTGCAAAGGATTATCCGCCTGGTCTTCGGTTGTGTCTGGCATCAGGATCAAAAATTCATCGCCGCCCTGGCGAAACACCATATCCCCACCGCGGAAGATCAGCTTCAGCATTTTGCCGAAGTCGGTCAACAGCATGTCACCTTCGAGCGAACCAAACTTGGTGTTTATGGGAGCGAAACTTATCAACATCAATGGTTAGAAAAGTAAGACCCGCCCCCAGACGATTGGCCCGAGCCACTTCGCGTGGGATAAATTCATTCATGGCGCGGCGGTTAGAAGCTGGGTTAGCGGGTCAATCAGCGAAAGGCTCTCCAACCGTTCATTTAAAACCAGCTCGCGAATCAGCGCCCGCCGGGTTGTGTTTAAGGTGAATTTTTGTCCCACAAGTAAATATTGACCAGAAGTATCAACGAAATCAGCCCGAAGAAAAGTTGCGGC
>CAWBXL010000124.1:0-9714 GCA_963792305.1 uncultured Acidobacteriaceae bacterium | reverse complement strand
CACGTTTCACAGAAGCTCTCCATCACAAAGCAAATCGGTTCAAGAACGACAGGTAATTCGAAATAATCGTAAAGCGCCCAAATACCAGTAAAAGGCCAAGCGCAATCAACAATCCACCGCTGGCAACTTCCACCGCATGCATATGAGAGCGGAAACGGCTATAAAACTTTAAGAACCGCTCAATGCCCAGGGACGTCAAAAGAAACGGCACCGCCAACCCAAGCGAATAAATTGCCAGCAACACGATGCCTTTGCTGACCGAATCCTGGTTCGCTGCAAATCCCAAAATCACGCTTAGGATCGGCCCCACGCATGGGGTCCAGCCAAAAGCAAAAGCGAAACCAATTACGAATGCTCCCCACGCCGTACTTCCACCTTTTACGCTGTGCAGCCGCTTGTCGGAGTACAGAGCGCGAATCTTAAGAATGCCGGTAAGGTGCAATCCAAAGAGAATGATGATCACGCCAGCAGCGATCGCAATCTTCGATTTATACATGGCCAGCAACTGGCCTACGCTGGTTGAGATGGCCCCCAATGTAATGAATACGACACTGAATCCCAGGATGAAGGCAATGGAATTGATCATCACCTTGCGCATTAACTTGGAATCCTGCTGCTGGAGTTCCTCGACTCCAACCCCTGAAATCAGTGACACGTAACCCGGCACCAGTGGCAGCACACAGGGCGACAGGAACGATATGATCCCGGCGGTAAACGATGCCAGGGGAAGGGGCAAGTTGGCCATAGATACCGTTATTCTACCTGTCCGCAGGCTGCTCTGGGCGTAGAACTCCATAGAATCATGTAGGGTATTGATGCGCACCCAGCTAATTCGTTACAAGATCCCTATTTTTTGGAATGCTTAGAAGGTACAGCTGGTTGGGGCACTGTCGTGTCAGGGACAGTCTCCGCCGGAGGAGTCAAGAGCTTTTGAATCAGGGTGGGGGGGATTTTGGCAGTCAACACGGCCCGGTCCCCATGCTGTTTGACTTCCACACTCTTGAAGATCTCTTTGATATCAGGATCTGGCCCTGCCTTGCCCACATTTTCTTCCGCGGACTGGGAGATCGCTAAAAATGTGTTGACCTGGTCGGTCACGCGTTTAGCTTCATCTTCGTCATCGGTTATGGCTTCCGCTCTAAAACTTACCGTCCCCACATGGTTCACTGATGCCACTACTACCGCCGGCTTGGTAAACAGAAATGCCATCCCAAATGGTCCGGCACCGCCGCGTCCTGCGGATGGGTCTACCCTGAAAACCGACCATCCCAGGCTGGCAAAGGGAACATATCGCTCGGTGAACGGCACATACTTGTAATACTTCCGCAGCAACGCCGGTCCCGCGAACGGAGAGGCAATCTTGCGGGAGCGGTCAATGATGCCTTCCATCACCTGCGGATCGGCCAGATTGGTGGCGGCCACGATGTCCACTCCAATGATGGCGACACGAAACACGCGGTCTTCCAGTGGAATGTTGTAAATCTCAATCGAGCGATAGGTGTCCACCGATTTCGCAATTTTTTGCAAGTAGTCGCGCAGGCGCTGGCCCTGAATTTTCCCAATAAATATTTCGGAATAGCGCGTCTCTGTCTGTTGCCGGGTGGGATAGTGAATGGCAAAAGCCACTTCATCCAGATCATCTTCGAACTGAAATCCGGTGGCCCGGATGAACTGCTCATATTCCGGATCGTGAGTGACGTCAGGCAGTTTTGCCGGAACTTTTGCCCGTCGCAAGTGCTTCAAGTTGATGTAAACAAACCCATCGCCCTGAGGCAACAAACGCGCCGCCTCAGGAGGAGCATGCTTGCGCAGGAAAACTACGACTGCCACCGCAGCGGCAAACAGCAGGACGCCAACAAGGATGGGAAGTTTGCGTCGAAATCGCATTTAAACTCTGGCTGGCAGAAAGCGCGCCAAAGAAGGCCTCATAATATCACCCGCAAGGCCGTTTTATCGCGCAGCCTTAGGGGAAACCGGAGGCTCCCTGCGTGCTGCCAGCAACTCTGAAAGCACGCCGCCATTCTCGGGAATCAACGTAATACTGGCCTTGCTGTCCACAATCTTCTGCACCTCCAGAATCTCAAACATGGCGGCTTCTACATCCGGATCGGCAGCCACTTTATTCAGTGCTTCCCCGACAATGCGCGGACGCATGGCAGCAGCTTTGGCAAATTCCACCGCCGCCTGCCGCTCCGCTGTACTGGTAATGATGCTCACCTGATTGGCCCCATCCTGCTTGATGGATGACGTTACCTGCCGCAGCCGGTTCACGACCTTCTCCTCGATCTGCTTAATCATCTGCGCATCGCGAAAATGCACTTTGCGGATGTACACCGAACCCAGCTTGTATCCCCATTCATGAGATTGCGGAGAAACTTCGGTGCGCACAGTCAGGCTCATGGCGTGACGAGTTTGCAGCATGTCCGCCAGCTTCATATTGCTCAGGCAGCGTACGGTGGAGTTGCTGACATTGGCGGCCAGTGAGCCGCGCGGGTCAGCATTCTTGAATAGGAATGCCACCGGATCGCTGATGAACATCTCGTACCAGATGCCGATCCCCATGGGCGCGCCTTCTTCCGAGTTCACCGGCTGGCTGCGCAGGTATTGCTGATCAATGCGCATGTCGAGCACATAGAGTTTCCCCAGCCAGCGTACGATCGGCGCTTTCAGTCCCAGCTTGAAAAGCAGGATGTGCAGGCCCGGCTCATCAATGATGGCAACAACTTTCCCGAACAACACGTAAACGTAGCAGCGGCCCTCGTCTACCACAGCGTAGATGCCTAACAAGCGCAGCATCCAGAAGAGCAGTGGCACGACGATGAAGCAACCGAGGAAGGTAGCGAATACGGAAATAGCGAGTGCGATCATCCGCGTTTTGCCTCCGTGACAACTTGCTGTGCGTTGCTGAACAATCCCAGGCGAACATTGCGCACATAGGCGCGCAACGCGCCTTCTCCGGTGGCCTTCAAATCTGCGAGCTGACTTGCCAGAGCGGTCAGGGGCTGGACCTCAGCTTGCGCCTTTAGAGTCTCAATCTCCGCCGCACGTTTCGACTGCTCAATGCGCTGGTCGGCAGTGGCTTGGGCAAGGCTGATGTCGGATGAAACCATGTTGTGCGCGGTATTAATCGCAGCCAACGCTGATTCCACTTCAGGAGGCGGATCAATACCAGTGATCAGCGAAGCATCCAGCACAATGCCGTAACGCGCCTCCGAAGAACCGCACTCACGGTCCATGTGCTCGTTAAGATCACGCAGGTTCTTGCGCAGATCGTTGATGGAAATTCCTCCTCCGGCAACCATGGGTTCAGGGGCCGTAGGATCGGCCGGCGCTTCAAACGTGGCAATGCGCTCACGCAATACTGAAACGAAATATCCCATCACATGGGCAATCGGGTTCTTGACCCCAAACAGATACGCATACAAATTGCGTTCAGAGATGCGATAACGGATCTGCCCGGACAGTCCTGTATTGAGCTGGTCCTTGGTAACTGCATCCACCACCGTTCCCGATTGGTTCGCGCCCGGGAATTCCGGATCAAATGCCATGTTCACGGTTTGGGTAGAAATCGAAACTTTGTAGACCCTTTGCCATGGCCACTTGAAATAGGGCCCACCCGGCATAATCACGCGCACCTGCGGATATTTGTAACGCTGCTTCTCTTCCGCATCGAGTCCCTGCGCGATAGGGCTGTTATTGGTGGTCGCCGCCCCGAACGCGTTCAGCGCGTCCAAAACTGGTTTTTAGCGCACGCTCGTTCTGATTGACGGTATAAATGCCGCCGGCAAGGTAGCTCACCAGAAACCAGATGGCGAAGCCTATGACAATTCCCAGAACAATATTTGGATCCATGGACAGTTGCTCCGTTCAGGCGCAACCACGATACACCAAGCTCGGCGAGGCTCCAATGTAGCGGTTTAAGACAAGAGTTTTTGGATGAGTTTTTGCGAATTTGGTAACCGGTTCGGACATAATAAAGTCTTAATAAATAGCTGAAAAAACAGGTTCAAACGCTCTAAAACCGAGCTATAATCGCGGACAATATTTGAGGGGCGTTATGAACATTAAAGCCTACCTCTGCCCAGTACTTTCCATTCTTTTGAGCACATTCGCAGTCGCCCAAAGCTCACCCAGCCGGTCGGGCGGGTACTCCCCCAGTGGTGGCACCTCAGACCCGGAATTAACTCGCCCCGACATACTCTTGTCTGGCAAGGTGGTCGTGGACGATGGAATGCCGCCTCCTGGCCAAGTGGCAGTGCAGACGGTATGTAGAGGGCAAAAACGCACCGTAGCTTATACGGACTCCAACGGAGAGTTCAGCTTCACCCTGGCTGAACACAAAGCTGGGTCCAGGTCGATGGGCGCGAGCTTCGACGACGCATCTACCTCCGGCGGGAGCGATGGCTTGCCGATTGGCGATAGTCCGAATGCTCTGGTTAATTCGAGGGAATGGCGGGAATGTTCGGTGCAGGCTCAATTGGCTGGCTACACTTCGGAAACAGTGACGCTCATCTCCAAAATAGACAACCGGGGAGGAAATGTCGGCTCCCTGAAGTTGTCACGTATCGCCAGTGTCCAGGGCCTGACCGTAAGCGCAACCAGTTCAGCGGCGCCGGAAGAAGCCAGAAAGGCGCTGGAAAAAGGCCACGACCAGGAAAAGAAGAATAAGTGGGACGACGCCCTGGCATCATTTCAAAAAGCCGTAGAAGTTTATCCCCGCTATGCAGTCGCCTGGTTTGAATTGGGACGGGTGCATATGGCAAAAGGCGATGTTCTGGGCGCCAAGCTTTCTTTCAACAAGTCCTTGGAAGCCGACCCACAGTATGTCAACCCTTACCTCGGACTGGCCAGATCGCTAGCCAGGAACAGAAGTGGCAGGAAATGGCCAACCTGACCGCCAAGGTAGTTGGCTTGAATCCCATCAACTTCCCTAACGCCTGGTTTTTCAATGGTTATGCCAATTACAACCTCGGCAAGATGGCCGATGCCGAAAAGAGTGCGCGGGAAGGGATAAAAATCGATCCCGAACACCACTATCCGAGACTTGAATATCTTCTGGGGATGGCGCTGATGGAGGAGAAGGACTACGCCAGCTCCAGTGAGCACTTACAGAGTTTTCTCCATGAAGTCACCGACCCGCGCGAAGTTGCTGAGGCGAAAAAACAATTGCAGGAAGTCGTCAGGTTGTCAGCGATGGCGGCCGCTCCCGCTTCAGGCGACAAGAAATAATTAAGGTTGATTCAAGCTTGGTGGAGAAGAAGACATCTTGCGCACCATGTCTTCTTCCGGATTCTGTTGAAGTTTTCGCACTTCCGCAAACTCTTCCTGCGCTCCCGCTTTATTTCCCATGGCTTTATAAACATTTGCCAGCCGGTAGTGGGCATCGGATTGGCCGGGATTCAATTTGATAGCTTGCTTTAGCGCCTTCACCGCCTCGGGGTATTTCTCCTGCTGGGTAAATACCACGCCTAAATCAATGTAAGCGATGCGAACGTCACTTTTTAAACTGATCGCTTTTTGCAATAGCGAAATGGCGTTCTCGGGATTGTTTTGCTTGATTTCTATATCACCGAGATAGGCCAACGACTCGGCGTGTTTGGGGTCGAGGTCAAGTTCGGATTGAAATTCTTTTTTCGCTTCATCAAAGCGATGCGACTTCCAGTATAGGTAAGCCAACCCGAAATGGACGTTAGGCTCCTTTGGAGACGAGCGGGCCGCAGTCTCAAATTCTGCTATCGCTTCGGGGAGTCTTTTCCAGACCATCCAGCGCTTGCCCTAAGAGCATGTGCGCGGCGGCTGAATCAGGCTCCTGTTCCAGTATGGCGGAATTGTTCCTGTGCGCAATCGTATTGTTTTGCCCATAAACAGCTCTGCGCGAGCACATGATGCAATTCGGCATTGTCTGGCTGGGCTTGCGAAACAATTTGCAGCTGGTTAACAGCATCAGGAAATTTTTTCGCTCCAGTAGCCCAGGAGCGTGCCGGGCTTGCAGATTATTGCTGTCATCCGTCACAACCCTGTTAAACGGCGCGATGGCTTCTGAAAATCGTCCTCTGCTCGAATTCAGCCGACCGAGATTAAGTTCAACCGGCAATTTCGGATTCAGGGCAAGGGCCTTGCGGTAGGCAACAGCCGCCTCTGCGTACTTCTCTTGTTTGGATAGGACCACTCCCAGGCTGGCATAAGCAGCCGCGTCTTTGGGATGATGCAGGGTCACCGACCGCCAAACCTGGGCAGCCTCAGCCAGCTTGCCCTGCTGTTCCAGGGCAATAGCATTTGCAGGAGTAGCGGTTTGTGCAGCGGCAACGCTCACCAAAATTAGCGCGAGAAAGACCGCATTAAGATTCCAACGCATCATGCTTGAAAACACAATCACTGCAATATCAATTTTAACGCAGCTCCTAGCAGAGGTTTCCCGCCACGGGCTGACGCAGGACAAAAAAATCCCCCTCACATTATTGAATGCGAGCGGGGATTGTAGTTAACGGTTAGCTACAAGCTAGAAGAGGATCTTTCCTCCCAGCTGAAGCGTCCGCGGATCGTAGGCATTGGTTACGACTCCAAAACCGCCGCCGCCCAACTGTTGGCCGATGCCGCCCTGTTGCACATCTCCCTTGAATTGGAGGTGGTTCCAGGTGTTAAAGCTCTCAGCACGCAGTTCGAAATGCACCCGCTCCGTGAAGTTGAAGGTTTTGAAGAGCGAGAGATTCCAGTTCTGGCGTCCAGGGCCGCGCAGGAAATCGTGCGGCAGGTTGCCATAAGTTCCATTGGTCGGCGCCACGAAAGAACTCGGGTTGAACCATTGGAACTGGCGCCAACATACCGCTTGGTATAGCTAACGTCGCCAACCAGATCAGGACGGTTCCCTGAGTTCGGGACAGCGTTGCTAAGTGGGTTGCTGGACAAAGTGATGTTCAGCGGGGCGCCTGACGACATACTGACGATACCCGACATTTGCCATCCACCCAGGACGCTCTTAGCTATATGACTGGAACTGTTCCGCATGAACGGAACATCGTAGACAAAGTTGACGAATCCGACATGAGTGCGGTCGAAAATCGACGGCCCTTGGTCGTATCGCCAGCCGGCGTAAGGATTGGTGATGTTGTCCAGATCGAAGTCGTTGCCGCCACCCGTGGTGGGATCAACCGCCTTCGAAATCGTGTAGCCAATCTGCAAGTTCAGATCTTTGCTGAGTTGGCCACGCAATTCAGTCTGGAATCCATTGTAGTGCCCTTGAGCAACGTTCTCTGCCAGACGGATTCCACCGAATCCGGCGAAGGGTCGCGCCTGGTTGAGGTTTGGAAGGGAAGCCTGAGTTGCCAGTAGGCTTTGCGGGATCATGTTGATTTCCCGGAAATCGCTCTGGTTACGCAGCTGGTTCCCGACGTAGTTCAGAGAGAGAACCGTGCGGGAATTCAATGCTTGCTGGATACCAAAGTTGTACTGGTAGCTGGTTGGAGGTGGATAATTTCTTGACAATCCAGTGATTCCAGAAGGAACCACGGGAATGGTCACGCTCGAGTTATCGATACCTGCGTATGCGGGTTATCCAGAAGAACGTTGGGTAACGATGGGTTTGCACTGAACGGTACGTTCGGACCGCTGTTGTACGAGTCATTTCCCTGAACACGCTCGTAGAACACACCGAACGCGCCGCGAACCACAGTTTTCCCTTGTCCGGAGACGTCATAGGCAAAACCTACGCGCGGGGCAGAAGTTCCACCAGGAATTTTGAGTCACCCTTCGAGAGTTCCGTTGACGCCGTTGACGCCAATTCCATTGGTGCTCCCAACAGAATTCCAGGCAAATTGGGATTACTGGTGAAGGCGCCGGCCGGAGTAGCACTGGTGTCGATCTGGTTGCTTGTCGGACCCAGTGAATGTTGGTTTGAGAGCCGAGTTATACAGATCAGGATGAAGAAGTTGGCCAGTGTGCCTGTCGGTTCGTAGGTATGGGCATCCCATCCCGAACGCACGCCTAGGTTCAAGGTTAGATTTGTTGTTTACACGCCAGTTGTCCTGTACGTAAGCAGCCCAAGACTGGTTGTTGTATTGGCGCGAATCCTTAATACCGGCTTCGCTGTAGCTGTTGGCGTATCCCAAGAGGAAATCGGCAAAGGAATTACCAGTGTAGGAGCTGGCACCGTTCTGGAAGGTATAGTTCCCTTCAGTGTTGGCAAACAGGTCCTGTGCTTTCTTGTACAAAGCCCAGCTTCCGCCCAGCTTGAATTGGTGGGCACCTTTGGTCAAGGAAACGTCATCCCGGAACTGGTAGTCATCCGCTTTGTTGACCCACGGCGTCCAGTTGGAGCTGTAGGTGGCAAGACCGTTGAGCTGAATCTGCGGAAACCGATTCAATTGGTTCTCACCCGGGAAAAGTCGGTTGAACCCATAGGTTGAAGGTGCCGCGAAAACACCGGTTGGAGTGATGTTGATGCGGTTGCCGTTGTAGTTGAAAGACGATTCATTCAGCAGTGTCGGGCTGATGATGTGCGTGGTGTGCACGACAGCGCTGTACGAAGGATTGCCCATGTTTATCGCCTACCGATGCGAACGTTGTCTCCGCTCCACTGGGTGGTGACAAATCCCTGGGTGACCTGCTCCTGAATGTAGTGTCCGAATACTGAGAACTTCTGGCTGAACTGGTGATCAATTCGAAACAGTTGTTCACTCAGGTTGACCGGTACCGCTGCTCCGCCTTTGAACCGGCCAGTCAAACACCATTTTCAACCGCGCGTCGTATTCTCTTTTGGTGAATTTCGCAGCTGAAAGGAGTTGCGGTGCATTGGCAGACAGTAGGCTTGGATCAATCTTTGAACCGTTCCAGGCCGCTAGCGTACTGGTTGCACAACTGCTCAGTGGCTGACTCACAGCAGAAAATTTTGCCTGCTGCGCAGCCGAGATTTGACAATCGAATGGTGCGTGAAAATTGGCTAATGCCAGACCGGTAACACCGCTAAAGTCGCCGCCGTAAGTGCTGCTCAGCGGGACTGTCTGGTTCAGGGTTGCGCCTTGGAGCAGACGACGCCACTCGATATTGGCAAAGAAGAAGGTTGGATGCGAATCCTTCCAGATCGGAACCGGTCCACCGACGTTAAATCCGAAGGTATTGAAACGGAGTTCGGCGATGGGACTGCTCGTTGAATGAAAAGCATCCTGCGCCGGATGGTTAAAGTCACGTGCATTAAAAGCATCGTTGCGGGTCAAATTCCCACGCGCCGCCATGGAAACTCTTGGTTCCCGACTTGATCGCGGTGGTGATGGTTGCGCCGGAAGACAATCCGTATTCAGCGCTGAACGCCGAGGTGTTCAAACGGAACTCGGCAATCGCATCGATCGAAGGCATAACGCTCGGGCCCGCGCCGCCGCGATCCAGGTTTTCGCCACCGTCAAGGATCATCAGGTTGTGACCTTCACGGTTGCCGTTGAAGCTCACCATCTTGTCGCCGGTAACTGGAGTCGGAGCAGCAAAATCGCCTTGCAGCGAAGATGCACCTGTCGTGAGGTTATAAAGTTGGAAAAGGCTGCGTCCGTTGGTGGCAAGCTGTGTAGTTGCTGGCCGGTGATCAAGCTGCTCATTTCGCCGGACTCGGTCTGCACTTTGACCACGTTGGCTTCGACAGTGACGCTCTCACCAGTTGATCCGACTTTGAGGTCGAAATCGCGTACGATGTGGTGGATTAGACATTTAGAGGTTGAAATGACGATGCGT
>CAWBXL010000123.1:0-7124 GCA_963792305.1 uncultured Acidobacteriaceae bacterium | reverse complement strand
ACCAACGATGGCAAGGACTCACTTAGGGTTTGCGCCTGGTGCCCGATGCGCGGCCCAACAATGAAGAAGAAAGTAATCAGAAGCCCAATGAGCAGAAGGTAAATTGCGGCAATGGCCCAACCGCGGCTATGGGTCCACTTCTGTACGCGGGAAACTGCCGGATCCAACAGGTAAGCAAAGAAGACAGCAAACAGAAATGCGATCAGCGTCTCACGCGCGACGTAAAGGAAACCGAGTACTAAGGCGAAGAGTAAAACTGTGAAAAGAACGCGTGCTGTTTTTGTGTCGATCAGGGACATCATGCCCCGTCCATTTCTGTTAATTCATAAGCAGATTAGTCGCGAACTACCTCGACCTGATCTCCGCCTTAGTCACCCGCATCAATTTGTAGTGATCTTTGGTATTCAGCCACAGAGACCAGTCACCGTCATCGCTCTTTAAATCAATCCGTAGTGAAGTTTGCTCGACTCCGTTGATTTTCAACTTCTCGTCGCCGATCGGCTGGATATTAAGATGATAAGAAGACCGTCCCTGGGGTACGAGCACTCCAAAATCCCCCGGGCCACACTTTAGCCCGGCCGCCTCAGGCGTGCAGCTTGCGCCTAGATATCTCCAGGCAAGTATTTCCCGGTGGATAAAAAAATTATTGTCGAGAATCGGAGAAGTTGCGGGCAAAAGAAATGACTGTTCGGCCGGCTTGTCGCCTGGTTTCTCGGTCACTGTTTGTCGTAGGAATTCACCGTCCGGCGCCACTTTTAGGCTGGTTTTGTTCGGGGCCAGTTGATGCCACTCATAACTCACCAGCGATCCTGCGGAAGTCAATTGTAGTTCGCTGTTTTGCGCTGCGGATTCCGCCATCGTCCTTGATCTGGGAAGTAATGGTACTGTTGCCATTCGACTGCTGCTGAACGGAAAAGGTTTCTGTCGCCACGCGCCGGTTGTTAATGAATATCCCAAACGCCCCGGAATCCACGGACTGGTTGCCCGGGTCCTTCGCCATCAGTGCCGCCGACATCAGCAGTAAACACGTCAGTCCGCACGCAATTTTTTTCATAAGTCTTTTCACAAGCCCAATGCCTCTATGACCTCACTTGCTACTGTGTCCACATCTTTGCCACTAGTATCTACCCGTAGGGAGGCAGTCAAGTAATGACGCCGCCGGGCTTCATACAACCTGGCGAAACAACTCCAAATCGCTGCGCAAAGGCCTGGGACGTCCCTGTTCCTGGCACCGCTGGAACAACTCATCCACTGGGCCATCTAAAAATACTGTCGGCACGGCCGCTTCTTGGAGGAGTCCAATATTCTCCGGCTGTGCAAATGCTCCACCGCCCAGAGCCACGACCCGGGGAGTGTTCCCCAATTCCGCAATCACCTCACACAAGGTTTCGTGCTCTATGCGGCGAAAATAGAGTTCGCCAGACTCTGCAAATATCTGTTCGATGCTTCGCCCGTCGCGCTGTTGTATGCGCTCATCCAGGTCTTCGAAGGTCCAACCCAGTTGCTGGCCTAATATCTGGCCAACGCTGCTTTTTCCGGCGCCCATGAAGCCCACCAGAAATAAGGCCTGCGTTTTGGAGGCACACTCACGCACGGACGCGCGGGTATTCATTTTGATCGGATCGTAGGAAATGCTTGCCCGCCAATGCCGGGTTTTAGCGCTTCTTAAGGTGGATTTTACCACTGAAGGAATTGAGCTTAACCATGGACAATGCCTTGTTCATGGTGCCTGCGAAGGTACTCCCAATCTTCTGTGGGAAAGAGGTGTGCCGTGGCTCCAGCGAAAAATCGCTGTCTACGGTGCCTTTAGTTGATTCTGCTACGACATCAATCGAAGCTTGTGGCGGCGCTGTAGCTTCAATATCGCCAGTATGACTGGTAAGGGAATAGGCCCCGCCAATTCCAAAATCTCCGTTGTAGACGATTTTCCCGCTGGAGGAACTGACCTGCACGTTCGGCCCTGTAACTGTGTTCAACGTTACATCCCCACTCACAGAAGTGACCTCGACATGGCCGCCTTTAATGTTGGTCAACGTTACTGGACCACTCAGGGTCTTTACATGAACGTGCGCATTCGACACATCGTGCACATCCACGCTGGCGGTCGTGCCTTCTACGGTCAGGTCTCCGCCCATCTTCTCCGCTTTGAGCGGGCCCGTGGAGGAGCGCATGTTGACGCTCGCATCTACCGGAACCTGCACTTCGTAATCTACCTGACCGCTTTCCGCGTCTGCGCCGGGAAGCAAGTGTGAGGAGATATCAATCCGGTTCCCGTGCTGTGCCTGATCAATTTCAACTTTGTCGGAATGCAAAATTGCGGTAACTACCACGGCATTGGAGGTGGCGGATTTCACCGAGATGGCGCCATAGGGATTGGCTACCGACACGCTCGATCCTGGGTGGACAGTGAAGCGAAATTCTCTATGAGTTTGGCCAGAAGCAAGTCCGGTCGCAGTCGCCACGATCACGACCAGCATTAAAGTTTCGACGCGCTTTTTACTTATCATGGTTAAATCCCCGCCGCGGCCTGTTCCTGCATTATCGCAGAGAACGGTCCATAGCCATCTCATAAATCATGTTCTTTTGTGCGTATGCTTCCATCAACAGCTGCTGCGCTTCTTCATCCCCAGGGTTCTTTTGCGCAGAATCCTCAGCGTCCCGTATGTAGGCGTTAACGTCGCGTAAATTGGCTTCGTAGGTGGCCCGCATGGCAGGCGCATTCATGCCCACTGCTTCCAGCAACTGTGAGTCGTCAGCATCCATTGTGCTGGCAACCGCCACTGGACGCTCAATTCCGGCAACCTCAGCCGTGGTTTGCGTCCGGCCCATGTAGTAATCCGCTACTCCGAAACTTACCAGGAAAGCGGCTGTCAATGGGACCAGCCAGCGCAAAGACCAACGACGACTGGGTGAAGGCACAACAGCTAATCCGCCACCCTGGTGAATCAGCCCTTCTTGCCGAAGTGCAACTTCGATGGAATTCCATACCCGCGGGCTGGGTATGTCAGCCGACCGCAGCGTCATGGCTTGTTGCGAGATCAAAGTAAGATCGGCTACCAGATCCGAACATTCGTGACAGGACTTCCAGTGCATCTCCTGTTCGATCGTCTGGCCGCCGTCCATGATCTCCGGTAGGATCTCTTGAAATTCTCTACACGTCATACATCCACTCTCCCCGACATCACTCTCGACTCCTCACTGCGTTTCGGCCTTTGCGGCTCTGCTAGTTTTGAGGAGGTCGCGCAACTTCATGCGTGCCTTGTGCAACTGGGACTTGCTGTTCCCGATCGAACATCCAACTAAATCGGCAATTTCATTGTGCTCGTAACCTTCCACATCATGCAGCACAAAAATCGTTCGATATCCCGGCGGTAGCGCTTCCACTGCCCGCTGGATCTGCATACGGTCCACCGAACCGGCCAGCTTCTGGTCCGGGGCCCCCGGTTCTTTCTTGGAGGACTCCTCTTCGGTTTCTAAAGGATCGTCCAAGGGAACTACGGGGAGATTCTTTTTCCGCAGGCGCATCAGCACGACATTTACAGCCATGCGATGCAGCCATGTCGAGAAAGCAGACTCGCCGCGAAACGTCCCGATTTTTCTAAACAACTGCAGGAAGGCTTCTTGTGTCAGATCTTCGGCCTCTGCTGCGTTGGCCGTCATCCTCAGACACAAGGAATACACCCGGCGTTTGTGCAGGTCGTACAGCGCTTCGAACGCATCTGCATCACCCTGCTTTGCGCGCTCAATCGCCTCTGACTCGCTGAGCTCGCCGCCCTGTAGTTTTCTCGCGGTCGCCAAATTTACCTTTTTGACCGCATCTAGTGAGATGCGGTATACGATTCTTTACGTTGCATTTATCTCGATTTCTTACCTATCAAAAACGGTGACTTTGGTCACCCTTTCCCAAGCCTAAGGGACGGCGGAGTGCCAGTCAACCAGCCCATCTATCCAGAATTCCATAGCCAGCCTAAGACAGCCTTCCAAGTCTTATAGACTTTAACCCATAAGCAGTGCGCCAGTTTCTAATTTTTGGCGGACACCAAGGCTCAGAAATATAGCCAAAACTGGCTTTTTTTCGATTTGCTACTTCTTGGGCACTTGTACAGTTTCTCCCTGATAACCACCGGTCAGTTCCTACTGTGACCTTCTCACGTGAACTGATCCACGGAACAATTGTCCATGATTGGCGCATGACACCAACGCGCCCGCATCCACCGGAGGCTTGCATCATGCGTTCCAAAATTTTAACTGCGATGTTGCTCGTCGCAGGCCTTGCTTATGCCAGGGAGCCGAGACATTACGAAAGCGGAGTATTGCTGCAAATGGACTCAGCCGAATGTGGCATCGATGAAAACAGCGGCAAGAGTTTCGCTGGCGAATTGATCGGTACCGATTCCGCCCACAAAAAAACCCATGCCTTGCTTTGCCAGGAATACATTCTGCAAGGGGAGCGCGTGATCTACCACATTCGTCCCAGAGACGAAAAACATCCCGCATTGTTGCCAGTGGGAGAGAAAGCGCAGTTCCGCATGGAGAAGGACAAAATGGTCCTTCGCGTCGAAAATGGAGACAACAAGGAACGCGAATACAGCGTAGTGTCAATGACGCCGCGCGAAGCTAAGCTGGAAAATACATCTGCACATTAAATGCTTGGAAACAATTTGTTGTAAAGGCGAAGCAGAATGCATTCTTCGCCTTTTTCTCTTTCTAATTTCTTTTTTTTGGTTTTCTACTCTAATCCCTGTAAATCCATTGACATCAATAGGTTTCACGCACCAACCCCTCTCCTGACCGCAGCATCGAATTTTCGGTCTGAAATGCCGGACTGCATGCTCCTATGACAGATAGGTGTGCAGTATGGGCTCTAAATCTTAGGAGCGTACTTAAAAATGAAACACTGGATGTTCTCAATCATGTTGGCAGTTGTAGGCGCTTTAGCTCTACCCTCAGTGGCCGCAGCGCAGGACCATGGAGAGGTCGGAGTCTTTGCTGATTATTACCAGCTTAGCGTTACTAACCCCAAAATCAATTTTATCGGCATCGGTGGCCGCGCAGCCTTCAACGTGCGCCCAACGGTTGCTCTCGAAGCGGAAATGGCCTATGACTTCAAGCGCAACTTCACCACCACCTTTTCCGATGGTGTAAGCACAGTATTCGTAGACACGCGGTTGCGGCCATTGCACGCATTGTTTGGACCCAAATTCCAAACTCCCGGACCGTTTAAAGTGTTTGTCACTGGTAAAGTAGGGTTTGTAAACTTCAGCGTCTCTAATCAAAATGCTCCCTCTGGATTTACCAGTGCAATCGGCGGTGTTACTACTGGCGATACCAGGTTTGCACTCTATCCGGGCGGTGGTGTGGAAGGTTTCTGGGGACCATTCGGTCTGCGTTTGGAAGCGGGCGATGAAATCTACTTCGACAATGGCGCAAGAAACAACTTAAGAGTTACCTTTGGACCGCAAATCCGTTTCTAGTTTGCAAATGTCCCAGGGAAGCCAAAATCAAAAGGCCGCCTGAAGAGGCGGCCTTTTTATTGGGATAGGGAGAAGCGTTCTTACAAAGTCGATTCGATCTCAAAGCCCCAAGCTTCAAGCAATGGTTCCGGAATGTACTTGGAGTTTTTATTGCGGCGTGCCCATTCGCGCAGCCGCGTGGAGCGCAGATACTGGTCAGGAGTCAGTTTGTATTCCTTAACCACTTGCTCAAATTCAGTGACAGTCGGGGTGATCGGCCCTATAGGCTCGGGTTTACCCCAGTTAGGATTTCCGCGTCGTTTTGCCATGGGAGAAGAAAGTTCCTCAGCGCAGTTGATTCTATAAAATCAGCTGCAATCAGTCAGTTAGATTCCTATAATCCGCATACGGATTCACAGCTTCAGGAGTTCGGGGATATTTTTCAGAACGCCCTTTCGGCAAACCGTATACCTACTGGAAGTTTGTGATTCTAATGGTAATTACAGGGAAAGTCAATACTGAACGGTGTGTTTCGATATAGCAATTTCGGTTTTGATTTGGACAGATGTGCCCCGGGGTCGTCAATTTTTTATGGCGTTATCGGAAAGCGATTTGGTTACTCGAGTAACCTGCCGCAGGCCTGCTTGCGTTGACGGGGCACTCCTGACTTTCTAAAGTTCAATATGGCGCCATGTACGGGATTGGCTGCCCGTCCATCATGAAGTTACAGTCACTCATTCTCTCTACGGATGAGAAGATCCTTCGCGTACTGCGCCGGGTCCTCAGCGACCTCGAAATCGACGTCACCCACGTCACCGAGGCTGAGGCGGCAATTCGCAAACTGACCCGTGAACGGTTTGAAGCGGTCATCGTAGATTGCCACCGGCAGGAAACCGCTGCTCACGTCCTGCGTAGCGCCCGCAGTGCTCTTTGTAATAAGCGCGCGGTAGCGGTGGCGATTCTCGACGGCGCCCAGCCGGTAAAAAGCGCCTTTGATTTGGGTGCTCACTTCGTTCTCTATAAACCGATTTCCATGGAGCGGGCCAAAGCCAGCTTCCGCGCCGCTCGTGCCCTGATGAAGTGCGAGCGCCGCCGCAATATCCGTATTCCGGTAGAGATTCCCATAGCGCTGGTATTCGCTGGTGGAGATCAAATCAAAACCGTCACTACCGATTTCAGTGCCGGCGGAATGGCCATCCAACTCACCAAAAAAGGGAACCAGCCTGGCGCGTTGAAGGTAGTGTTCACACTTCCCGGCACCGATCACGAAGCGCATTGTGCGGCCGAGATCGCATGGCAAAATGCTGGTCGCCAGGCAGGCGTGCGTTTCACCGAAGTCAGCGCTGAAACTCAGCGCCAAATTAAGGAATGGCTGGCCCGGCATTCTCCCGAATTCGAAGAAGATGATCCACCCGTGCCCTGCAAACTCACGGATCTGAGCCTGGGCGGATGCTACATGGAACTGCCTGTTCCGTTTCCGTTGCGAGCGCGGGTGATCTTATCCATGCGAGTATCTGGAATACAACTCCAAGTCACAGGAGTCGTACGAGTGGCCCATCAAGATGTAGGTATGGGGGTTGAGTTTACCAAGAAGACGGATGAACAATGCCGTCAGGTGGAAACCTTCTTACAGACTTTAATGAATAATGCGGGTGGTGTGCCCGAACTGGC
>CAWBXL010000122.1:0-6777 GCA_963792305.1 uncultured Acidobacteriaceae bacterium | reverse complement strand
GGGCGATGATGATGGCCAATCCGACCGCCGCTTCCGCCGCGGCGACGACCATCACGAAGAAAACGAAAATCTGTCCACTCAGCGCATGCCAGTGCGCGGCGAAGGCAACGAAAGATAGATTCACGCCGTTGAGCATCAGCTCAATCGACATAAAGATGGTGATGATGTTGCGCTTGATCAAGAACCCGGTGACACCGCAGGCGAACAGAAACCCGCTGAGAACCAGATAATAGGACAGCGGTACCATCAGTTCTCCTTCTCCCGCGAGGGCTCAGGTTTGGCTGCCAGCACCACCGATCCCAAAATCGCAATCAGAATCAAAATCGATGTCACCTCAAACGGTAGCAGGAAATCGTGGAACAGCAGCTTGGCAATTTCTCTGGGTGGTCCAGCCTGCTCGCCAATGGAAACCAGTCCACTATGCGAATTCAGCAATACCCACGCAATCAGCAAGCTGCCAGTCAACATTCCCGGGACGCCAATCAACAGGGCGATATGGCTG
Organism: uncultured Acidobacteriaceae bacterium; assembly: GCA_963792305.1. Classification (GTDB taxonomy): domain Bacteria; phylum Acidobacteriota; class Terriglobia; order Terriglobales; family Acidobacteriaceae; genus CAWBXL01. Next base: position 6,275 of record CAWBXL010000122.1, on the reverse strand, counting down.
CCTTTGCTGCGCTCTTCTTCTCCAGCATTCAGCAGCATGATGACAAACACAAACAGCACCATGATCGCACCCGCGTAAACAATGACTTGCACCGCGGCCACAAACTCAGCCCCGAGCAGCAGATATTCCCCGGCGATCGCCGCCATTACCACCACCAGCGACAAAGCGCTGTTAATGGGATGACGCTGTACCAGCAGGTTGACCGCCCCTGCGATACAGACAGCCGCGAACACCAAAAAAAGAACCAGATGCATAATGGCTTGTTTTTTAAGCTTTTAACGCAACAACCAAGGCCGTGATCACCAAATTCGCAATTGCCAGCGGCAGCAAAAACTTCCAGCCAAACGCCATCAATTGGTCATAACGAAATCGCGGCATTGTCCCGCGTACCCAGATGTAAATAAAAATAAAAACAAAAACTTTGGCGGCAAACCAAAACACTGGCAGCAACGCCTGCACAATTGGAGGCCCACCAATCGGCCCGCTCCATCCCCCGAAGAACAATAAAGTCGCCAGACATGCGACCGTAATCATGTTCGCGTATTCAGCCATGAAGAACATGGCGAATTTCATAGCGCTGTACTCGGTGTGATAACCGGCAACCAGCTCCGTCTCAGCTTCAGGCAAATCAAACGGAATACGATTGGTCTCTGCGTACGCCGCCATCAGATAAATAAAGAACCCGATCAGTTGCGGAAAAATATTCCACCGCGGAATGATATGCCAGTAACTTCCGGCTTGTGCGTTGACAATTTCGCGCAGGCTGAAGCTCCCCGACAGAATCAGCACACCGACCAGCGAAAGTCCCAGCGCAATTTCGTAGCTGATCATCTGTGCGCTGGCGCGCAATCCGCCGAGCAGGGAATACTTGCTGTTCGAAGCCCAGCCGGAAAGCGCGATTCCGTAAACGCCCAGCGAAGTCACACCAAGAATCACCAGCAAACCGATGTTGATGTCAGAAATCTGTAGCGGAATTTGATAACCCAAAATTCGCACATCATTCCCAATGGGAATGAGCGCCATCGATGTCAGCGCAAAAATCACCGCGATAATCGGGGCCGCGATATAGAGCGGTTTGTACACATGGGGTGGCGTCAGATCTTCTTTAAAAAGAAATTTTACGCCGTCGGCTGCGGGCTGCAAAAGTCCAAATGGCCCGACCCGCGTGGGCCCCCAACGGTTCTGCATGCGCCCCACCACCTTGCGCTCCAGCCAAACGCTGTAAGCGACCGCGGTCAACACCACAAATAGCGCCAGGGCGGTCTTAATCAATGACGCGATGATGTATACCCATATGTTCAAGGTTACGATCTTCCTTTGTGTAACTCTGCGTCCTCTGTGGTTAAGCTTTTGTTTTAGGAGTAATCAGTCGGCCCCGACTTCGGTCTCCGCAGGCCGTTTTTGGTTTTCCATGACTGAGTTTAAGGCGCGCGAATAGCGGCCAAGCGTGCCAGAACTGAACAAGTCATCGTATGCCGGAGCAATCAGCTCCGGATCCTGCGCCACACCGAAAACTTTCGCCGGCAGAGCTGTGTGTTGATCTTCTCCAGCCAGTAGATTCAGCCGCGAAACATCGTATCCCGGAACCAGCCGCTGAATTTCATCCAGTATCGCCATGGGATCAAACGGAGACATCTTTAACTCCAGACCATTGGCTTCCAGCCACACACTGTGACGGTCCGCCTCGCCCGACTGCGCGCCGCGCGATTGCCCCATGTCGGAACGAGTGCCTCCGCCGAAGGGGACTAGCTTGCGGACGTCAGCACCTATGGCGTCAGCGATACGAACAATCATTTCGAAATCGGATTTTGTGCCCGTTACTTCGCCGGCTTTTTTAACGATCTGCAAGTCACCGCAAGTATTGGTGAAGGTGCCGGATTTTTCGTAAGCGCTCGCGGCAGGGAGCACAACATCTGCAATCGTTGCAGTCTCAGTCAGGAACATGTCTTGCATTACGACGAAACTTTGTGAAAAGGTGAAAGGGTCAATGCCAAAGCGCGCCACAGGGTTCGTGCCTACGACATATAGTGCTTTGAGTTTTCCAGCCTTCGCACTCTCCACCATCTCCGGCAAAGTCTGGCCGGGCGTTTGTGGAACGGCGCCCCATTCCTGATGGAACGCCGTCGTATCCGAAACCGGCTGATAGCCGGGAAGCAGATCGGGATACAAACCCATATCGGCCGCACCGCGGGAGTTGGCGTAATCGCCCAGGCAGAGGAATTTCGCTCCTTCGATGCCAGAGCCGAACTTTACTAATGAAGCAACGTCGCCCGCGCGGAAGTCGGAGTCAAAGATGATCAGAAGGTTCTTTTCCGCCACCAGTTTCTCGCGGAACTGCACGGCGGACGCCTCGCTCAGACGTCACAAAACCCGCTTCTCCACCTTCGGCAACCTGGAGGAAGCTAGTTGCCTGCCGGCGCAGCTTGATCTCATTTGCATTGACCACATACAACTTCGCCCGATGCAGTCGGACATTGTTGCGAATCTGCCAGGCCAGCAGCGGATGCCGCTCGGTGGGATCATTGCCAATCAGCAGGATCGCCGGAGCATTCAATACATCGCGCATCGAGGCAGTGGCGTTTTCTTTTCCAGCGCAGTGCGGCGGCGAAAGCAGGGAAGTCGGCAGTGCGATGATGATCAATATTGTTGGTCTGCATCACCATGCGAGCAAACTTCTGTAGCAGATAGTTTTCTTCGTTGGTGGTGCGGTTCGAGCCGATTACGCCGATCGCCTGTCCGCCGTCTTTGTCGCGAACCTCTTTGAATTTGCGCCCAATCAACTCGAATGCTTCTTCCCAGGTCGCCGGAGTCAAGCGTGCCATTTTTGCGGATCAGCGGCTGGGTGATGCGGTCTTCGTGATTGGCGAAGTCGAATGCATAACGGCCCTTGATGCAGAGGAAATCTCCGTTGATGCCGCTCTTGTCGCGGTTGTCTCCGCGGACGATCTCCATGCCGGTATCGGAGCGGCGTACACCCAAAGTCGTCTTGCAGCCGTCGGCGCAGTGGGTGCAGGTGGTGCCGACGTGCTTCATCTCCCATGGCCGCGTCTTATAGCGGTACGCGCCGGAAGTCAGTGCGCCGACTGGGCAAATATCGATGCACATGCCGCACTCTTCGCACTCCAGATGATCTCCTTTGTTGGGAGCGATGATGGAACTGACGCCGCGATTCTGTACGCCAAGTGCCCAGACGTCCATGCCCTCGCCGCAAACGCGCACGCAGCGGTAGCAAAGGATGCAGCGCGGACGGTCGAAGAAGACTACTGGCGACCACTGCTGTTCTTCGCGGTGCTGCTTGGCCTCGATGTATTTCGATTCAGCGGCGCCGTAGGAGAATGTCATGTCCTGCAATTCGCACTCGCCGCCGGCATCGCATACCGGGCAATCCAGCGGATGGTTGCCGAGCAGCATTTCGACGATCGCCTTGCGCGCCTGATGGATTTCGGCGGTGTCGGTGGTGACGACCATGCCCTCGGCGACCACAGTGGTGCAGGCGGTCTGCAGCTTCGGCATCTTTTCAACTTTCGACCAGGCACATGCGGCATGCGCCCTGCAAAGACAAGCCGGGTAATAGCAGAACGACGGAACTTCGATGCCGACGCTCTTGCAGGCCTCGATGAGCAGCGTTCCAGCCGGAGCCGTGACCTTTTTGCCGTCTACTGTGATGTTTACAGTTACGTTGCATGCAATTTAGTAATCGGGTAATCTCGTAATGCCGATATTTCTATTCAACCGATACCGAAACTCAGCTTCAAGCCAGCGCCGGTTCGTGCTGCGTGCTCGAATGGGCAGGGCTTCCCGTCCAGATGTTCTTCAAATTCCTTTCGGAACTTTTTCACGAAGGCAATGGTCGGCATTGCCGCTGCATCGCCCAGCGGACAGAACGTGCGTCCCAGCATGTTCTCCGCAGATATTGATGTTGTCGATATCCTTGGTTACTCCGACGCCGGCGTGGAAGCGGGTCAACGTTTTCTTGAGCCAGTCGGTGCCTTCACGGCAGGGGATGCACCATCCGCAGCTTTCATGCTGATAGAACTTCATGGTGCGCAGGGCGAACTTCACCATGCAGGTCGTGTCGTCGAGCACTACCACGCCGCCGGAGCCCAGCATCGACCCGGCTTTCCTACCGAGTCGAAGTCCATGGCGACATCGATTTCGTCGGCGGTAAGCACGGGGTGCGACGATCCGCCGGGAACCACTGCTTTCAGTTTCGTGCCGTTCGGAATGCCGCCGCCGACCTCGTAGATCATTTTCTTGAGGTTGTAGCCCATGGGCAACTCGTAAACGCCGGGCTTGTTCACATGTCCGCTGAGACAGAACAGGCGTGTGCCGCCGTTTTTCGGCGTGCCCAGATTCGGCGATACCACTCCGCGCCGCCGAGCAATATGTGGGAACGCTGGCCAGAGTCTCGGCGTTGTTGATGACCGTCGGTCCGCCCTAAAGTCCGACCACGGCAGGAAAGGGAGGCCGGATGCGCGGAATGCCGCGCTTGCCTTCGAGCGATTCCATCAACGCAGATTCTTCACCGACTTCGTAAGCGCCCGCGCCGCCGTGCCAGTAGATGTCGAAATCTTTCCGCTGCCGAAGATGTTCTTGCCGAGAAAGCCTTTCGCGTACGCATCAGCAATCGCTTTCTGCATGATCTCGAGCAGGTAGCGGTACTCGCCGCGAATGTAGATGTAGCCGGTGTTCGAACCGACGGCGAGGCCGGCGATGATCACGCCTTCAATCACGGAGTGCGGATCGTGTTCAAAAATCAGGCGGTCTTTGCAGGTGCCCGGCTCGCTTTCATCGCCATTGCACAAGAAGTATTTCGGCTTGGCGGACTGCTTGGGCACGAACGACCACTTCATCCCGGTGGTGAATCCTGCGCCGCCACGCCCGCGCAGATCGGAAGCCTTCATCTCGATTGATGATGTCATCCGGCGTCATGGCCAGCGCTTTCTGCACCGCCTTGTAGCCGTCCAGCTCCAGGTAGCGATCGATGTTGGTCGCGCCCTTGCCGAAGCGTTTGGTGACGACCTTTACTTCGTCGGGATGGGAAACGAGAGCCATTGTAATTAAAGTAATTTTGTAATTTAAACCGTCTAATTACAAATTACCCGATTGCCAATTCTCAATCCTCGCTCTGTTGTACTCTTCGAGAATCTTGTCCATTTTTTCGGCGGTCAGATTCTCGTGGAAGTCGTAGTTCACCTGGACCGCTGGAGCCCAGCTGCATGCGCCGATGCATTCCACTTCTTCCAAAGGGAAAACATTCCGTCTGGGGTTGTGCCCTTTATGCCCAATACCTAATTTCTTCTTGCAATGCTCCAGCAGTTCTTCGCCGCCGCGCAACATGCACGCGATATTGGTGCATACCTGTACGTCATATTTCCCGCGCGGCTTGGTGATCAGCATGGAGTAGTAGCTGATCACATTGCGCACATCAAGTTCGGTGAGTTCCAGACGCCCGGCCAGTTCGGCGATCACTTCATCGCTCAGATAGCCAACCTCATCCTGTGCATAAAGCAATGTTGGCACCAGCACCGACCGCTTGGTCGGATAGTGAGTCAGCATCTCCGCAAAACGCTTCTCGAATTCGTCAGAAAACTTCATTTGGCAATTTTAAAAATTGTAATTTTGTAATTTAAACGTCTAATTATTTTTTTCTTGCTGTTCGCTGCGATGCTGTAAATAAAGCACTCAACTCGATGTGCTTTCTTTAAGATTTCTGTATTTCTCTCTTTTAAAACAATCCCGCAATCCTCAAGCATCTCAAGCCAAAAGACGGTTTCGTCGGCTTCTTCAACGACAATCCCAATTTTTGCAATCCATTCCGCGCGTGACCGAGCCCTACAAGCGGCACGATAGTTTGCTGCAACCGATGTCCCGCAACGTAACAATTGTTTCCCCAAAACTTGCGCATCTGTTGCATGCGGCAATGACTTGTACATTCTTACGATTCGAACGGCGAATTTCTTCGCCTAATGGTAATTCTTCGGGCCCAGTGGACATATACGCCCTCCGGTTCAAATTACAAAATTACCCGATTACCAAGTCACAAAATTGCTACCGGTCAATCTCGCCCAACACAATATCAATGGATCCGATAGCTGCGAACACATCCGCCAACAACCGTCCTTCACACATCGAGGGCAACAACTGCATATTGGCCAAACAAGCTGACCGCATATGCACCCGATAGGGTTTAGCCGTCCCATCGCTGACGATGTAATAACCCATCTCGCCGCGTGGAGACTCGACAGCCTGGTAAACCTCACCCGCCGGTACAG